>CAIQDA010000293.1 GCA_903870415.1 uncultured delta proteobacterium
GCTGCTCGAATCTTCACGCGGAGCGAGCTTGTGGAGCGCGCGTTGCGCGTGCGCAAAGAGACGGCGGTGGCTCGTCTCGTCGTCGAAGCCGCGGAGGCTGACCGCGTCACGGCGGGGCATTTGCCGAACCCGTCGCTGATGGTTCAGGGCGCGGAGCTCCTGCATGGAACGGCAGTGAACGGCCTCGACATGATGTTCCTTCAGGTCGACCAAGTGCTGCCTCTCGGCGGCCAGGTTCAGGCCCGCGCGCGAAGTGCCGAGAAGGCGGTTGGGGTGGCGAACGCTGATGTGCGTTCGGTTGATCGGGCGGTGGTCGTCGAGGTGGATGAAGCGCTTCTCGCTCTGCAGGTCGCCGACCGTCGCGTCACGATTCACGAAGAGGCCGCTGGGGAACTTGAGCGAATGGCCGTGGTCGTTGCGGCTCGCAGCGCAGCGGGCGCGAACGCCGTTTACGATCAACTCCGCGTCGAAGCAGCGCGTCGAAAGATCGAGGCCGATCTCATCGACGAACGCGTCGCGCGTGAGCGTGCATTCTACATGCTTGTGAGTAAAGTTGATCCGGAGCTCGTCGGGTCATCGTTCGCCGTGCCCCCTCTCGCGGTGGAAATGCGGGCGCTTCCGGAACTCGCGGTTCTTCGAAGCCTGGCCGAGGAGCGTCACGGGGGACTCACGGTCGAGCGTCTTCGAAGCGAGTTTCTAACCGCCCAGGTCGAACGGGCGGACAGGGAGCGCATTCCTTCGCCTGACGTGCAGCTTGCGTATCAGCCAAACTTCCGAATCCCGCTCGATCCGAGCCCTGGCTACGGCACCGGCGGTTACGTGCAACTCGGCGTTTCGATTCCGTTGCCCGTCTGGGAGACGGGGTCGGCCCTCGTGCGTCGTACCGAGCTCGACGCGTCGATGCAGCGACTGAAGGTCGAGCGAATGCGCCAAGAGATCCTCGTCAACGTCGTCCTGAATCGGCGCGTCGTGGAGCAGCGAATCACGGGCTGGCATGCGCTCGCATCCGACGACACGAGCGCCATCGAGCGACTCCGCACGCTTGCGTCGCTTGCGTATCGTGAGGGCACCTTGGGCGCGCTTGAACTCGTCGACGCACACCAGTCGATCCTCGACGTTGTGCTGCGCCGTGTGGACCTCGACGCGGCCCTCGTGCGCGCGTGGCTTGACCTCGAAACCGCCGTGGGTCTCGAGCTCTACAAGCGCTGAGCGAACGCGTTCGAGCGTTTTTCAGTCGCATTGACCCCGCGACGGGGGAGCGGCAGCCTGCGGCCACTCTTATACAGGCCGACCGTCAACTGCTTTAGTGCGGCGCTTCGTCGTCGTAGGCCGGGCAGAGACGATCGACGAGGTAGCTGGCCACGTCGGACGGCTTCGTGCCTGGACCGAAGCCCGCATCGAAGCCGAGTTCGAGACCGAGGGCGTGGTCGACGCGCGGGCCGCCGAAGAGGCAAATGAACTTCTCGCGAAGCCCTTGGGCCTTCAGCATTTCGATGAGGGCTTCGCCGTTTTCCTTGTGGCAGTTTCGCTGCGTGATGACCTGGCTCACGAGGATGGCGTCGGCTCCGATGGCGCGGGCGCGCTCAATGAGAAAGTCGTTCTCGACCTGCGCACCAAGGTTGTACGCCTCGAAGCCTTTGTAGCTCTCAAGGCCCTTATCGCCGCTGATTCCCTTGTAGTTGAGGATCGCGTCGATGCCGACTGTGTGTGCGTCGCTGCCCGTGCATGCGCCGACGACCACGAGCTTTCGATCAAGCAGCTTGATGCGCTTCTCGATGACGTCGCGGCCCATCACCGAAGTCTTCACCTCGGGAACCTCGATCTCGCCCGGGTTCACCGTGTGCTTCGAATGCCCATAGACGACGAAGTACGAGAAACCCTCCGCGGCTTCTTCCATCGTGGTGACGAGCGGTTCGTCGAGTCCGTGCGATTCCGCAAAGCGTTTTGCCGCCTCGCGCGCCCGCACCGACGGCGGAATGCGCAGAACGAACGAGAGCTGCACCATGCCATCGCCTTCGCGATCGCCGTAAGCCTTGATGGGGCGATTCGGAAGTTCGCTCATGACCATGCCTCCAGCGCCGCGAGAATGGGGTTCACGTAATCGTTCGAGCGCTCCACCACGCCCGCGTAGCCCTTGCCGCCCGTGCGCGTGCGCTTGATGTCGCCGAAGGCGCCGCGTCCGATGGCGTCCCACAAGCCGTCGCGAGCGACCTCTTCGAGCATCGCGAGGGCCTCGTCGAGCACTTGGCGCGCGCGGTTCGCGACGATGCCGTCGGCCTTGAACTCGATTTCATCGCCGAGAGCATTGGCTGTATTGTGCACGTAACGCGTGGCCTTGAGCGACAAGTAGCGATCGGCGAGCATGGGGTTGTGCACGGCCTCGCTGAACATGCCGAGGAGCTGGATGCTCTGCTTGGTCGCGATGCCCACGAGGCTGAACATGGCGTCGTGCACGTGCGCCTGGAAGATGTCGCCGGTCTTGAATTTTGTGGGCGGCATCCATTTGATGGGATGCACCGGGAAGACCTGCCGAATGAGCTGCGCTTGGGCGAGTTCGAGGAGAAAGCTGTTCTCGATTCCCGGATCGATCTCATACGCGTGGCCGAGGCCCAGCTGCTCGTCCTTGAGGCCGGCTCGCTTGGCGAAGGCCTCGTTGACGAACTGCGACGCGAGGACCGTGTGCGCCTTTTCGACCGCATCGGCGGTGGTCAGGTAATTGTCTTCGCCCGTGTTGATCACGATTCCCGCACGCGCGATGAAGCGCCGCGACACGTATTGATCGACGAAGGTGCGGCACATGTTGATGTCGCGGAAGAGGATTCCGTACATCGCGTCGTTGAGCAGCATGTCGAGGCGTTCGACCGCGGCCATCCAGGCGATTTCCGCCATGCAGAGACCCGACGAGTAGTTCGTCTGCTGCACGTAGTGGCCGTAGAGCGTCGAGGCGTTGTTCGTCGCCGCGCGAATGATTTTGAAGTTCTCTTGCGTCGCGAAGGTGCCGCCGTAGCCCTCGGTGGTCGCGCCGTGAGGGACGAAGTCGAGGAGCGATTGCGCGGTGGCTCGAATGACCGCGACCACGTCCGCGCCCGCCTTTGCTGCAGCCTTGGCCTGGAGCGCGTCGTCGTGGATGTTTCCGGTCGCGACGATGACGTAGCGGTGCGGCTCCGGTGACGGAGGGAACGAGGCGCGAAAGGCGCTGCGTTCGTCGCGCGCGGTGTCGATGCGCAGAAGGGCGGCGTTCACGTGGGGCGCGAGAATGGCCTCGGTTTCGTCCTTCGAGATGCCTGGGTTCAGGTCGACGTCGTCACCAAACGCGATGCGTTCAGCTGCATCTTGCACGCTTTCGGCACCAGCCCGGAGTTCGCTTGCGATGAACGTGCACGCTCCGCGGCCGAGGACCTTCGCGCCATGAAGGCGGTCGATCACGCGGTTCACAACGGAGACGCCTTCGCCATCGACGCCGTCGACGCCAAGAGCCCGAAGGATCGTGCGCTCGACGCCGACCGTCGTGTGTTTATCGATGAAGGACTGCACGTCGCTTGCGACCGACGCCGCAAGCTCGCGGCAGCGGTCGACCTTCGCCTGATCAAGAGGAACGGTCGCCATGGAGGCGCATTCGCACGCATTGCGACGCAAGTGAACCCCCAAGCGGCTTTTCCCAGGGAGTTGACGCGCCCGGTCGAAGTTTCGCTCAGCCGAGATCGCGCCGATCGGTCACGATTGCGGCCCCTGTGAGGAGAACCGTGCACCACGCCGCCGCGTAGGCGCCTCCTTGCGCGATGAGCCAGTTGGGCGACACCTGCGGATCGAGACCCGCGAGCACGGCGCGCGGAGGAACGTACACGTGCAGATTCGGAAGCACCCGCGCGAGAAGGCGGCCCAGCGCCACGATGCTTTCGGGAAACGAGCGCACAGGAAGCTTGGCGAGCGTGTCGGCGCTTCGGCCCACGAGCACGATGCCCACGGTGAAAAGGCCTGTCGGAACGGGGCCTGAAAACGTGGAGAAAAAGAGAGCGATCGACGCGACCAGGGCCGCTTCGAAGAGCGCGAGCGCAGCGCCGCGAAGGAAGGCTTGCGCGCCGGCATCGCGGTTCACGAGAGCCACGCTCGCGAGGGCGAGGAACGGAAGGAGATAGTTGAAGGATGCAAGCTTCTTCACGTGCGGAAAGACGAAGCCCAATGCGACCGGAACAAGGAGCGCCGCCGCGAGAGCGCCTCGTGGCGTTGAGCCTTCAACCATGCTGGCAACGCCGATCGAGAGTGCGGCTCCACTCGCTCCGAACAGCACGAGTGCTGCAAGAATTCCGAGGTATTTTCCGACGATCCACTCGCTGCGGTGGAGAGCGCGCGTGAGCACCGTGAGCACGGCCTTTCGGCTGATGTCGAGGTCGACGGAGGTCGAGGCCTGCGCGACGACGAGCGTCAGCGCGACGAGCGAGAACGACCCGAGCGACACGTCGGCGACCACACGTGCTTCTTGCCCAAGCGAAAGGGCTGCGATGAGCGCGGCGTACGCGGTGCCCGCTCCATGCACGAGTCCGATGGCGAGGAGCAGGCGTGAACGAACGGCCTCGAGGAGGGTCATTCGGGCGACGGCGAAAAGGCGGCGAATCATGGGCGACGAGGCGGGGCAGGGGTTTCGACGAAGCGACGAAGGCGGTCCGGAATCGTACGCAAAACGGCGAGGATGCGCTCGGAGAACATGGTCTGCAGGAGACCTCCACCGAGGTCGAAGACGAGCCCGTAGGCCACAAGGTAGTCGCCCACGTCTCCGTCGCGAAGGCCGCGCGAGTCCGGGAGCGCTTCGAGGCGAAGGAAGCCCCATGCGTCGTCAAGATCGTGCGGGTAGTGGTCGTCGATCGAGAAGCGGTAGAGGCTTCGATCGTCGCTTGGATCGACGCGCATCACATAGCGAAGTTCGACGAAGCTGTTGCCTTGGGTGAGCGCCACCCACCGCGCCTGACCTAGGGTTTTCTCGATGTGCGCGTCCGTGGTCCGAGGAAGGATCGCGAGGTAAGCGCTCGGCTCGACCATCGCTTGGGCGAGGCGTGCTCGGCTCGTGTGCATGCGCTGATACGCGAGAAGCACCATGCGCGGCTTGCCGAGGACTTTTTCTTCCGCCGCGTAACTGATGCACTCGCCGCGGCGCAGTCGCTCAAGGTCGCTGGCGGTTGCGGCGAAGGGCGAACGCTCACCGGCAGACGCGCGACCCATGGGCGCGACGACGATTGCAAGCGCCACGAGTGCCCCTTGCAATCGGAGCCGCAGTCGAGGAATCGAGAGGACGAGGAAACGCATCATGACTGACCTGCTCGCACGCTACCGCGAAGGCTCCTTCTCCGTCCGCCGTGATGATCTTGCCGCCGCCGTGGTGACGGGACCCGACCGGGTTCGGTGGCTGAACGGCATGGTGTCCACAGACGTCGCGAAGGTGGGCGCGGGCCGAGGTCTTCTTTCCCTCGCGGTGGGGCGTACGGGAAAGATCATGGCGGAGTTCGTCATGATCGCGCGCGGCGAAACGCTCGTTCTTCTGATGGCCAAAGGCATTCGCGACGCGGTCGTGACGCACTTCGCTCATCACCTCATCATGGATGACGCGGAGATTTCTCCCCTCGACTCGCTCCGGGTCGTGCAGGTCGTCGGTTCAACTGCCGGCCAAACAATGGATACGCTCCGTTCCGAGCGCAGGGGAGACGCGCATGCGCTCGTGGCGACTGGGGCCGGAGACGATGGTTTCTTCCTCGTCGACAGCAACGCTCCGTCTGTTTTGGAGCTTTCGGACGACGCCCCGGAGGTCGAAGCGGTCCGGGTGGCTCGGGGGCTTCCGCGTTTTGGTGTAGACTACAACGAGACGCACTACCCGCAGGAAGCGTTGCTCGAGAAGACCCATGTGGCGTTCGACAAGGGTTGTTACTTGGGTCAAGAGGTCGTCTGCATGCTCGAACTGCGCGGTCACGTGAAGCGCAAGCTTGCGCTCGTGACGATGGGCTCAACGGCTCCCGCAGGAACCCCGGTTGCGAGCCTCGAAGGCGTGCCCGTTGGTGAGCTTCACGGTGCGGCGCCGCATGCAGGCGAGGCAGGGAAAACGCTGGCATTCGTGATGGTTAAAGTGGCGTTTGCGGAACTGGGCCGGGAGCTTCGCGTGGGCGATCAGCTGGCGCTCGTCGTCGCGCCGCCGCTTGCAGCGGTGACCCCATGAGTCGCGTGACGTTTGTGGGCGCGGGCCTCATCGGCAGCGCATTCGCCGAAGCGGAGCAACGTCGCGGTCACGACGTGTGCGTGTGGAACCGAAGCCCCGAAAAGCTCGAGGCTCTTCGGTCAAAGGGACAGCGCACGACGGCGGATCTGGCGGACGCGGTGCGGGGAGCTGATCGTGTTCACCTGGCCTTGAGTGCCGACGAGGCTGTCGATGCGGTCATCGACGTGCTGCTTCGCCTCGACGCTGTCACTGTTCCCGTCGTGGACCACTCGACCACGTCACCGGCGGGAACTGCAGCGCGTGCCTTGCGCATGCAGACTGCAGGTATCTCTTTTTTTCATGCCCCGGTGTTCATGTCGCCGAAAGCGTGCCGCGAAGGCACCGGTTGCATGGTCGGAGCAGGGCCGGAAGCCGTCGCGGGGGTGCTCGCTCCCGTTCTTGCGGCGATGACGACGGACTACTGGTACCTCGGCGCGAAGTCCGACGCGGCAGCGGTGATGAAGCTCTTCGGGAATGCGATTCTCATCGGCATCAGCGGGGCCATGGCCGATGCGTTTGCCGTGGCGAAAAGCGGCGGAATGCCTTCGGAGCAAGCGTTCGAGCTCTTCTCGCATTTTGACTTCGCTCCCTCGATGAAGGCCCGCGGCGCGCGCATGGCGGCCGGTGATTTTGCCACGAGCTTCGCCCTTGCGATGGCGCGCAAAGACGTTGGACTCATGCTCGGAGCCGCAAGCGCGCTGCCCCTTGGGGTTCTCCCGGGGATCGCCGCGCGCATGGACACGCTCATCGGCGACGGCGATGGGGCGGCGGACTTGGCGATCTTGGCGCGCGAGTCGTGCAAGAGGCTGTGAGCCCGCACGCGCCCGATCGCGCGCACGTGTTCAGCCGCGCTTGGCGACCTTGAAGTAAGGCTTGCCCCGGCGTGTGCCCGCGGCCGTGACCGTGAGGACGTTGAGGCTGACTTCACGAATGCGGCCGTCGCGTTCGAAGCGTGCGTGAACGCGCTCACCATCGCTCTTGAGCACGTCGCCTTCGCCGAACGAGAAGTGCTCGATGACGGCGCCTTGCTCGACGATGGGGTTGCCGTCGTTGCGATGGTCGTCGATGCGCGGAGCGCGAGGAATCTGCATTGCGCGGTTCACGACGATGCGCACGGGCTCATCGACGACCGCAGCGCTCGCGTCGGCAAGCGATGCCCAAGCGCCGGCGACCGCGGGCATGGTCAAGCTCCGGTTCACCGCCTTCAATGGCTCTTCGTCGCGGGACTTCGTCGAGGTCGGGGCCCCGATACTCTCGGCCTCGAGTTGAAAGAGCCACACGCCCGCGTCCGCTCGCATGGTGCGCACGACGTCGGTCCCCGTGAAACCGCTGACCAAAATTTCACCGCCATCGATGCGTGCAGACTCCAAGGACCCTGCGGTGATGCGCTCGCCGAAGGAGTCACGCACCGCGAGCACGGACCGCGCGGTGATGGCGATGCTTCCGCGGGTGAGCCCGAATGCGCCGTCGATGAGGACCGCTTCGAGGGGACCTTCAAGACGACGGGCGCCTTCGCGCTGGCCGGCCGTGCTGTCGAACGATCGCACCTCGACGTCGCGCAAGACCGCAGATCCGCGGAAGGTGCCTGTCGAAAGCCCTGCTTTCTCGATGGCCTCAAGGAGTGCTTCGGGCCACCGGTCGCCCTTCTCGAGAAGGACGAGTCGATGGTCGACCGCATCGATGCGTTTCGTTTTCATGGAGTGGCCTTTGCTGGCGCTTGCGCGTCGGGCTCGACAGGAGCGGGAGCGGCGGGCGTCGGCGCAGGTTCAACGGCCGTAGCGGGCGTCGACGGGACCTCGGGCGCTGGCTCAGGAGAAGCGGCCACAGGCGGTTCCGCAAGCGCAGCGGGCTGCGTGTCCGGTGGCAGGTTGGGAGCGACGTTGGTGAGGTCTTCCGGCGCGCGATCCGGGCACCCTGGCGTTTCCGTGTCGCGGACGGGGCCTGGTTCGTTCGGGCAACGATCGACTTTGTCGAGGAGCCCATCGCCGTCGCTGTCCGTGTCGCGCGGCGCATAGCGGACAGCGAAAGTGGCGCGAAGGTCCGGAGATGCCAGGTCCGGGCCCGCGAGAACGAAGCTTCGGCCGACGCCTGCAACGACCATGAGCTCGCCCGCCCACGCCGGTGCGCTGCTCAACGTTCCGAGCAGGTCGAGGGTGGCGCGATCATCGACGAGCGATGGCAGCGACCAAGCTTCAACACCTACGGAAAGAATACGAGGTATAGGTAGCGTATCGTATGAGGCTGCGGCTGCGACGAGGGCCTGCGATCCCCACCGAGCGTCGAACACGGACTGAGCTTTGCGCAGGCGAGCGCCCACGTCGACGGCCGCTCGAAACGGGCCATGGACGTAGTCCGCGGTGACGGTGGGTTGCGCCATGACGCCGTGTTCCGAGGCGAACGCTCCCGACATGCCCGTTGGGAGTTCGAGCATCGCGGCGACGGCGAGACCGAAGCCTTCACCGACTGGACCATCGCTCGGTTTGCGCGCGCGTTCGATCGCCGCCCAGCGAACGTTCGTGCGGACATCGCCGATGCCCGTTTCGCGAAGCGATGCGCCTGCGTTTGCGCCCGCGAGACCGGGACCTGTCGCGTCGAGAACCGAGTCGAGGACGACGCCCCACTCAAGGCCTGCGCCGAGGCCGAGCGCGAACATCCAGCTGCCGGTGACTTGCCTGTCGACGAGGGCGAGACGTTCGCCCGACGGGCCCGTGGTGGGCACGAGCACCGCGATCGGATTTCGAAGGTACGAAAGCTGGAAGCCGAAGCCTGCGTCCCAAGGCGAGAGCACGTCGGAGGAACCCACGGCAGCGAACGGAGACGCGCCCGGAGCCGCGAGGAGCGTGTCGAGTTTCGTGCAGCTCGCGTCACCTTCGCAGCGGGCGAAGGCCTTTGGGGCCCACAAGGCCACGGTTGCCGCAACGGCGATGCATGCGCGCTTCATGGCGCGTGACATAGCGCAGCGACGCGTGGGGCCGCTACGGCGCCGCAGACGCGATGTCGATCATCAGTCGCATCAGTCGCATCAGTCGCATCAGTCGCATCAGTCGCATCAGTCGCATCAGTGGTTCGCACCGTCCGGTGTGGGCGTCGCGGTGAGCTCGAAGGTCCCCGTGCCATCGGGCAGACGTGCCCATGCGGAACCTGTCGGCACCACGTTCGCTCCGAACTCCGTCGAGTCGCTGACCGTTTGGTCTGGCTTCAGCAAGTAGACGCCATCGCCCTTGGACCGGCTGAGCCCGAAGCTCGCGAGGAAGCAAAACGATATGCCGCCGTCGAGGCACGCCGTGTCCGTGACGCCGGAGTCCAGGCTTTGACCAGCGCGAATGAACAGATAACCGCCCGCTCCGATCTTCGTGTTCGGCGGAAAGACGAGGCGTTCCGTCGTTTTGGGCCCGGTGCC
>CAIQDA010000294.1 GCA_903870415.1 uncultured delta proteobacterium
CCTCACCCAGCGATTTGCCAGACACCGGAGCGTACTCACGACGATGATTTACACGCACCCGAGCGACGAAGACCTCGTGCGCGCCGTGGAGCGCATTGCGCGGTGAGGCGCACACGCGACCTACGCGTCGAGACCGAGAAAGAGTCCGAGCCCTTCGTCGACGGCCGCGAGTTCGTCTGTGGCGATGCGTCCGAAGATGCGGCGGATGCGCCGCTTGTCGACCGATCGCAGGTGGTCGACAAGCGCGTACGAGGGCTTCGTGAGGCCGCTCTTTCCAGGTGAAAGCTGCGGGTAGAGCGCGCCTTCGCCGGGCGTCCCGGTCACGGGAACCACGGCGATGAGCGGGAAGCGCTGATCGGCGTTCACCTCGGGATCGCTCACCGCGATGCACGGCCGAATGCCGCGCTGCTCGTGGCCCACCGTCGGGTCGAGCTCCACCAGCACGATGGTTCCGCGATCGAGCTTCATGCGGACTCCGGCCCCCAGCCGCGACCCTCGACCCAGCGCACGGCAGCACCGGCGTTCACGTCGACGAGGTCGTCGTCGCCGGCGGGCAAGCTCGACGCCCACGCGGCCAAACCGACGTCGGCCAGCTCCGACGCTTCCGGATGGGGATTCGCAAGCGAGCGCTTCAGCTCCTCACGACGGCGGTTCACGAGCTCGTGCTCCACGGCCTCCGCGATGAAGCGGCTGCGATTCGATTCAAAGCGGTCGATGCCCTCCAGGAGCTCGAACGGTAGAGTGACGGTGACACGTGCGGTCGCTCCCATGCGGATCTCCAGTATGCAGAATCATATGCGCGTAATGATGCGCGCGCAAGGCAACGCGGCGGGGAGCGGCTCGACGGCCCCGCAACGACCATCGGCCCGGAACGACCCGAAGACGATGCACACCTTGCCGCATGCACGCACGCATGCAACACTGCGCACATGACCACGACCGTGCGTATCGACCCGCGAACCCACGCGAAGCTCGCGGCCCTCGCGCGCTCGGCGCACATCCCGATCACCGAAGCGCTCACGCGCGCGGTCGAGGCGCTTCGACGCGAGCAATTCTTCGCGGATCTGGCGGCGGCCTACGCCGCGAGCCCCTCGACCGACGAGGACTCGAGCGAAGACGCCCTCTGGGACCGAACCCTTGCGGACGGGCTCGAGAACGAGCCGCCCTACGACGGTGACGCGTGAGGCCGCGGCCTTCGCCCCAGCGTGGAGAAGTTTGGCTCGCGGACCTCGACCCCACGCAGGGGCATGAGCAAGCGGGACGTCGCCCCGTACTCGTTCTGAGCGTCGGCACCTTCAACGCCGCATCGGGCCTCGTGACCGTGCTCCCCGTGACGAGCAAGCCTCGCGCGCTCCCGACACGCATCGCCATCGAACCGCCGGAGGGCGGGCTTTCGCTCCCGAGCTTCGTCATCGGCGAGCAAGTGCGGACGATCTCGCTCACGCGCCTCTCGTCGCGCCTCGGGCATGTCTCCGCGACGACCCTCGGCGAGGTCGAAACGGTGGTGCGGACGCTCCTGGCCCTCTGACGGAAGCGCTCGGTGGTCGCTCGTCGGCGCCGCGGACCCACTCGCACTTTTTAAGTGAACACGCGCGAGGGCGTGCCTTCGGAGATGCCTATACGGGCCCCCGTTCACTTTCGATTTCGAGGCTCTATCGAAAGGGCCCCCAGGCACACGCGGGCGAAAGTCGAAATCCCATGAAAATTCGACCACCCCCCAGGGGGTGCGTCACGGCCGCCGAGGCCCACCGCGTGAACCCTTGGAAATCGCCGCACTTTCGCATCCTGCAGCGCCTCTCGATGGCCGCTTTGGGTCAATAGCGGCCATTCGACGAGCGCGTGTACCGGTACCGCTTTCCTGAACGTGCTCGGCGAGTTCCAGTCACCAAACCGCTCCAGCGCGACCTCGTCGGGATTCAGGTACTCGACCCCCTCGCTCCAGTGGTCCCGCCTCAACCGCCCGGTCACCGTGGTTTTTCCCGAACCGTTCGGTCCGGCGATCACCAGGAGGACGGGCTTCATTCGCCTGGCGTCGTCGACGTGGGCTTCCGCGCGGCGGCGATGGTTGCCTTGAGCCGTCGCGCCACCTCGGCACGAACCTCCGCAACGTCGTCGGCGGCATGACGCAAGAGCTCGGCGAAGTCTTCGTCCGAGGGCTCCCACTCCGGGTCTGCGAGGTTGCGCGCCGCCACACCCAAAGCCTAGCGCAGCACGGAGTGGCAAGCCACGACCGCGGAGCCACCCCGCACGGGAGCACCGGAGTACTCGACTCCGGCAAGCGGCGCTCGCAGCGTAGGATGCGCGCCAAGGAGCCCCGCGCGCGTACGTCCAGCAAATGACCTACGACGAAGCGAACCGCGTCGTGACCGAGACGAGCGGCGTGACCAGCACCGGGCTCCAAGGCACCGGCGGCGTGAGCGCGGTGACCTCGAGCTACGGCGTGCTTGTGATCGGCGTGCAGCGCGACGCGCAAGGGCGCGTGACCGAGATCGACTACGCCGACGCGGCGAAGACAACAACGCAGATGGTGTATGACCTGCGTGGTCGTCTCGTGAATACGCAAACCTTCCGCAGCGCACCGCAGTGGTGGACGAGCGGTGCGCCGGCCGCATCCGGAGCTCCGCCGGGCTACGTGTCTCCATCGGCGAGCGATGCGGTCACCCAGGGAATTCTCGAGTCGCGCAGCGTGACCTACGACGAGGCCGATAACCCGGTGCTCATTGCCGACGGCCGCACGCCGAGCGAGTGGCCCGCGGGATCCAAGCCCGTGACGAAGCGCATGACCTACGACGACGCGTACAGGGTAACACGCGTCGAGTACCTGAACCCGGCTGGTGCATCGCTGACCGCAGGCACTCCCACGACGGACACGTGGGTCGATCCCTTCGCCGCGGAAGACGCGAACTACTCGACACGCAGCCCGAGTGATCCCACGACCACGGGGAACCCGCGCCCGATGCCGCATGCGGCGCTCCCTACGCGTGGGACGACGTCGGTCGCCTCATGAGCGCGCGTCGCGCATGCAAAAACGCCTCGCGGTTGCCCTTGGGTCCGTGGATCACGCAGTCGCTCACCCCAAGCACCTCGAAGCCAATCTTCGCGACCGACGCCACGACCTCTTCGAGGTTCTTCGTGAGTTCGTCGACCGTCGCGCCGAGCACGAGGCTGGCGCGGCTCGAGACTCCTTGAAGATTACATCCGATCGATCGCCGTGATGCCGAGGAGCGTGAGTCCTTGATTCAGCTGCTCGGCCGTGGCCGCGGCGAGACGCAGGCGGCTTTCGCGCGTTTCCCCTTCGGCCTTGAGGACCGGGCACGCTTCGTAAAAGCCTGAGAAAACCCTCGCGAGCTCGTAGAGGTGATCGCAAAGCAGATGAGGCTGCGCTGTTTCGGCCGCCGCATGAACCACGTCGGCGAAGACGGCGAGACGCTTGGCGAGTTCGCGCTCCTCGGGACAGACGAGCGTGACAAGTCCGCTCAAGTACGATGCGCGATCGAGGTCGCCCTTGCGAAAAAGCGACGTCACGCGAGCATGTGCATACTGCACGTATGGTCCTGAGTTGCCCTTGAAGCTGATGAGCTTCTCCCACGAGAAGACGTAGTCGCTCGTTCGGTTCTGCTTGAGGTCAGCCCACTTGACCGCTCCAATGCCCACCGCGCGCGCCGTGGCGAAAAGCTCGTCTTCCGGAACGTCGAGGCCTTCTTCGCGAATGCGCGCGGCCGCTCGGCTTTCGGCTTCATCGAGCAGCGACGCGAGCGTGATGGCCTTTCCATCGCGGGTCTTGAGCGGCTTGCCGTCTTCGCCGAGGACGCTGCCAAACGAGACATGCTCGAAGCGCTGCGGAAGCCCAAGGAGCTTCGCTATCGCAAAGACCTGCTTGAAGTGGAGCCCCTGGCGCGCGTCGACGACGTACAGGTTGCGA
>CAIQDA010000295.1 GCA_903870415.1 uncultured delta proteobacterium
ACGTTTTCGAGCGAGCTTGGCATCCAGCTCGGGCCGCCCTTTCGTCGCGGTCGAGGCGGGCCCGGCGGCTGGCTTCTCCTCGACGAGCCCGAGCTTCATCTGGGCCCGGAGCCGCAAATTCTGGTTCCTGATCTCGCCGGGTGGCGTCGCGAGCGCATGCCGATGGTTCGCCGCGAGCCCTTCTTTACGCTGGCCCCGGACTGGGTTTGCGAGGTGCTCTCGCCGGGAACGCAGCGCATCGACCGCGGTCGCAAAGCGGACCTCTACGCGCGCGAGGGCGTGAAGCACCTGTGGCTCGCCGACGTGGACGCACGGCAGATCGAGGCCTTCGAGCTCGTCGGCACGCGCTGGCAGCGCATCGGCGCCTTCACCGACGAGGTCGCGCGCATTCCGCCCTTCGACGCGGGGCCCCTCGACATTCCGTCGCTCTTTGAGGCCATCGAGCCGCTGCCTCAGACGCCCTGACCTGCGTGCGTGCGTTCGGGGGCTGTTGTGCTGCGCCGCTGGCGTGCCGAAAAGATTGCGTGTCCGTTTCAGCGCAGGGAAACCGCGATAAACGGTTGTTGATGGACGCAACGCCCGCACGATAGCTCGATCGGGTCGACCATTCGGTATGGATGACACAGAAAGTCGCTCCGGAAGCACTCTGCCGTTAGAAATGCTGCGATTCATCGGGGACGCCGCCTCTCGAGTCGGAGGATGCTCGCCTTTTGATGCCGGCACGGTTGCCGAAAAAGTCGAATCGTGTGACGAACGCGCGTCTTTGTGCGCGACGGAAACGATTGCGTTTCTGCAGTAAATCGGGTGTTCTGAGGCCGTGCAAAAATGTAAAGACCGCCTCGGTCGCGTGGGGTCTCGCGCGGTTGAATCTGCGTGCTTTCACGCCAAACGGCTTCGAACGTTCGTGTTTCGCGTTTCGCGTGCGCATTCGTCGATGAACGTTCGTTCCATTCGCGCACCATTCGCCTTTCTTGTGGCGCTCGCGCTCGTCACGCTTCTGCGCGCCGCACCCGCACAAGCCGCTCCTCTCGCGCTCGAGCTGGGCGAGGGTTTTTCCTCGGCCATCGTCGGCCGCTCGCTCGACCTCGCCCTCGACGTGCCCGGCACGGCAAGCCTCGACGAGGTGCTCGCGGGAAAGGTGCAGTTTACACCCAGCGAAAAAGACGTGCCCTCTTTCGGGTACCGCCACGGCGTCGAGTGGGCGCACTTGCGCGTGACCGACCTGCGCTCGGGCGCTGGCAGCCTCGTGCTCGAACACGGCTACGGCCTGACCGACTCCATCGAGCTCTTCGAGGTCGAGGGCGGTCGCGTGCTGCGCCATGCGCGCCTTGGCGATCACGTGCCCGTTGCCGAGTGGGACGTGGACGCGCGGTTCCCTGCCTTCAAGCTCGCGTCGCGGCCCGAGCACGACCTTTACCTGCGCATCGACAGCCAAGCGTCGCATCAGCTTTCGTTCACGCTCTACGAGCCCGAGGCCTACGAGGCGCATCGCCGTCACGATCTCGTGCTGCAAAGCCTCTACTTCGGCTCGCTTGCGGCGATGCTGCTTTACAACGCGCTCGTCTGGCTCGCGACCGGCGGACGCGCCTACGGATTTTACGTCGGCTTTCTCGCGGCCTACGGTTTTTTTCAGTTCGGTGTGTCGGGCTTCCTTCCGATGATGGGCGCGACCGGCCTCGCCGCGGACCTTCCCATTCCGCTGATCATGGCGCTGGTTGGCGGGTTTGGGCTGCGCTTCGCGTCGGAGCTGCTTGACCTCGCGAGCCTGGCGCCGCGCGTGAACCGTCTCGTGCTCGTGCAAAGCGGCGTGAACGTCGTGGCGATCGCGGCAGGTTCGACATGGGGCTACCGCGTCGGCATCCACGTCGCGCTCGCCTTCGCGTTTGCGTGGGCGGTCTCCCAGGTTGCGGTCGGCGTCGTCGCCCTCGTTCGCGGCTCGCGTGTGGCCAAGCTCTACCTGCTCGCGTGGGGCGCGTTGCTCGCGGGTTCGCTCCTCAATCTGTTCCTGACCCTCGGGGTCGTTCCCAAAAACAACTTCACCACGAACGCCATGCAGCTCGGCTCGGTGCTCGAGTTTTTGCTGCTCTCCTTCGCGCTGGCCGATCGCATCAAGCAGCTCCAAGCGGAGGCCACCTACCAGGCGGAGCTTGCGCGCGAGGCCTCGCACAATGCGCACCGCGCCAGTGAAGAGAAGGCCCTTGCAGAGGCGCGTGGGGCCGACGAACTTCGTCGCCTCGACAAGCTCAAAGACGAGTTTCTCGCGAACACGTCGCACGAGCTTCGCACGCCTCTCAATGGCGTCATTGGCCTTGCGGACAGTCTCCTTGCAATGGGCGACGAGCTGCCCAAGTCGGCGGTGCAAGGGCTCCGAACGATTCTCGCGAGCGGCAAGCGTCTCGATCGCCTCGTATCGGACGTGCTGGATTTTTCCAAGGCAAAGAGCGGCGAGCTCTCGGTCGAAATGATCGCTGTCGACTTGAGCGCGAGCGCGTCCGAGGCGCTCTTGCTTCTTGCGCCAACGGTTGGTCAGAAAACCATTCGCCTCGTGAACGAGGTGGCGGCGAACTTCCCGCTCGCGCGCGCAGACGAAACGCGACTCGCACAAGTGCTTCAGCACGTGGTCGGCAACGCCATCAAGTTCACCGACACGGGCGAAGTTCGCGTGAGCGCCGAGCGTCGCGAAGGACGCGTCGTGCTCGCGGTGACCGACACGGGCCCGGGGATTCCCGAAGGCAAGCGCGCGACGCTTTTCTCAGCATTTGAGCAGGGTGACGGCTCGGCGACGCGCGCCCATGGAGGCACGGGCCTTGGCCTCGCGTTCGTGAAGCAGCTCATGGAGCTTCAGCGCGGAAGCGTGCAATGTGCACATACAAGTCCTGGCGGAACGCGCATGGAGCTCGAGCTCGCCATGGCTCCTCCGGCCGCGCAGCAAGCACGCCGCGAGTCGGTCACGAAGGTCCGAACGATTCCGCCGCCGAATCGTCTTTCGATCGCGCCGACGTCGAGCCGTGCCTCGATCGCGCCGACGAACCTTCCCGCGCTTGGGCGATTGCCCGGCCCCGCGTTGGCCTTGGCCGCGCGTCGTCCGCTCTTGAGCACGCTTCCGAATGCGTCCACGCGGCACTTGATTGGCATGGCCCCGAAGGCGCTCGGGCAATCGGTGATTCGCGTGCTCATTGCCGACGACGAGCCGGTGAACCTCGAGCGCTTGCAGATGGATCTCGAGCATACGGGCTACGAGATCGTGTCGGTTGGGGACGGGCAAGCCGCGGTGGAGGCGTACGACGCGCAGGGGCCTTTCGACCTCGTGCTCCTCGACGTGATGATGCCGCGCCTCGACGGTCTCGGCGCGTGCCGGGCCATTCGCGAACGTGCGGCGGCGAACGCGGTGCCCATCGTGATGATCACGGCGAAGCGCGAAACGAAGGACATGCAAGCGGGCTTCGAGGCCGGCGCAAACGACTACCTGACGAAGCCCTACGTGCGCCAAGAGCTCATCGAGCGCACGCGATCGCACATTGGCACAGCGCGCATGTCGCGGGCGGTTCAGCGCTTTGTGCCCAGCGAATTTGCGAAGCTTTTGGGCCACGAGCGACTCGATCAAATCGCGCTCGGTGACTGCGTGGAGCGCGAACTGACGGTGCTCTTTCTCGACATCCAAGGCTTCACGCAGGCGTCCGAACGCATGACCTCGCGCCAGACCTTCGCGTGGCTCAACGCGCAATTCGCGCAGGTCGTTCCGGCGGTGCGCGCGTACGGCGGCTTCGTCGACAAGTTCATCGGCGACGCGCTCATGGGGCTTTTTCCAAAGGGCGCGATCACGGCGGTCGACGCGGCGGCGCACGCCATTCGGCTTCTGAGCGAGCACGACGTGCATGCGCGCGTGGGCATTGGCCTGCACCACGGGCCAACGATGCTTGGCGCAATCGGCGACGGCGAACGTTTCAGCCCGACGGTGGTGAGCGACACAGTGAACGTGGCGGCGCGACTTGAGACGCTCACGCGACGCTTCGACGCGCGGGTGCTTTTGAGCGAGGAAACGCTCGAGGCCGCGGGTCTTGGACGAAGCGGTCGCACGCGCTACGTGGGCGCGTTTCGACTCAAGGGTCGCGCGAAGGCGCTGCGTGTGCACGAGCTTCTCGACGCGGACGATCCCGTCACCGCGGCGGACAAGCGCTCCGCAAGCGAGCTGCTCACGCGCATGCACCGCGAGCTCGATGGCGGCGATCTCGACAGCGCGTGGGCGTCGGCAAGCGAGGGCTACGACCTCTACCCGAACGACGCGGTGATCGCGTTTTACCGCGTCGCGCTCGAGTCGATGTTGCGGCTCGGCCAGTTGTACGACGGCGCAATCGACCTGAAGGAAAAGTGATGGCGCTCACAAGAATGCGTCCGCGTCTGACGGTCGTGCGGTGGCTGCTGGTGGTGATCGCGCTGGCGATCACGGCGCATGCGGACACGGTGGTTATCGACGAGGGCTTCGAAGAGCTGAACCTCGGAAAGCACCTGGAGCTCGCGTACGACCCGAGCGGCGAAGCGACGATCGACGACGTGCTCGCGGGAAAGCTGCAGTTTACACCGAGTACGAAAGACGCTCCGAACTTCGGTTACCGCAAGGGCGCGGAGTGGGCGCGCTTCGAACTCGAGGATTCGCGAGGCGCCGCCTCACCGATCATCATCGAACATGGCTACGGCCAGTCCGATGTCGTCGAGTTGTTTGATCGGCGACGCGAAGCCGACACGACGTTCACCGCAGGCGATCACGTGTCGCTTGTACGGTGGGCTTTGAAGGAACGGTTTCCCGCGTTTCGCCTTGAGGCCGCGCGAACGCGAAAGGTCTTCTATGGTCCTCCGATAGACGGAAATTGGGTGGAACCCTCTCAAATCGGCCGGATACTGGACGCCGCGATCA
>CAIQDA010000296.1 GCA_903870415.1 uncultured delta proteobacterium
ACCTTCGGACGCGAGAGCCTCCACCGCGCGCTCGAGAGCGGACTCATCGGGAGGCGTGCCGTCCACGGTCAAGAGCGCGCGTGAACGCCCAAAGAGTTCGTGGACAGGAAGCCGCGTGTGCCCGTCGTCGCGCGCGTCGCTCAGGGCATGAAAGACTCCCGCCATCACCCGCGCGGCGGAATCCGCAGCAATTCCTAAGCTTCGCGCCAGTGCATCGGCGGTGCGAAAGCCTACGCCCGAAACGTCACGTGCGAGGCGGTAGGGCTCATGGCGAACAATATCCCCTGAACGTACGCCGTACTTGTCACGTATGCGTCTGGCGACGGACCCGCCGAGGCCGTGCTTGACGAGGAGCAGCTCGAGCTCCCGTGACTCGCGCAACTCTCCCCACGCATGACCGAGCGCGACCGCCTTCTTTTTACCGAGCCCGCCAACGGTCGTGAGCTTGTGGGGCGTGTGATCGAGGACGCCGAGCGTCTCGAGGCCGAACGCGTCGACGATGCGCTTTGCAGACGCTTCGCCAATGCCCGCGAAGCGTCCGCCCCCGAGGTAACGCACGAGACCATCGAGGGTGTCGGGCTCAATCTCGAGGTAAGAATCCATGAGAAAACGCTGCCCATATCGCTCCGTGTTTTCGTGGCGGCCGACGACGCGAAGGCGATCTCCGAGCGAGACTTCGGCGAAGCGGCCCACGGTCACGAGATCGCCGTGGGGCGTCCTCAAGCGCAACACGCGCCACGGTTTCTGCGCGTCCTCGTAAAGCACGGACTTCACCTCGCCCTCGACGGTGCCTGCGTCGCGAGACTCGCCTTCGTCGCGAAAGAGCGTGGGGTCGCTCATAGAACCTTGCGGAAGGCTTCGTGAACGCCGTCGAGGATGAACTGCACCGCGACGGCGGCGAGGAGAAGTCCCATGAGTCGCGAGAGCACGTTCAAGCCCGTCTGCCCGAGAACCCGAGCCACAAGACTGGCCGATCGCATGACGACGAGGCACACGAGCGCGATCGCCACGATCACCGCGTGAAGGGTCACACGCTCGGAAAAGGAATGGGTTCGCGCGGCGAGCACCATGACCGCGGCGATGGAACCGGGGCCTGAGAGAAGCGGCATGCCCAAGGGCACGATGCCGAGGTCGTCGTGCTGTTCATCGAGCTCGTCCTGGGTCGATCGCGTGGACGATTTTTGCGCCTTCACCATGTCGATGGCGACACCGAAGAGCAGCACGCCGCCGGCGATGCGAAACGCGGGAATGGTGATGCCAAAGAAGCTGAAGACCCACGCGCCGCCGAGGGCGAACGTCGAGAGAATCGCAAACGTCGTGAGGGCCGCGCGCGTCGCGATGCGCTTTCGCTCAAGCTCCGGCTCGCGGGCCGTGAGCGCAAGGAACACGGGCACGGCCGCGAACGGATCGACGATCGAGAACAGCGATCCGAAGGCAACCAGGGCGAACTCGGGCAGGGTCACCGGGCCACGCTACGCAATCCTCTTCCGTCGCGCCACCGCGTGGATTTTGCGTGAATTCATCGCGCGAGGTGGCACGCTTCCGGGATGCTTGAGCTGCCATCGGACCACCGCGCTCTCTTGGCGACCGTCCGCCGCTTCTGCCGCGAACGTCTTGAGCCGCACGTGGCCGCATTCGAAGCGGGAGACGAACCGCTCGAGCCCTTCTTCCGCGAGCTGTCGGAAGCGCTCGGCCTGCGCGAGGTGGCATCGGCCCTCGTCGACGGAACGCCTTCCCCGTTTGAAGGTTTGCCGCCGCTCCTTCTCACGAGCTTCGTCATGCACGAGCTCTCGCGTTGTTGCCCGGGCGTGGCGCTCTCGTTCGGCGCGACGACGGGGCTTTTTGGGGGCGCTATCGTGGCGTGCGGCACCGACGAGCAGAAGCGAACGTGGGGTAAGAGGGCCCTCGCGCTTGACCTCGTCGGCGCATGGGCGCTCACGGAACCGGGCGCGGGTAGTGACGCATTTGGCTCGATGAAAACCAGGGCGCGGGCGGTTGACGGCGGCTTTATTCTGCGCGGCTCAAAGACCTTCATCACGAACGCGCCAACGTGTGACGTGGCCCTTGTGCAGGCACGCATCGAGGGCACCGGCGACGGCCGCATCGCGGGCTTCATCGTGCCCACGGAGGCTCGTGGCTTCACGCGCGGACGCCCGTTCGACAAGTTCGGCATGCAATCGTCGCCGACGGGCGAGCTCTTCCTCGAGGACGTTTTCGTGCCGAACGAACTCGTGCTTGGAGGCGTGGGTCCAGACGGGCTGCCGCAAGACGCCCGCATCGCCATCAAGGCATCGCTTGGGGCCGAGCGTCTTGGCATGATCCCCATGCTTCTCGCGATGGTGGAGCGGTGCCTGGAGGAGTCGCTCACCTACGCGAAGGGCCGCGTTCAGTTCGGCGAGCCCATTGCGAATTACCAGCTCGTGCAACAGAAGCTCGCGAATATCCACACGACCAAGGTACTGCTCGAGACGCTCTTTCTTCGGCAAACCGAAGCCATCGCTCTCGGACGACTCGACGCCATCACGCGCGCGGAGGCCTCGGCACACAAGCTCTACGCGGCGAAGGCGACGGTCGACGCGGCGATGGAGGCGGTGCAGGTGATGGGGGGCGCGGGGTACATGCGCGGGAGCGTCGTCGAGATGATGGCGCGCGATGCGAAGCTCTTTCAGATCGGCGGCGGCACCGACGACATGCAGGTGCTCACGATTGCGCGCGACTTGCTTCGCGTGCGCTGACGGGAGCCTCGTCGCTACGAATGCGTGCAGGCTGCAAGCACATGCGAGGCGGCTGCAAAGTGATCCGCCGTGAGAATTTCCCCGCGGGCGTCGAGGGTGGTTCCCGCAGCCCTGGCCATGTCTTCAAGCAACGGTCGCGGACCAAGACTTGCCCACGCGTTGCGAAGCGTCTTTCGCCTTGCCCCGAACGCCGCACTGACCACCTTGCGAAAGGCGTCGGTCTCGTCGATGGGGTTCTCGCGAACGTCGAAGGCGACCACCGCCGAATGGACCCGAGGCGCCGGCACGAAAGCCCCTGGCGGAACCTTGCGCACCTTCGAAACCTTGAACGCGGCTTGGGCGAAAACGCTCAGGGCGCCATAGGCGTCGTGGTCCGGCGTGGCACAAATGCGGTCGGCGACCTCAAGCTGCACCATGAACACCGCGCGGACGAGCAAGGCCCGGTGCTCGGTGGCACGACGCAAGAGCTGGCCCGTGATTTGGTAGGGCAGATTCCCAGCAAGGACGAAGGGCTCGGCGGGCAGGGGTACGGTCTGCGCGTCGCCTTCGATGACCACCAGCGAACCGTTTTCGACCGCAGGCGCGAACAATTCGCAAAGGACGGGAACAAGGTCCCGGTCGCGTTCGACGGCGAAGAGCTTTTTTGAGCGCGGAAGCAGGGATTCCGTGAGCGAACCGAGCCCAGCGCCCCATTCGACGACCGGGTAAAGTCCCACCTCGTCGTCGTGAACGCACGCCGCCCCGATGGCCTCGCAGATCGCTGGCGCGTCGAGGAAATTCTGCCAGAATGACTTTTTTGGCGCGAGGCCCGAGCGCCGGAGCACGTCGCGGATGTTCACCGGGCGGGGGACTACCAGAACGGTCGCGCATCCGGTGGAACTCTTGACCCGGGCCGCCGGGGAGTTAGATCTCAAGAGACCGCTTGTTCTGCCGTTCTTCCGAATGCGGCGAATCTTTACTCCCCCGCCCCCTCGCGAGGCCCCATGCTCCCTCCGTTCATCATCGAAGAAATTCGCAAGCGCGAAGCCGATCGGAAGCGGCGCGACGAACAACCTCGCCTTGAGCTGCCCCTCGACCGACCGCGCCCGGCCATTGTGTCGGACGACCGTGACAAGGACCAAGGCCCCGGCATGCTCATCATCGAGGTCCTGTAAGTTTCGAGGCGCCAAAGCGTGCGTGAGACGCGGGCGACGACGTGGGCGACGGGCTAACCACCCTTCGCCCACGCTTCTTTTTAGGACGTCCAACGCGCGAAGAGACCGCAGCGCTTGGCGAGACGCCGAACGGCCTCGACTCCGCGAAAAACTACTCAACGCGCCCCATGAGGGCTATCCGTTTGACGACGGATTCGCCTGAAGCCCAGCGCTTTCGGGTCGGAAAACGCCGCGGCGAACGCTGCGAGGGGCCACATGAGTCGAAGAGCGGAGCGGGCGATGGGAACGATCGGGCAACGTGTGAAGCGGGTAGCGATCTTTGGCGTGTTCGCGGCAGCCGTCGCGATGCTTGCGAACGAGGGTCGCGGCCTGGCGTCTGAAGCCGACGCGGGTTCCGCGGGGACCGAAGTCGACGCCGGAAAACCCTCCGACCCCCATGGCGCGCCCGTCGTTGGCACGTCGCTCGATGCAGGCGCTCCGGCTCCGAAGCCCGTGTGCGTCGCCGAGACCGACCCGGACTTCTGTGCGCGCCTCGGTGCCGCGTGCGGTCGAAAGACGGGCGTCGACAACTGCGGCAAAGACCGCGCGGTCGCGGCGTGCGGCGGATGCAGCGGACCCGGTGAAACGTGTGGCGGCGCGGGCAAGCCGAACGTGTGCGGATGCACGCCTGAGCAAGTGGGTGCATTCTGCAAGCGCGTCGGCGCAACGTGCGGAACCGCAAGCGGCGTCGACAACTGTGGCCTCGCGCGCACCGCGGAGACGTGTGGCACGTGCACCGGTCCAGGCTCGACGTGCGGCGGCGGCGGCAAAGCGAACGTGTGCGGGTGTACCGCGGAATCCGATGCGCAACTGTGCGCGCGCGGCGGGGCGACCTGCGGCCCCAAGAGCACGCTCGACAACTGCGGCATGATGCGAACCGTGGCGAGCTGCGGCACGTGCAGCGGCCCCGGTGAGACGTGCGGCGGAGCCGGTAAGGCGAGCGTGTGCGGGTGTACGCCGGAGCCAACGCCTGCATTCTGCAAACGTTCTGGAGTGAGCTGCGGAAGCGCGAGCGGAAACGACAACTGCGGCCTTTCGCGAGCGGTGGCGAGCTGTGGCACGTGCAGCGGCACGGGTTCGACGTGTGGTGGCGGCGGGAAAGCCAGCGTGTGCGGCTGCACGCCCGAGTCCGATACGCAGCTCTGCGCACGAACCGGAGCGAGCTGTGGCCCGAAGAGCTCGCTCGACAACTGCGGCATGATGCGAAATATCGCCAGCTGCGGCGGCTGTACCGGAGCAGGGGAAACGTGCGGCGGAGCCTCTAAGCCCAGCGTGTGCGGCTGCACGCCCGAGACGAACGTTGCATTCTGCAAGCGCGTTGGCGCGACGTGTGGAGCGGTGAGCGGCGCGGACAACTGCGGCGGCGCGCGCAACGTCGAGAACTGCGGGAGCTGCGTCGGAACCGGTGAGAGCTGCGGCGGCGCCACCAAGGCGAATGTTTGCGGCTGCACATCGGAAACCGACGGAGCTTTCTGCGCGCGTCTTGGGGCAACGTGCGGAAATCGCGCCGGTCTCGACAACTGCGGTCGTGGCCGAAACGTGGCGAGTTGTGGAATGTGCAGCGGGCCCGGCGAGAGCTGTGGCGGGAGCGGGAAGGCGAACGTGTGCGGCTGTGTACCGGAGGGAAACGGTGCATTCTGCAGGCGAATGGGCGCCAGTTGCGGAGCGGTCAGCGGCGCTGACAATTGTGGCGGCGCGCGGAACGTCGAGAACTGCGGGAGCTGCATCGGAACCGGTGAGACCTGCGGCGGTGGCGCGAAACCGGGGGCCTGCGGTTGCACCTCGGAGGACGACGGATCGTTCTGCGCGCGCCTCGGAGCCACGTGCGGAAGCCGCGGCGGTCTCGACAACTGCGGCAAGGGACGAAACGTCGTAAGCTGCGGAACCTGCAGCGGAACAGGTGAAAGCTGCGGCGCGGCGGGCAAGGCGAACGTGTGCGCGTGCATCGCCGAGAGCGACACCTCGTTCTGCAAGCGAATGGGCGCGACCTGCGGCGGCGTTGGCGGCGCGGACAATTGCGGCAACGCGCGCAACGTCGCGTCGTGCGGCGGGTGCGTGGGCGCCGGCGTGACGTGCGGTGGCGGCTCGAAGGCGAACGTGTGCGGATGCACGCCAGAGACCGATGCGGGAATCTGCACACGTCTCGGCGCGGCGTGCGGAGCGGTGTCGACCATCGACAATTGCGGAGGCAAGCGCTCGGTCGCCAGTTGCGGCGACTGCGGGGGCCCTGGCGAAAGCTGTGGCGGTGCAGGCAAAGCGAACGTGTGCGGATGCACGCCCGAAGGCGATAATGTATTCTGCAAGCGAGTTGGTGCAAGCTGCGGCGCGATGAGCGCGGCGGACAACTGCGGGCAAGCGCGTGCGGTCGAATCATGCGGCACGTGTTCCGGCACGGGCGAGAGCTGCGGCGGCGCCGGCAAGACGAACGTATGCGGCTGCACTTCTGAGAGCGAAAAGGCTCTTTGCGAACGCCTCGGTGCCACGTGCGGCAGCGCGAGCGGCGCGGACAACTGCGGAACGAATCGAACCGCGGCGGACTGCGGCGGATGCACCGGGACCGGCGTCACCTGCGGAGGCGGAGCCAAAGCAAATACCTGCGGCTGCACGCCGGAAACGGATGCTGTATTCTGCACGCGTGTTGGGGCGGTCTGTGGCGCCAAGAGCGGCACCGACAACTGCGGTGTCGCGCGCGGCGTGGCGGCGTGCGGAGCGTGCGGACCTCACACGTTCTGCACCGAGCAAAACACCTGCTTCACGAGCGAGCTGGCGGGGACCACGGCGCTGATGACCGGGCCTGGTCTGAACACCTGCGGCGAAGGCCGAAACGAGTCGTGCGGACGCAGCCTTCTCGTCGCCGAGGGCTCGTTCCTTCGTGGTGCCGGAAAAGCGAACCCCGCGACCGTGGGCGAGTTCCGACTCGACGCGTTCGAAGTCACCGTGGGCCGCTTTCGACAGTTTGTCGACGCCTGGGCGAAAGGTTGGCGACCGAAGGCGGGAGCGGGCAAGCACGCGCACTTGAACGCAGGTCGCGGTCTCGTCGACACGACGGGCGGTCACGAGAGCGGATGGACGGACGCTTGGACGCGTTACGTCGGCGCGCCGAGCGCAAGCGGTGTCGTGCCTGAGAAGCCCGGTGCGAGCAACGTGTCAGGGTTCACGAGCGCGCTCGCGTGCTCGAAGCAGAACCAAACGTGGACGCCGGTCGCAGGCACGAACGAGTCGCGGCCACAGAACTGCCTCAGCTGGTACGACCTCGCGGCGTTCTGCACCTGGGACGGCGGCTTCTTGCCGAGCGAAACCGAGTGGGAATACGCAGCGGCGGGCGGCAGCGAAGAGCGTGCCTACCCTTGGGGATCGACCGAGCCCGGCTCCGACGCGGCGCTTGCGGCCTACGGATGCTTCTTCAGCGGAAGCGGCACCTGCACCGGCGTTGGCAACGTGGCTCCGGCCGGGAGCATCGCGGCGGGCAACGGCAAGTGGGGCCAGAGCGATCTTGCTGGCAACGTGTGGGAGTGGACCCTCGACTGGCTCGCGCCGCTCACGACGACGTGTGTAAACTGCAGCAAAGCCACCGGAGGCGCTGACCGCGTTGTCCGCGGCGGCGCGTACGATAACGAAACGGCCTACCTGCCTTCGGCCGTGCGCATCAGCCGGTATCCGGCACTCCGAAACGAGAACACCGGCGGCCGTTGCGCCCGCAAGCCGTGAGTCAGGCCTTGGCGGAGACTTCGCTTCGCCATGTGGATGCAGTCCGCATGTAACCTTCGAAGTCGAGCTTGGAACGTGCGCTGCGCGTGGTCATGCAGCGCACGGTTCCGAAGATTGCCCGCTCAGGCCACGGGCGGTCGTGGACCCCGAAGCACCAGGCGATGCTCGCGTACCCGTCCGGATCACGACCGTCGAGGGCGTACTTGTCGTTCAAATACACGAGGTGGTCGAACGCTTCGGGCGCGGAGGGCGTCCACGTGATCGGAATCTTTCCCCAGAGCATCCGCGCGTAATTGTGCACGATGCCGCGAGCCCGCAGCTCAAGTTGCGCGGCGTTCCAGAGCTCGTCGGGCGTGTGCGCGTCCTCGAGCTCTTGCCGCGTGGCGAGCCATGGACGAGGGTCCGCCTCATGAGCCGCAAGGGTTGTCTTTGCCCAGGCGGGCACTGGCTCAAAGGTCGTATGCGCCGAGACATACTCCGCATAGTTGAAGGCTAAGCCGCGTCGTACAAGAAGCTGCTCCAGAAACCCGTCGCAGGCGAGTTCCCCGGCGCCGGCGGCTCTTGCTTTCAGCGTTTCGAGCGCCACGCCACGCGCCGAGATGTGGCCGAAATGGAGGTACGGCGAGAGCCTGCTCGTGTTGGGCGCGGAGGGCTCGTTGCGGTCGCCGTAGCCCGAAATGCCCTTCTCGAGAAAATCGATGAGTCGCTCCTCGGCCACGTCCGCGCCGCCTCGCGTACCGGCGACGGCTCGTACCGAATGATCGATGGCGCAACTTGCGACGAGCGCCGCGATGTCGTCGTTCGTCGCGTCGGCGATGGGCGTTGCGTGGAAGGGCAAGTCGAACGTGGCTCGCACGGCGGGCTCCGGTTCGTCGAGGGGACGTAGCCAAAAGTCGCGCGCCTTCAAGATCTTCGGCCGCAGCGTTCGAGCCGCGAATTCCGCTTTGCCCGACAGGCTCATGGGAATCGCAGTCGTGTCGTCGACGATGATGTAGCTGCATTCTGCAAAGCGGGCGGCCGCGCTATTTTGGATCGGGCATACGAACGAAGGGTGGTCGTCGGACACGACGAGGGCCGCGTGGCTTACGAGTTTGCGCACGACGCCCCGCGCTTCGTCGGCGGTGCGCGGAAGGAAGAACGCGTGTTGCAGTCCTCGCGCCCGAAGTCCGAGGCCCATCGCGCGAGCGCCTTCGAGGAGAAACGTGTGAAACCGGTCCGAGGCGAACGGGTAGTCGGGGCGAACGGCCTCGTACACGAGGCAGGGGAGCCGCAAGGCGTTGGCGCGCTCGATGGCGAAGGCGAGAGCCGCGTTGTCGGCCGGTCTGCGGAACATCTGCGACCAGTAAAGAACGTAGCGGCCGCGGGTGTTCACGGGCTTGTCGTTCAGCACGGTGACGCGCGGGTCGCTCGATGCGAAGCCGAGGTGCGTGTTCATGAGCGGTTCCGATGCCCGCGATCGAGAACGCGTGGCGCGTGGAGAACGCGTGCCGCCGCTAGGACGCGATCGCTCGGGGCCTGAGCACGAAGGCGATGGCGATGGAGAGGAAGTAGAGAACGATGAGGCTCCCGCTCACGAGGATCTGACTGGAGATTTCCGGGCCTGGCGTGGCAATGGCGCCAATGATGAATGCGAGGAGGATGGCCCAACGCGAAAACTCAAGGAGCTGCTTCGGCGTCACCATGTTGGCGAGCACGAGGAACGAAAGAAAGAGCGGCAGCTCGAACACGACGCCGGTCGACACGATGAGGCGCGTCGAGAAGTCGAGGTAATACTCAAATGTTGGCCGCTGCGTGAGCACGGTACCGCCCGCGTTGATCGGGCCGAGGAGCGAGAAGAAGTAACTGTAAGACATCGGCAGCATCACGT
>CAIQDA010000297.1 GCA_903870415.1 uncultured delta proteobacterium
GCCCGCGCCGCTTCGTCCATGCCGCGCTCGACATCGTGGCGAGCCTTCTCGACGACCTCTTCGATGCGCGAAGGATGAATCCGTCCGTCTTGCACAAGGCGCTCAAGGGCCAAGCGCGCAACTTCACGCCGCACCGGATCGAACGCGGAAACGACGATGGTCTCCGGCGTGTCGTCGACGATGAAGTCCACACCGCACGCCTCTTGAAGCGCACGGATGTTGCGACCCTCGCGACCGATGATTCGGCCCTTCAGCTCGTCGGAGGGCAAGTGCACCGCGGTCGCCGCTCGCTCCTGCACGTGCTCGCCCGCGTAACGCTGAATGGCGAGCCCGATGATTCGCTTGGCGCGTTTCTCCGCCTCTTCGCGCGCCACGTCTTCGATGCGCTTGGCCTCGCGTGCGGCTTCACGTCGTGCGTCTTCGTGAATCTCGTCGATCACAAGGCGGCGAGCGTCTTCGCCCGAGAGCCCCGCGACCGCTTCGAGCTTCGCCTTGCGCTCATTGACGAGCGTCGCCGCACGCCCCTCGTCGCCGCGAAGGGTTTCGATTCGCCCTGACAATTCGCGCTCGCGACGCTCGATGGTGCCTTCGCGATCGCCGAGTTGCCGCTCGCGATCGGCCAGCTGCTTCTCACGCTCTCCAAGTTGTTTTTCGCGTGCGAGAAAGCTCGCTTCTCGCCCGGCGATCCGGTCTTCCGCGCTCGCCAGCTTCCGCGACATGCGCTCTTCGACTTCACGCTCAAGACGCGCAAGCGACGTGGTGCGTTCGGACTCGAACGTGTGCGCGACTCGCGCCTGTTCCTTCACGCCCTCTTCGAGGTCACGCGAAAGGCGCTCCGCATCTCGAATGAGTCCGCGGATCTTTTCCTCCGCGCGTTCGGCCTGCGCTTCCGATGTCTTGCGCGCATCGACAGAGGCTTCGCGCGCGGCGGATTCCCGCGCATGCGCCGCGGCGAGTTCCGCTTGCACGGACGCCAAACGACGAAACGACCACGCGGCAAGCGCGACAAGCGCGAGGCAAACGCAAACGCAAACAAGGAGGGGGGCGAGAGTGACAAAGGTCATGCGGAAAAAGGCAACGTCGCAACGGGAGCACGACGGAAACAGCGGCGATCGGTGAGCACCCAGTCGACAGGAATATCGGTCGCCAAGTGAGGAACTTCCACGAGTACTTGGAAGTCGTAGACCACCGCAATGGTGCGTGGCCGAACGCCGAACGCGCCGAGGGTGCGATCGTACGAGCCGCCGCCGTATCCCAAGCGATTTCCCTCGTCATCGGCCGCAAGCGCCGGAACGACGACGACATCAAGAGCGGCGACAAGCGTCGAAGGATCGGCAGGCGCCTCTCGAAAAAGGTTTCCCTCTTCGGCCAGTCGCGCGGGGTCGTCGACGCGATGAAACGACAGCGAACGATCGTCGTTGAGGCGAGGGTACGCCACGGCGATGCCGCGTTCACGAAGGAGCGCATGCAGGGGCTCCACGTCGAGCTCACCGCGCTCCACCATCGGCGCGTAGAGGCCAACGACTCGCGCGCCTGCGAACACCTCGTGCTCCGCGAGGCGGCTCACGATCTGCCTCGATTTATCCGCGCGCGTTTCAGCGGAAAGCGCCCCACGGAGCCCGCGCATGCGCCTCCGAAGTTCGCCCTTCACTTGGTGCGTGATGGCTTCGATTTCGGCAGGCGAAAACGGCATCTCCATCAGCGGCTCGGACCGCGACCACAGGCGTACCCGAGTCGCAGCGTGGCCACGCGAAGCGACACGTTCGCATCGATGAACTCAAGGCGTGCGCGCGTCAGGTCGGTCCCCGCATCGTCGACTTCCACGAGCGTGGCCTTGCCCGCGCGAAACGCTTCGCGACGAACGCGGTACGACTCGGTGGCGCTCGTAAGCCCAAGCTTCGTCGTTTCGAGATTCGTGCGCGCTTCGAGGAGCGAACTCTTCGCCTGCGTGACCTCGAGGCGAAGTCCGTCGGCGAGCGCGTCCCGTTGCGCTTCGAGCTCAAGGCGCTTCGACTCCGCTTGCGTGGACTGCGCCGACGCGCCGAACGCATCGGTGGGGCTCCACGACGCAACGACCGAGGCATCCCACGTGAAGACGAATTCGTCCTTTTGCGGAATGATGCGCTGGTTCGGGTTTTGGTATGCCCCGTTGCCGACGAGGTCGAGGCGAGGGAAATACCCTGCGCGCGCAAGGCCGCGTTGGTGCTCGGCGGACCGCATGCCCACCGCGATGCCGCGCGCTTCAGGACGCTCCCGCAACGCCTCGGCCGCGAGCGCATCGAGTGGCGTGTCTTCGTCCCCACGCGGAAGCTCATCGAGGACGTTTTCGCCAATCGTGACGGCCGCGCCCGGCGTGTGCATCAGCGTGCGCAACGCCTCACCCGCAAGGTCAACCGTGTTGGTGGCGCGTTCGAGAAACAGACGAACCTGCAGCACCGCAGACTCGGCGCGGAGCACGTCCGCCTTGGACACGAACCCCGCTTGAAAGGCCACGCGTGCATCGCCTTGGTGACCTTCCGCAGCTTCGAGCGCCTGGGTCGCAATGAGCTTCTGAGCCTCGGCGCGGATATACTGGTAATACGCCGTACGTGCGTCGTAATCCGCCTTCTTCGCCGCGCCCTCAAGCTCGAGCTTCGCCGCCTCGAACGCGCCCGAGGTCGCCTCGATCGCGTCGCCGTAGCGCATGAAGTAATCGGTGAGCGGAATCGCCAGAGTGCCGCCGAAGCTCCACTGATTCAGAAACACCGGGAACGAAAACGACTGCACCGGAACCGCAAAAAGACTGTCGCTTGCGAGGACGGGGCCGGCCTGATCGACCTTGCGGTTGATGACGACGAGACTGCCATCGCCCGATCCAAAACTGAGCGGCGGCTGGTTGATGGGTGACAGGCGCGTGTAGCGACCCGTCCCCGAAAGCCGCGGAACGAAGTTCGATCGAACCTCGTCGACCTTGGCCTCGGCCCCTGCAGACGCGTGGCGCCTGGCGCGAAGGGTCGGGCTCGTGGTTCGCGTGCGCTCGGACGCCTGTGTCGCGGTCAGCCCGCCGGGCACGTAGAGCTTCGCGAAGCGCACATCGGTTTCAAGGATATCGGTGGCACCCGCGGCGAACGCCGACGACGCAACGAAAGGAAGGGCGGTGAGAAACGCAAGGATCGACGTGTTCATTCTGCAGCCTCCGGACGGGCCATCGGCGCACGGAAAAGGCGCGCGGAGAGCCAAGCCTTGAGCGATTCGATGGCAAGGTAAACAACGGGAATTACGACGAGCGAAAGGAAGGTGGAGCTGATGACTCCGCCAATCACGGCCACGCCCATCGGCGCACGGAACTCGCTTCCTTCGCCGTTTCCGATGGCGGTTGGAAGCATGCCGAGAATCATCGCGGCGCTCGTCATGAGGATGGGACGAAGACGCTCGGGCCCCGCTTCGAGGATCGCTTGCAGCGGCGTTTCGCCTTCTTCACGCACACGCACGATCGCGCGGTCGATGAGGAGAATCGCGTTCTTCGTCACAAGCCCCATGAGAAGGATGAGGCCGATGAGCGCGCCCATCGCGATGGTGTGCTCGGCGAGAAAGAGCGCGAGGATCGCCCCAACAAAGGCCAGCGGAAGCGTCACCATGATGGTGATCGGGTGGATGAAGCTCTCGAACTGGCTCGCGAGGATGATGTAAATGAACACGATGCCGAGGAGCATGGCGCCGCCCATGCTGCTGTTGTTCTCGTTCATCAGACGAATCTGGCCGTCGTAGAAGATCGACCCGCCCGGCGGGAGTTTGATGGCCGCGATCTGCGGCTTGATGTCCTTGACGATGTCGCCAAGCGCACGGCCATTTGGCGAGGCCCACACCTGGATTTGCCGACTGCGCGCTTCACGCTCGATGACCTGCGGCCCGTCCGCGCGGACGAACTTCGCGATGTCCGAAAGCTTCGTGGGGCCCTTCGGAGACATGATCGAAAGCTGCTCAAGGTCCGACGCCTTCTCGCGATCGCGCGCTTCGAAGAGCACGCGAATGGTCACGTCATCCATTCCGTCGCGAAGCTTGCCTGCCTCGGCGCCGTCCATCGCCGTGCGCAGCGCCATCGCCACTTGCCCGACCGAGAGGCCTCGGTCCGCAGCCTTCGCCCGATCGATTTCGAGCTGAAGTTCGGGCTTGCCCGGCGAGTACTTCATTTGAACGTCTTGAACGCCCGGCGTGTTCATCAGAATTTTTGCGAGCTGGCGCGACGCTGGCTCGATGTCCGCGTAATCAACGCCGCGAATCGCGATCATGATTGCCGCCTCGGTTGCCGCGCCTTCAACGAACGGCGGGTCGGCGACGATGATGTGGGCCTTCGGAATTTTCGCCGCGATCACGCGACCGGTTTCCTTGAGCTCGAAGATCGACTCTTTGCGGTCGAGTTTCGACTTCGTCACCACACGCCACAGCGACTTGTTGACTTCGTTGTTCACGCCAATTTGCGCGTAGACTGCACGGAAGTTCGGGTTCTTGAGAAGCTCGTCTTCCGCGGGCTTCGTGAGGCGCGCCGTCTCGTCAAGTGACGTTCCCGCAGGAAGCTCGATCTCGAGCACGTACTGGCCACGGTCTTCGGCGTTGACGAACTCGTTGCCCGTGAGCTTTGCCGCGACTTGCATGAGGCCGAGGCTCGCAAAGGCGAGAATGCCGACGATGACTTTGTGGTTCACGCACCAGCCGAGGAGCGCGCGGTAGGAGTTCTCGAGCGCTTCGAAAAACGCCAAAAACGGACGCTTAATCGGAAGCCACGGATCTTGAACCGTGTGGTCAACGGGCTTTGAAAACCGCGACGAGAGCATCGGGTCGAGCGTGAAGGCGACGAAGAGCGAGATGAGCACCGCCGCGCTGATCGTGATGCCGAACTGGCGGAAGAATTGCCCGACGATGCCCTTCACGAACGCCACCGGAATGAAGACCGCGACGATGGTGAGCGTCGTCGCAAGGACGCTCAGGCTGATCTCCTCGGTGCCGTCGAGAGCGGCTTGGAACGCTGGTTTTCCGCGCTCAAGATGCTTCGTGATGTTCTCGCGCACGACGATCGCGTCGTCGATCAGCA
>CAIQDA010000298.1 GCA_903870415.1 uncultured delta proteobacterium
CAAGGCGCCGCGTGCGCGTCGATCCCCGCACTCGATCGAGGGCTCGGACATCTGCGCTCGGGCCTCGATTTCTTCGGGGATGGACCTCGGGTTCCCGTGAACCCGCTCTGGCGCTACGCGGACCAGCGTGCGTCGCTTCTCTCTGCGTCGACCGATCTTGCCGCTGCGTTCCAGGCGTGGATCTCGCTCTCGGCCGCGCTCGACGGACAAGCGAACTTGCAGGCGGTGAAGACTCGCCTCGACAGCGACGCCACGAGCGCATCCCTCGCCGTGGATGGCGCGAACGCCCGCATCGCCGCCGCTTCCGCGCGAGTCGATGACCTGAAGACGCGCATCGATGCACGTCGCCAAGCGCTCGCGTCGAATCGCGCTGCCATCGCCACGACCGACGCACGCATCCGCGCCCAGTACGCCCAGAAGTCCATCGGTGACCTCGCAAGCGACTTGCTGTCGACGGCGCTCACGACCTTCGGCGGCAAGCTCCTCGACCAAGCGAGCAGCGACATCGGCGACGAGCTCCTCGCGATATTGAAAAGCGAGAACACCGATGCCTCCGCGGCGCCAATCCCCGCGGCGATCACCCCCGATGCGCCATCGTGGCTCGACAAGGTGTGGAAGACGACGAAAGACAACGCGCAAGCAACCATCGCGAACGACGCCGTGAAGGGTGCGGCCACGAAGCTCGGCACCTCGCTCCAGGACATCGTCAACGGTTCCGTCGCCGAGCCTCCGGAGCGCAGCCTCGTGGCCACGGAGGTGGAGCGCGTGCTCCTCGATGGAGAACAGCGACGCATCGCGATGGACGCCTTCGACCTGACCGTCGCGCTCCGAGAGGCAGTGACCGAGCTTCAGATTGCCAAGCTCGATCACGCACACGCTCTCGCCGATCACGACGCGGCGGCACTCGGTTCCGCGAAGATCGCGGCGTACCTGTCGCGAGGCGCGAACCTCGACGCACACGAGATCACAGCCCTCGGTCAGACGACGTATGCACGCGCTCTCGGCCTCGTGGAAGAAGTCACCGTGCGCTACCGCCGCCTCCTGCGGCAAGCGCAGTACGAGGGCTTGCCCTACGACGACACGGGCAAGCCGCTCTTCCAGACGCGCTTCGGCGTGGGCTTCGACGTGAACCTCACGAACTTTCCTGACGTGACCGCGGCCGTCCGCCAAATCGACGATTACCTCGCCCAAGTGCGCCCAAGCTCCGGCACTGCTGCGACCTATTCGACCACGCTCGACGCGTCCGCATTCAAGCCCGCCACCTCCGCGGACCTCGCGCTCCTCCGCACGCTCGGAGCCCTCGGCATTCCCGGCCTCGATACGGCGACGCCCCTCGTCGCGAGTGTTGACGTCACGCCGTCGGTGCTGGCGAACATCGCGGCACTCGCCGTTCAGAAGAACGTCCACCTCGACGATATGCGTTCAAGCTGGCAGGGCACCGCGCTCGCGCCGAGCAACACGTTCGTCGCGCTGACTCCGACCGACACGTACCGCGTTCGCCGACCCGCGGCGGGAGACCTTTACGCAGGCTTCGACATCGTGGCGCAAGCGGTCGATGCAATCTCCGGCACCGTGATCGGCTCCACGAACATCGCGGCGATTCCGGCTTGTCGCGGAGCCGCTCTTCCCCTCTCCGCGAACTGCGGCATCGCTGCTGGCCAGGGCGCGGCGAACGTGCTTTTCGGTCGGTCTGCGATGAACCGCTACCTCTTCGTGATCCCGGGAAACACCGCGCTTCCCGCAAGCGCCGCCCTCGCCGTAGAGCTCTCGTTCCGGGGAGCACTGCTGCCATGAAGCGCATCGCCATCCTGGCTTCACTCGCCCTCGCGAGCTGCAGCGCAGACGCGGGGTCGACGGACCCTAACCTCTGGCTCGCGGAGAAGGCATGCGCCCCGCGCACGGTCCTGCTCGACGCATCGGCGACAAATTGCGGAACGGGGGGTGACCGCGAGACCTGCGTTCGCCGGCAACTCGACTCGTTCGCGGATCCGGTGTGCGGACTGGCCGCCCTGCCGGTTGCACTCTGCGACACCGAAACGCTGTACGCCTGCGAAGCGAACGGCGACCTCGTCGAGATCTCGCACGTCGACTGCAGCGCCGAGGTCGCCGACTACTACGCGTGCCTCGACGCGAAGAAGAAGGGGCGCACCAAGCCTTGGCCCATCGGCGGCGATGCCGATGCGCGCACGGTGGATGGCGGCCTCTCGCGCGACGGTTCCGCAGACGCAAACTGACGACCGCGGTCGCTCCACAACGCACGTCGGAGAGGCGCGCTCATCTCGGGATGCGGCGGGAAATTCCACGCGGCCTTTACAACGCTGTGCGTTATGCGACAGTGCGCCCCCATGAGCGTCGACCTTTCTCCCTTCCTGCACCCGTTCGCCCGCCCCGCTGCACCGCCGGAGTCCTTCATCCGCTTCGTGCGTGGCGAAGGTGCGTACGTTTGGGACGACACGGGCAAGCGGTACCTCGATGCGATGGCGAGCCTTTGGTACTGCGCTGCGGGCCATGGTCGCGCGGAGATCGCCGACGCCATTCGCGCGCAAGCGAGCACCCTCGCCGCCTACCAGTGCTTCGATCGCTTCACGAACACGCCGGCCGAAGAGCTCGCGGCAAAAGTGGCGTCCATCGCGCCCATGCAGAATGCACGCGTCTTCTTCACGAGCGGCGGTAGCGAGAGCGTCGACACCGCGATGAAGATCGCCCGCGTCACCTCGCACATCGCTGGAAAACAAGGCAAAACCCTCATCATCAGCCGCGAGCCAAGTTACCACGGCGTCGCGTACGGCTCGCTCACAGCCACGGGACTTTCGCCCAACCACGAAGGCTTCGGACCGCTTCTCCCCGATGTCGTTCGCGTTCCGAAAGACGACCTCGCGGCCATCGACGCCATCCTCGAGCGCGAAGGCGATCGCGTCGCGGCCATTTTGACCGAGCCCATTATCGGCGCGGGCGGCGTGTACCCGCCTAACGACGGTTACCTGCGTGGCCTTCGCGAACGCTGCGATCGCGTGGGCGCGTGGCTCATCTTCGACGAGGTTATTTGCGGCTACGGGCGCCTCGGCACGTGGTTTGGCGCGCAGCACTTCGGCATCGAACCCGACATGGTCACCTTCGCGAAGGCCATCACGAGCGGCTACCAACCCCTCGGCGGCGTCATCGTCGGACCAAAGGTGCGCGAGGTTCTTGAGAGCCAATCGAGCTTCATCCTTCGCCACGGCTACACCTACAGCGGCCACCCGACCGCCTGCGCGGCAGGCCTTGCGAACCTCGCCATCATGGAGCGCGAAGGCCTCGTGGAGCGCGCAAAGACCATGGGCGCACGCCTCGAAAAAGGCCTGAAAACCCTCGTCGACGGCGATCGCGTGGCGCACGTGCGCGGCGGCGTTGCCGTGTGGGCCCTCGGTCTCACTCCAGCCCTCGACGGCATGAAACTTCGCGACGCACTTCTCACCGAAGGCATCATCGTGCGACCCATCGGCCCGGGCACGGTGGCCTACTGCCCGCCGCTCGTCACGACCGACGACGAGGTCGACGAAATCGTCGCTGCCACGAAGCGCGCCATCGCGAAGGTGTAACATGCATGCAACGCCGTCGACGCGAGTCAGCCGTTCGTACGCTCGCGACGCGCGCGCTCGCGCAACATGAAGAGGTACAAGCTCTCGACCTTCTCGCGGGCCCACGGCGTGCGCCGGAGGAACTTCAAGCTCGACGACACGCTCGGGTCCTCTTGAAAGCAGCGGATGTTCACCTGCAGCCCGAGCTCGTCCCAGCCGTAATGCTCAAAAAGCTCGGTCACGATGCGCTCAAGCGTGATGCCGTGGAGCTTGTTCTTTGGTTGCTCGAGGCTCATCGAAGGTCACCCATGCTCTGAGAACTACCAGGGTTCCGTACCGAGGCGGCGCGAGTTACTCAAGCCCGAGGCTTCGCTTGAGCTCAAGGCGTGCAAGGGCAAGGTTGCATTGTGCACGCACCACTTGGGCGGCGGCGCTGCTTGCGGCGAGCTGCGCATCGGCAAACTCGAGCATCGTGCCCACGCCCGCGGCGTAACGCCGGTCGGCCAAATTGAGCCGCTCTTGCGCGAGCGCATCGGCCTCTCGCGTTGCCTCGACCGTGGCCTTCGCCGATCGCACCGTCGTCTGGGCTTGGCGCAACTCACGACGAATCTGCCGCTCAAGGAGCTGCGACGTCGCCTCACTCTGCACGAGCACGGCGTTCGCCTCGCGCAACGTGGCTGCCGTGATGAACCCCTGAAAAAGTGGCCATGAAAGCTGCGCGCCGATGTTCCAGTTTGGCCCCAAGTCCGCGAGCGAAAGGCCTCCCAGCGACGCGTTCGTCGTGGCCGTGAGCACGGGCCAGCGTGAATCGTCGACGCCGCGAATGACCGCGTGCTGCGCCTCCGTCAACGCGTGGAGCGTCGCGAGATCACGGCGCGTCTCTCGGGCTCGGGCGAGAAGCGAATCGAGCGTCGCATCTTCACCCTCCATCGCCTGGACCATCGGGTCGCCGACGTCGAAGGTCGCCTCTTCATCAACTCCCATCGCCTGCACGAGCACCGCCCGCGCCACCTCCGCGTCGGACTGCGCGGCAACGAACGCCACGCGCGCATTGGCCACGTTGTACTTGGCCTGCACGAGGTCGATGGGCGGACGCGTCGACATCGTCACGAAGCCCGCCGTTTGCGCCTCGTGTTTTTGCATGTTTTCGAGGGTTTTGTCTGCCACGCCCACAAGCTCGCGCTGACCGCGTGCCGCCACGAAGGCCGCACGAACGCCCGCCAGAATCGCGACCCGCTGCGCACGCAGGTTTGCCGACGCCGCATCGGAGTTTTGTTCCGCCGCGTCGATGCGCGCGTGAATCTGTCCGAAGTCCCAGAGGAGCTGCGACGCGCTCAGCGTGTTGTTCCAATAACTGTAGGTCTTGAAACTCGGCGACGGCAGCGACGTCAGCGTGTTCGACGGGTTCGCCCCGGGCCTCGGAACGAAGTTCGCGGTGGTGTTTTGGTAACTCGACGTGAGGCTCACTTGCGGCCACCATCCGGCCTTCGCTTCGCCCACGCGCGCGCCTGCGGCTTCGGCCTGCGCCGCACTTCCCGCAAGTTGCGGATGATTGGCGAGAGCGAGGGATTCCGCTGTCTCCAGCGTCAGTACGGCGGGAACGAGCGTCGTCGACGCCGCGAGAAGTGCAAGGGCAATCATTCGAACCTCAGCGCTTGAATCGGATCGAGAAGCGACGCTTTGCGCGCCGGGTAGAGGCCGAAGACGACGCCCACGAGCCCGCTGAAGAGGCATGCGAACACCGCGACGTCGGGCCGAATCAGCATGGGCCAACCGAAGCGTGTGGCGAGCACGCTTGCGAGACCGAGTCCGAGGCCAACCCCCAAGAGGCCGCCCATGAGCGAGAGCACGAGAGCCTCGGTGAGAAACTGCGCGAGGATGTGTCCGCGCTTGGCGCCGATGGCCATGCGAAGACCTATTTCGCGTGTGCGTTCGGTGACGCTCACGAGCATGATGTTCATGATGCCGATGCCGCCCACGAGCAGGGAAACAGCAGCAATACTCGCGAGAAGCGTCGTAAGCGTCTGCGTGCCTTCTTGTTGCGCGGACGCGACCTCGGTGAGGTTTCGGATCGAGAAATCGTCGTCCGCTCCTTCGCGCAAGCGGTGCCGATCGCGAAGCAGCGCTCGCACGTCTTTCTGAGCGCGCAGCGTGGCCTCGGCACTCGTGGCCCCGACGAAGATGGTGCCGCCGATGACCTTTTGAAGCCCCCTTTGGATCTTCGCTTGGAAGGTCGTGACCGGAACGAAGGCCGCGTCGTCGTAGTCTTGCCCCGTGGCCGACTGACCCTTCTTCGCCATGACCGCAACGACCTCGAAGGGCACGTTGCCAACGCGCACCGTTTGACCGATGGGGTCTGTGCCCGGCCCAAAGAGCTTGTCGACGACGGTGCGCCCGAGAACGAGCTGCTTCGAACCCGCATCGAGATCGGATTGAGAAAACACAGCGCCCGAGGCCATGGGCCAGCTTCGCAAGTCGAAGTAAGCCGGCGTAACACCAAACACAGTTGTTCCCCAGTTGGCGTCTTCCGCAATCAGTTGAACGACTGTGCGCAGTTGCGGAGCCGCATCACGCACCGTGGGCACTTGCGTTTGAATCGCCTTCAGATCGTCCCACGTCAAGGTGGGCATGGACCCAAAGCCACCTTGCGCGCCGCCCGCGGTGCTCGACCCGGGCATCACGATGAGCAGGTTCGTTCCCATGGACGCGAACGCTTGCTCGACGCGCGCTTTGGCTCCTTCGCCAATGGCGACCATCGCGATGACCGCGCCAACGCCGATGATGACGCCGAGCACCGTGAGAAAGGATCGAAGCGTGTTGCGCAGCAGCGAGCGCACCGCAAGCCTGATGATTTCCATGAGATTCATGGCGTCTCCGTCACGATGGGCGCGGGAACGGCAGGCACTGGAACTTGTTTGAGGTCGTGTACAATGCACCCATCTTTGACGACGACGATGCGCGAGGCATGGGTCGCCACGTCGGGTTCGTGGGTCACCAGCACGATGGTGATTCCCGCTGCGCTGAGCTCTTGAAAGAGCGCCATGACCTCAAGGCTCGTGCGCGAGTCGAGGTTTCCCGTGGGCTCGTCGGCGACGAGGAGGGCCGGGTTTCCGACGATGGCTCGCGCGATGGCGACGCGTTGCTGCTGACCACCCGAGAGCTCGTTCGGGACGTGGTTCGCGCGATCGGCCAGGCCCACACGCGCGAGCGCCGCAAGCGCACGCGGACGACGGTCACGACGTGGAACTCCTGCATAAAGCAGCGGAAGCTCGACATTTTCCGTCGCAGAGGTGCGCGGGAGCAGCGAGAAGTTTTGAAAAACGAAACCCAGCGTGTGGCTTCGAACGTCGGCAAGCTCGTCGTGATCGAGCCGCGACACATCACGCCCGCCCACGCACACGGTGCCGCGCGTAGGCCGGTCGAGGCAGCCAATGAGGTTCATGAGCGTGGACTTGCCCGAGCCCGACGGGCCCATGATGGCGACGAACTCGCCCTTCTCGATGGTGAGCGTCACGCCGCGCAGAGCTCGCACCTCGGCCTCGCCGGACGCGTAGGTCTTCTCGACGCCGGTGAGCTCGACGATCACGTTCACGTTCGCGTTCGCGTTCACGCTAAATGCCGCCGCGACGCATGCCGCCGCCACCCGGTGGGGTACCGCCGAGCCCGACAGGTGGCCCCGACGTGCGATTGGCCTCGCTTCCAGGCAGCGTGGCGTCGATGACGACCGTGTCTCCGGCCGCGAGCGAGCCCTCGACCACTTCGGACTTCGTGCCGTCGCTCAGGCCCGTCACCACCGCCGTCGACACGAGTTTGCCGTCGCGCAGCACCCATGCGGTTCGGCGCTTGATGTTCTTTGGCGCCTCGCTGGCCTCGTCGCGCGCTCCGCCTTGCGTGCCCTGCCCGTCTCCGCGCATCTTGCGTTCACCGGAGGGCGCGGCGCTCGCTCCGGCAGGCCCTGAAGGCGCCGCGGGAGCCGCATTCGAAGCGGCGGGGTCCACGCTTCCCGTTGCGGTGAGAACCTCGGGCGAAGGTTTGAAACGCAGCGCGGCGTTGGGCACGGCGACAACGTCCGCACGCTCGGCCACGACGAAGGTCACGTTCGCGGTCATGCCAGGCTTGAGCTTCGCGTCGCGGTTGTCGACGTCGATGACTGCGTCGTAAGTCACGACGTTTTGCACGGTTTGCGGTGCATTGCGCACCTGACGCACCTTGCCTCGAAACGTCTCTTGCGGGTACGCGTCGACGACGAAGGACACGTTCATGTCTTGCACGAGCTTGCCCACGTCGGCCTCGGCAACGTTCGTGTCGACCTGCATGCGCGTGAGGTCTTCGGCGATCGTGAAGAGCGTTGGAGCTGCCAGCGAGGCGGCGACCGTTTGCCCGACGTCGACGGAGCGCGAGATGACGATGCCGTCGACCGGCGACACGATGGTCGCGTAACCCAGGTTCACTTGGGCCTGCCGAAGTGCGGCTTTCGTTTGCTCGAGGGAACCTGTGGCGGCGGAGACGTCGGCCGCAGCCGCAGCGGCGGTGGCCTCGGCGGTGTCGAGGTCGGCTTCGGCTATGAGCTTCTGTTTGGCGAGTTCACGCAAGCGGTCGCGCTGTTTGACTGCGATGGCCGACTGAACCCGTGCCCTTTCGAGCGAGCCCTCGGCAGCGCTGCGGTTGGCGCGAGCCTGCTCGACGCTGGCCTCGAACATGCGGGCGTCGAGGCGTGCGAGCACCTCGCCCTTGGTCACCTTCGAGTTGAAGTCGACGTGGATGTCCTGAATGCGGCCCGAAACCTGACTGCCCACGAGCACGGTCACAAGAGCCGACACGGTGCCCGAGGCGGTGACCTTGCCCACGATGCGCCCGCGCTCCACGACGGCCGTTTGGTAGACGGGAACCGCAGGTTTTCGCGCGGTTTTGAAGGCCCACACGCCTCCGCCGAGAGCGAGAGCAAGCGTGAGCGACGGGACTGCGTAACGACGAAGAAAGCCGGCCATGGGTCTCAAGAACGACCGCCGCCACAGCTTTCCTATGGGCGCTCGAAACGAAGCGCTGCGTTCGCCGACGATTGGAGCGAACAGGCTTGCGTGCCCGTTCGCGTATTACGTTCACATGATCTCGTGTGTCCTATTGCGGCCCTAATCGGTAGACCTCGCGACGAGAGTGGTGCGAACCGTCCACAAACTTGCTCGGGTTAGGGGCATGGTTGCTCACGCCGATTCTGACGCCTTTCGCCTCGCGCCCGAAACGGCGAAGGCTCTCACCGAGGATGCCTTCGACTTCGCGCTGTCCCTCGACATGAGCGCGAGCGCGGCGGACAAGCTCGGCTTCTTCATCGCGCGGAACGCGCTGTACACCGCCGGCATGGTGATTCTCGCCATTCAGGCGGACCGTGCGGGCTTCAGCGAGGCTATCGGGCCCAGGGTCACCGCGAAGCTCATGCCGCAGCTTCGCGCGTATGTCGTTGCCAATGCCGGTGCGGCGGCGTTGCTACCGGCGCCCGAGCCTACCCTAGCGCGCGCGCTCGAGATTCCTCGCGTGTCCGCCGGCATGCCCACGAAGCCCCTGACCCTTCGCGAGACGGTGCAACTGGCGGCGGCGGCCCGCGGCGTGCCGCACGCGCTCGAGGTGCATTTCCGAGCGTTGTCCCGCGAGGCGTTCGTGGCGGCGGGGATTCCGATGATGCGTTTCGATCCCTCGGCGCCCGCGACCGTCGGAGACCTTCTCGAGTGGTCCGAGCACCGCACAGTGGGGGTGGCTCGTGCCTCGCTCGTGAAACACCTCGACCAGTGGATGGAGGCGCTTCTCGAGCCACTTCGCACCTACGAGAGTTTCCTGGCCCTCGAAGACACGGCGCTGCCCGAGGGTTCCCCGTTCGCGGCGGCGGATGCGCTTGTCGATGCAGCCGTCCGTCGATCTTCAAGCTCTCGCGAGTG
>CAIQDA010000299.1 GCA_903870415.1 uncultured delta proteobacterium
CGAGACCAGCAACACCGGCACCAAAAATTCGAACTCGCAAAGGATTGTTCTCCGCAAACTGAACGTGACAACGAACGACAGAACGCCCGTTTCGCTCAGCCTATCGCTTCCTCTACAGGATGTTGAAAATAGAGCGAACGTCCTCAACACAGGACGAGCCCGAGGGGAACGCGCGGAGCCCTCCAAGGACGACGCCCTCGGCTCATTGGGCCACAAAGCCGCGAATCGGCTGGCCGTTCGTAGTAGATGCATCATTCGATGCTGCCGCCGTCTTGGTTCTCTCCGCGCGTGGTCCTGTTGCTCGCCACCATGGCCAGCGGCTGTGCATCGACGAACGTCGAAGGGCCAGCGCCTGCGTTGAGTGACGCCGGTGGGGACGATCCTCCCGCAAGTTCCTGCCCCGCCATGCCCGCGCCGCGCCCCTTCGTCAAAACCTCGCACGCGCTGCCCCTGGACGACACGCTCCGCGTCAATCACCTGCAAGCGAAGGCCACGCACAACAGCTACCACCTGAAGCCAAAGGTCACGATCGACGAATGGGATTACGAACACGTGCCCCTCGCCGATCAACTCGAGACCCAAGGCGTCCGCGCGGTCGAACTCGACGTGCAGTGGGACCCGGATTGTTCCCGCTTTCGCGTCTTTCACATCGGCATTCTCGACGAGCGCACCACCTGTGCATTCTTCACCGATTGCCTTGAGGCACTTCGCGGCTGGTCGGGAACGCATCCGGGGCACCATCCGATCTTCGTGCACATCGAGCCAAAATTTGCGTCCTCCGATCACGATGCGGAACGTCTCGACGCGCTCGAACGCGAGATTCTCGCCGTCTTCGACCAACGCTGGCTCATCGTCCCGGACGAGCTCAAAGGCACGTCGCCCTCGGTCGCGCAGGGACTTGCCGCGCGCGGATGGCCCACCCTTGGGGAGGCTCGTGGACGCTTCGTTTTCTACCTCAATGACAGCTCGGGTATCCGTGATGTCTACACACATCAACGCAAGGACCTCGACGGCCGCTTGCTGTTTGCCGAGGGCGCGATCGATGAGCCCTACGTTGCCATCCAGATTTCGAACGACCCCGTCACGGACCACGATGCCATTGCTTCAGCGCTCAGGAAACACCTCATTGTTCGCACGCGCGCGGACTCAAGTCCCTCCACGGCAAAGGCGGGCGATGTGACCGGGCGCGACGCCGCATTGGCCTCTGGCGCGCAGATTATCAGCACGGACTTTCCCGCCCCGGTCGCGGGCATTCCCTATTTCGTCACGATTCCCGGTGGAACTCCCTCGCGTTGCGCCCCCGGCGTGGCCCATGCATCGTGCACATCGCTTGCGATTGAAGATCCGGCACACTTGGCGCGTTAACCGCCACGGCGCGGGCTTTCGAAGACACCGGCCGACGATTTGGGCCGATGAGCGGCAGTCACGAACCTGCTACCCTCCCGGCCATGGCGCTTCGCATCGACGACGGTTTTTTTGCCGGAAGTATCGAGGTTCTTCGGGTGCCCGGACGTGGACCCGTGGAGCTTGCCCTGCGCCCCGACTCGGCCGCGGACGTTTCCCAGTGGTTCTGTTTTGACGTGGAGGACGCCGCGATGCGCCCCCGCGAACTTGTCGTGCGAGCGGTGAACGAGGCGACTTTTCCGGAAGGGTTCATTGATTACGAGGCCATGGTTTCGTACGACGGGCGCTCCTGGTCGCGGGCCCCCACCGAGTACGACGGGACGGACCTGCGCATCGTCCACGAACCTCGCAGCGAAACGACCCGCTACGCGTACTTCGCGCCGTACCCGATGGAGCGTCTCGAACGGGCCCTCGCGAAGCTGGGCCGAAAGGTCGGCGCTCAGGTCGAAGCGCTTGGGACCTCGACAGAAGGCCGCCCCGTTTACCTCGCCAACCTTGGAAACGCCGACGCCGAGCGCACCATGTGGATCATCGCGGCTCAGCATCCAGGCGAAACGCCGGCTTCCTGGTTCGTGCACGGGCTGATGCGCCGCCTTTCTCGCGGGGACGCCGCCGTGAGGAAACTTCTGGCGACCACGCAGCTTTGCCTTGTCCCTCTCGTCAATCCCGACGGCGCCGCGCTCGGAAATATGCGCACGAGCGCCACAGGGGCAAACCTCAACCGGTGCTGGATCGATCCGGACCCCGAGGAGGCGTGCGAAATCGCGTCGCTGCTGGAACGCATGGATTCAACCGGCGTGGACCTGTTCCTCGATGTTCACGCGGACGAGGACTGCGGTTACGCGTTTCCCGCCGGATGCGAAGGGAACCCGAGCTACAATGCAGCCCTTGAGGGGAGCGAAGCCGCTCTGCGTCTTGACCTCGCCGAGAGCATCGCCGAGTTCATCGACGAACCCGTTTACGAGCCCGATGCGCCGGGCGAAGCAGACTTGTCTTGCGCGGCGAATCAAATCGGCGAGCGCCACGGGGCGGTGTCTCTTACGCTCGAACTGCCCATGAAGGGCCACGGGGCGGGACGCGTTCGAGCCGGTTTTTCCCCGAAGCGCGCAATGAAAGCCGGGGAAAACCTTGTCGACGTGCTCGTTCGTGCGCGAGCGCGTCTCGCGGAAGACTAACCCGTTGCATCTTTTTTTGGCGTTGCTCCGAGGCCTTCTCGCGACGCGTCAGCGCCAGGGTTAACTTTTTTCTGCTCGCCCCCCGTTGCCGCGACCCGGGGCCAGCAAACACGAAAGGGCACGCCGTTGCTGGCGAACCCTTTCATGCATTCTACATTGACCTCGTCACGAGGTCGGCACGCAGCTCAGTGAAACTGGCTCTCTTCCGTCGACTCCTTGAGCGCGAGCGTCGAGGCGTTTCCGCCTGCGATGACCTGCGCGACCTGATCGAAGTAGCCGGTGCCCACTTCGCGCTGGTGACGCGTCGCCGAGTAGCCGTTCTTCTCCGCGTCAAACTCCGCTTGCTGGAGGCGCGAGTACGCCGCCATGCCTTCGTCGCGGTAGGTGCGCGCGAGTTCGTACATGCCGTAGTTCAGCGAGTGGAAACCCGCGAGCGTGACGAACTGGAACTTGTACCCCATGGCGCCGAGCTCACGCTGGAACTTGGCGATGGTGGCCTCGTCGAGGTTCTTCTTCCAGTTGAACGACGGGCTGCAGTTGTACGCAAGGAGCTTGCCTGGGAACTGCTTGTGCACGCCTTCGGCGAACTGCTTGGCTTGCGCGAGGTCCGGCGTCGACGTTTCGCACCAGATGACGTCCGCGTAAGGCGCATACGCGAGGCCGCGCGCGATGGCCGTCTCGGTGCCGCTCTTGAGGCGGTAAAAGCCTTCGGCGGTGCGTGAGCCCTTCTCGATGAACGGCTGGTCGCGCTCGTCGATGTCGCTCGTCAGAAGCTTCGCGCTGTCCGCGTCCGTGCGGGCCACGAGGATGGTCGGCACGTTCTCGACGTCGGACGCGAGGCGCGCGGCAACGAGGGTGCGAATGAACGCCGCGGTGGGGATGAGAACCTTGCCGCCCATGTGGCCGCACTTCTTCTCGGACGCGAGCTGGTCTTCGAAGTGAACGCCTGCTGCGCCCGCTTCGATCATGCCCTTCATGAGCTCGTACGCGTTCAGCGGGCCGCCGAAGCCTGCCTCTGCATCGGCCATGATCGGTGCAAACCAATCACGCGAAACCTTGCCCTCGGCCTTCTCGATTTGGTCGGCGCGCTGGAGCGAGCGGTTGATCTTGCGGACGACCTCCGGAACGCTCGTTGCCGGGTAAAGCGACTGGTCCGGGTACATCTGCCCCGCGAGGTTCGCATCGGCCGCAACCTGCCAGCCCGAAAGGTAAATCGCCTTGAGGCCCGCACGGACCTGCTGCATCGCCTGGTTGCCCGTGAGCGCCCCGAGAGCGTGCACGTAGGGCTCTTCGTGCAGGAGGTTCCAGAGCTTGCGCGCGCCGCGATCGGCAAGCGTGTGGCTGATCTGGACCGAGCCACGAAGCTTCTCGACGTCGGCCTTCGAGTAGGGGCGGGTGATGCCCGCAAACCGCTTCTCGTTCCAGGCTGCGTCCGTTTCGTGGTTGCCGTTCGTGCTCATGAGAAAACTCCTGACTTGTTTTGATAATACGAGAGACAGATACTAACTTACGAAACCAAGCTCACAGGTTCTTCTCGTTGCCGAGGAGCTGCTCGTAAGCAGGAACCGTGAGAAACTCTGCAAAAGACGGGCTCAACGACATGCGCTCGAAGAGCTCCGCTGCCTCGGGGAAGCGCCCCTTTGTGAAGCGGTCATGGCCGACCTCGCGCTCGATGACGCTGAGTTCGTCGGCGAGCGTGACCTTGAAGCGGGCGGCGTCGACCACGGAACCGTCCGCGAGCGGCGCGCGATGGGCGATCCACTGCCACACCTGAGCGCGGGAGATCTCCGCCGTGGCAGCGTCTTCCATCAAGTTGTAGAGCGGCACGCAGCCGACACCGCGAAGCCACGCCTCGATGTATTGTACACCGATGCGAATGTTGTGGCGGAGGCCCTGCTCGCTGCGGGTTCCTTCGTGGACGCGAAGCAAGTCGTGGCGGCCAATGGCCACGTCCTCGCGAAGGCGCTCGATTTGGTTCGGGCCCTTCATGTGCTCGTCGAAGATCGCCATCGCGAGGGGGACGAGGCCTGGGTGCGCGACCCACGTGCCATCGTGACCATCGGAGACTTCGCGGAGCTTGTCGGCACGAACCTTCGCCATCGCTTCGTCGTTCGCCGCGTCGTCGCCCTTGATGGGAATGACCGCCGCCATACCGCCCATCGCGTGGACGCCGCGACGATGGCAGGTTTGGATAACGAGCAGCGAATACGCTCGTAGAAATGCCTTATCCATCGACACCTGACCGCGGTCGGGCATGACGAAGGTGGGGCTCGCATGCATCTTCTTGATGAACGAAAAGATGTAGTCCCAGCGTCCGCAGTTGAGGCCCGCCGAGTGATCGCGGAGCTCCCACAGAATTTCGTTGAGCTCGAAGGTCGCCGGAAGCGTCTCAATCAAGACGGTGGCCTTGATGGACCCGCGCGGAATTTCGAGCGCCTTTTGCGCGTAGACGAACACGTCGTTCCAGATGCGCGCTTCGCGATGCGACTCGAGCTTCGGCAAGTAGAAGTAGGGCCCCGTACCGCGAGCGAGCGCCTCCTTCGCGTTGTGGAAGAAGTACAAACCGAAGTCGAACAGGCTGCCCGGAATGAACTTTCCGTCGACCTTGATGTGCTTCTCCCAAAGGTGAAGCCCACGCGGACGCATGAACAGAACCGCTGTCTTTTCGTTGAGCTTGTAGCTTTTGCCCGAAGCCGCGTCGTCGAACGTGATGGTCCGGCGCACGGCGTCGCAGAGGTTGAGCTGCCCCTGAACTTCGTTGTCCCAGGTGGGCGACGTCGCGTCTTCGCAGTCGGCCATGAACACGCTCGCGCCGCTGTTGAGCGCGTTGATGATCATCTTTCGATCGATGGGTCCGGTGATCTCGACGCGGCGGTCGAGGATGTCGGCCGGCAGCGGAGCGACCTTCCAGTCACCTTCACGAACGCCCGCAGTCTCTTCGAGGAAGTCCGGAAGCTCGCCGCGATCAAAACGGAGCTGACGCGCGACCCGGGCCTCAAGCGACTCTTCAATGCGCGCGGTGAACTGACGCGCGAGCGCAGCGACAAACGACAGCGCCTCGTGCGTCAAAACGCGCTCGTAACCGGGACGGATCGGTCCGAGTATCTGAACCCCTGGCGGTGAAGCGATCGTTGACATGAGACTCCTCGGTGCAGTGCGGCATGACCATGACGCAGCAAGAAAACTCCGTCAAGCACAAGGTTTCGTCATCGCTGCAACGATAGTCAACGCTTGTATTGACAAACCTGTCATGCTGTCATCGTCAACGACAGGATGTGATAACGCGATGCCCCATAAGCCGACAAATGCCGCCGAATTGCCCAAGCTGGGCTCGCGCGTTCGCACGCTCCGTCGCCGCGAAGCGTTGAGCCAGGCGCAGCTCGCCGAGCGCCTCACCATCAGCCCGAGCTACCTGAACCTCATCGAGAACGATCGTCGGCCCATGCCCGCGACGGTGCTCCTGCGCCTCGTGCAGCTCTTCGGCATCGACCTCGCGACCTTCGGCAACGAAGAGGAGGAGCGGCTCGGCGCGGATCTCTTCGAGGTGTTTGCGGATCCGCTCTTCGAGTCTCACGACATCCCCGCAAACGAGGTGCGCGATCTCGCCAATGGTTCACCGTCTACTGCGCGAGCGATTTTGCACATGTTTCGCGCGTACAAGTCTTCGCACGAGAACGTCGACGACCTCGCGCAGCGCCTCGCCGCCGGAGACGATCAAGCGGGCGCATCCCCCTCGTTGCCGAACGAAGAGGTGAGCGACTTTGTGCAGGATGCATGCAATTATTTTCCTGCGCTCGAGGAAGCCGCCGAACACCTGTGGCGCGACGCGAAGCTCTCTCGCGATGAGCTTGCGGCAGGTCTCGTGCGCTGGCTCGAAGGGCGCCTTGCGGTCAACGTTCGCACCGCTCGGTGGGAGACGGACAAGGGGGTGCTTCGGCGCTTTGATCGCGAATCGCGCGTGCTTTCCCTGAGCGAACTCTTGCCCACGCGCTCGCGCAAGTTTCAGCTCGCGCACCAGCTCGCGCTTCTCGAACACGGGGCACTCTTGGATCGCCTCGTCGAGACGCCTCGACTCACCACAACCGAGTCGCGGCAATTGGCCCGCGTCACGCTCGCGAACTATTTCGCAGCCGCTGTCATGATGCCGTATGCGGCGTTTCTCGCGGCGGCCAAAGAGGAGCGTTACGACGTCGACGTCATCGGGCGCCGTTTTCGCACGGGCTTCGAGCAGGTGTGCCACCGCCTCACGACGCTTCGTCGCCCCGGGGCCGAGGGCGTTCCGTTCCACATGATTCGCCTCGACGTGGCCGGCAACATCTCCAAGCGCTTCAGTGCCTCGGGAATTCGCTTCGCTCGCTACAGCGGCGCGTGCCCCCGGTGGAACGTCTTCGCGTCGTTTGCAACGCCCGGAATGGTGCGCATCCAGATGTCGCGCATGCCGAGCGGCGAGGCGTTTTTCTGCATCGCGCGCACGGTGCAAAAGGACTCCGGGGGCTACCACTCGCTCGCTCCGGTCCACGCCATCGGTCTTGGATGCGGCCTCGGCTTCGCGCGCGAGCTCGTGTATTCGGACGGCATTGCACTCGATGACCCGAAGGTCGCCACCCCGGTCGGCGTCTCGTGCCGCACGTGCGATCGAAACGATTGCGAACAGCGCGCCCTGCCCTCGCTGCGTCGGCCCCTGCAAATTGACGAGCACGTGCGACGCCTCACCGTCTACGCCGACGGCAGCAAAGACCCATAAGTCCCCCTCGCACGCGTGAGCCGCGCCACGCGCCAAAAGCGCCTTCGTTCGATCCGCGGTAAGCTCCGCAAACGCGATGGATTTGCCACCGATACCGCTCGAACCGCCACCGTGTCCGTACCGCTTCCCGAACGCGCGAACGGGCCAAGGACCGCATGGCGTGGTGTGCCTCGGCGGCGACTTTTCGCCAGGCACCATCCTCGAGGCGTATCGGCGTGGGCTCTTTCCGTGGCCCGTGGACGAAGACACGGTTCCGTGGTGCAGCCCCGATCCGCGTGCAGTCTACAACCTCGAACTTCCAGACCATCTTTCGCGAAGCTTCAAGCGCACGGTTCGCTCCGGAGCGTTTCGACTCACCGTTGACGAGGCGTTCGACGCGGTCGTGCGCGGGTGCTCGGACCGCGACCAGGGCACGTGGATTTTGCCAGCCTACGTCCGGGGATTCCGCGAGCTTCGCGCCCTCGGTTGGTGCCACAGCGTCGAGGTCTGGGAGACCGCAAGCGGCGAGCTTGTGGGCGGCATTTACGGCATCGCGGTGGGCGCGATGTTTGCGGGTGAGTCCATGTTCCATCGACGCACCGACGCGTCGAAGATGGCGTTCTTTGGCCTGATGAAGATGCTTCGCCGCAGCGGGTTTCGCGTGGTGGACGTTCAGGTCGAGTCCGAACACTTGCTCTCGCTTGGGTGCACGACGATGTCGCGCGCGGAGTTTCTTCCGCGGCTCGAGAGCGCCGTTCGTGTTCGGGTTACCTTTCCGCGCGAGGTGCCCGAGAACCTCTTCGACGACGAGCCGGAGCCCCTGAGCCGTTAAGGCGACACTCGTTTTTTCCTAGGGTTCGAGACGCCGCACAGCCTCCTCAACGAGGGCGCGTGCCGCATCGGGCGACCCGGCGCTTGCGAGGATGTGGCCCATTTTTCGCCCCCGACGCGCATCGTCTTTTCCGTAAAGAAAGAGCCGCACGCCGGGCAGCGACAGCAAACGCTCGAAGGGCGGCACGCCTTTGTGGTCCACCCACAAGTCCCCAAGCAGGTTCGCCATCGCCGTCGGTCGCACGACCTCGGTGGACCCGAGCGGAAGGTTGCAAACTGCACGCACCGCCTGCTCGAACTGACTGGTGGCACACGCCGCCTCAGTCGCGTGAAAGCTGTTGTGCGGGCGCGGAGCGAGCTCGTTCACAAGGATGCGGCCGTCGCCGGTCACGAAAAACTCCGTCGCCAAAAGGCCAACACATCCAATCGTGTTCGCGATCGAGACGGCGATCTCTTGCGCTTTGGCAGCGATTCGCTCGTCAATGGCCCCCGGCAGCACCGACCACGCGAGGATGCGGTCGATGTGATGGTTGTAGCTCGCGGGGAAGACGGCGGTGTGGCCGTCGACGTTTCGCGCCACCATGACCGACAGCTCGAACTCAAGCGTCAGCGCCTCTTCGGCGACAACGACCTCAGCTCCGAGGTATTCCCACGCCTTGTTCGCGTCTTCCGGCGTCTTGGTCTCGTATTGACCACGGCCGTCGTACCCGCCCCGCGCGGCCTTCACGAACGCTTTTCCCCCGAGCTTCGCGAGGAGCGTGCGCAGCTCGTCGGCACCCGACGCAGAACCGTGCGCGCCCTGAGGAAACCCTTGCGACTGGAGCCATGCCCGTTGTTTGGCGCGGTCTTGCACGATGCCGAGGACGTGCGCCCCGGGACGTAGCGGAGCTCGTCGCTCCACGGCCTCGAGCGCGTCGAGGCCGATCTTTTCGATTTCGAGTGTGACCACCTGCGACTTCGACGCGAGCCACTCGGCCGCGAGCACGTCGTCGAAGCGCGCGACCACATGCTCTTCGACCACGTAGTGAGCGCCGCAATGGGGGTCCGGATCGAGGCAGGCGATGCGGTAGCCAAGGCTGCGCGCCGAAAGCGCCATCATGCGCCCAAGCTGCCCGCCGCCGAGAATGCCGATCGTCGAACCGGGAAGGATGGGTGCGCTCATGCGAGAGGGGCTTCCTTGAGAACGTCTTCGGTGCGCGCGGCACGCCAAGCGCGGAGTTTTGCTCGCAGTTCGGGGCGCGTGGTCGATACGATTTGAGCGGCGAGGAGAGCCGCGTTGATGGCTCCGGGCTTTCCGATCGCCAGGGTCCCGACGGGAATGCCGCGTGGCATCTGCACGATGCTCAAGATGGAGTCGATGCCGTTGAGCAGCGTGGCGGGCACCGGAACGCCGAGGACGGGCACGAGCGTCTTGGCCGCGATCATTCCTGGCAAGTGCGCCGAGCCGCCCGCACCTGCGATGATCACCTCAAGGCCTCGGCCTTCGGCGTCTTCCGCGTAGCGAAACATGGCGTCGGGCGTTCGGTGCGCCGAGACGATTCGTGCTTCGTGCGGAACACCGAACTCCACGAGAATTTCCACGGCGAACTGCATGATGTCCCAGTCCGTCTTGCTGCCCATGACGACGCCGACGATGGGGCTTTGGGCGGTGGCAAGGTCAACACTCATGGTTCGACTCCTGAAGCGAGAGAGGGCGTGAAGAGAACCTCGAACCGGTACGAGGCGGCAAGGGCCTTCGCGCGTTCGGCGTCGGCATCGAGAACGAGCTCGGGCATCGGGTCTGAACGTTCAAGATCGGACGGAGACGGCGACGAGGCTTCGAGGTCGGCATCCGGTGCGCCAACGTCGATTGGCTGTGTTTTTCCTGCATCGGGCGCTTCCGTTGAGAGCAGGAAGGTCGCGTCGCTTTGATCGATTCCGAGCACGACGTCGCCATGGCGAAGTACCTCGGGTGCAGTCTGCACGGATTCAGGTGCCGGGGGTGACGCCGGTGGCGGGGGTCGCATGGACGCCGCCGTCGCCGCGAGAGGAGCTGCCTCGGTCCGCGACAGTGCGAGAAGCTTTGCGGCGCCGTCGAGCCACCCGAGAAGCGAATCGAGCGCTTCCGAACGCACCCACACGCCACCCACGGCCTCGTTCACCCCGAGCAAGTCGCGAAGCGATGTGTCACGCTCCTGTGCGGCAATTCCCTCGGCAAACGAACGATGCGAAAGCAGGTCCGCCCCGACGGCCACGAGCTTCGCGGCAAGTGTCGCCTCGCCTGCGCCCACGCCAAGCTTTTCGAAGGCCGCGCGCCAGCCATTTTCGACACTCGCGCGCACGAGCGGTTCGCGTCGCGCAAGGCGCTCGGCGACGATGCATGCAAACAGCACCCATCCGTCGAGAGACCCGCCGAACGACGTCACGAGCGCGTGCTGTTCATGCGTCAGCGTCTCGCGTTGACCCAGCGCTTCGGCCACTTGGCTCTTCAGCGTTCCCACCGCAGACACCCATCGTGCCGCCCGCGTTCGCGCATCGCGATCGGTCGACGCGGCGTCAATCCACCGCAAAAAAGCAGTTTCCATCGCGCGCGCGGCAGGCGCTTCGAGCTTCGACGCCATGCCGCCATGCGAGAGGCCTCGCGTGAGCGGCCAGCGGAAAAGAGTTTCGAGGAGGAGAGCGCTGCGGCTCGAGTCGTCGGCGGCCACAAGGCTCATGAGTGCGTCTTCGATGGAGGGAACGCCACGTTCACCGATGGCGCGGAACAGCTTGCCATAAGGCGCTGCGAGGCTCTCTTCGACCTCTTCGAAACCCGTGAGAACGCGCGCCTCGTAAGGCGTGAGGTCGACGCGGAAGCCTTCGCTCCACACGAGTTCAACCGGCCGCACGAACGCGAGGCCGCTCTCGCGATCGCGATAAACCAGGAAACGCCCAGGCCGTCGTGACAGACCGAGAAACTCGGCGATGCGCTCGGTGACAAGCCCCTCGTCCGCGACGCGGAATGGCGACGACACTTCGAGGAAGCCTCGCGCGTGACCCGAGTGGTTATGAAAGAGGACGAGGGCTCGATCGCGTCCATGCCGATTCGCATACGCGATGACATCGTCGTCGACCGCGCCATCGGGGCGGCGCACATCGAAGAGGCGGAAGTTCTTTGCCTCGGCGTACAGATCGCGACGCTTGAGAAGCGGAACGATCCAGCGTTCATGGCGCGACACGACCCACGCATCTTCGTCTTCGTCGAGGCGCGGCCGGGCGAACTCCATGCCATATTTCTCGAGATTTCCCTCGAATTGCCCGTGACCGAAGAGCGGCAAGCCCGGCATCGTCGCCAGGAGCGTCGCGGCTCCAAAGTACTTGTCCCCGGTGCCGAACGCCTCCGCGGCGGTGGCTTCGTCGGGGTTGTTCATGAAGTTGACGTAGCGCTCGAGGATCTTCGGATTGAACTCGATGGCCTGCTTGATCATGAAACGGAACTCATGGTTCCGCTCGCGCTCGAGCATGTTCAAGAAAGCCGAATTATAGACGCGGTGCATACCGAGGGTACGCACGAAATAGCTCTCCATCAGCCAGAAGGCCTCGGCGAGCAGCAGCGTGTTGGGGGCGTCGACCGCCACGCGATCGACCACTTCGCGCCAGAATTCCTCGGGAACGAGCGCGTCGAACTCGGCCTTCGGCATCGCAAAACGCGAGCGCGACGGAATGGCCCCAGCCTTGCCCGGCTCCGGGTACCAAAGGCGCTGCACGTGGCGCTTCGCGAGAACCATCGCCGCATCGAAACGGATGATCGGGAACTGCTTCGCGATGCCGATGATGACTTGGATGATGTGCTCGCGGACCTCGGCCTTGGCGAAGTCGAGCTGCGCGGTGTCGTTCCACGGAACGCTCGTGCCGTCGTTGCCGTGGTACATGTAGAGCGGCTCGCCGGTCTTCGCGTCCGTTCGCTGAAACACGACCGCCGCGTCGGTTCGGTCCCAGTACCCGTCTTCGAGTTGCACGGAGAAACGCTCGTCTTCCGCGAGGTTCTCTCCCGTAAAACGGTAGTTCGGAAAGGGCGGCTCCTTCGTCGCAAGGAACCATTCCGGGTGGTCACGAAGCCATGACGAGTCGAGGCCCATGTGGTTCGGCACCATGTCGGCCGCAAGACGCAGCCCGCATCGCTTTGCCTTCGCCCTCAACGCGTCGAGGGCCTGCGGACCGCCAAGCTCCGGCGCGATGACGTAATCGTCGAGGGAGTAGGCGCTCGCGATGACGTCGCGCATGCCCGAAAGCTCTTTGATTCGCTTCGACGCGTGGCTTCGCTTCCAAATACCGATGAGCCAAAGTCCTGTGAATCCCCGGCCCGCAATGCGCTCAAGCTCTTCGTCGGGAATCGCATCGAGGGTGCGAATGTCGCGCCCGTAGCGCCGTGACAACTGGTGCAGCCACACGTACGTGCTCTTCGCGAGAAGCACGAGACGCGGCATCCAGTCGTCGTCTTCGCTGAACTGTTCGGGGGCTTGAAACGGGTCTTCGAGCGACGCAAGCTCGCGCGTGTCGAGCGGTTCGTCGGCGGCGGTGCGCGGCTCATCGAAGGCGGGAGCGGCCTCGATGTCGTCGCCCTTGCCGCCGGCAAAACCTGCCTGAAACCTCGTAAAATACGCATGTTCGTCCGTGGACGCGTCCGCCACGGCGAGCACCAAACGCTCCGCGTCGAGCGCGCTTCCCTCGACCGCCATCGCGCCAAGACCGAAGTCGTCCCACCCAAGTTCAATGCGACGCCCTTGGAGCAGCGGGCCCCAAAGGTCGAACGCGCGCGCGAGCTGCGCCTGCACGTCGTCGCCGGCGGAAAGCGGCCCGAGAAGCATGTCGAGGAGCGAAGTTTCGCCCGTGGTGCCGTCGCGTTCGAGTCCTGCTGTGGAGGCTCGGGCGGCGCGAAGGCTGGTTTTTGCCGCGTCACGAACGGCCACATACGACGGACTCGCGATGAGATCATCGTCGGCGATGACCTCACGGATAGGGTCATACGCGGGATTGACAGCGGCTAGGCCGTGAAGCAAGAGCTCCTCGGCGAGCCAACCCCGGCCCTTGCGGCCCTCGATCTCATCGCCGAGCCATTCATCAAGCGACCGTGTCCCGGCGTGAACGGACGGCGGAGGAAACGCCTCGCCGAACGTGCGCAGCGCTTCGTCGACCTTCGAGGTGTCGCCCTCAAACGCGCGATCGAGCTCAAGCTCCGCGTCGAAAATGCCGCGCGAACGCAGGGAACCAAGAGCTTGATGCGCAAGTTCGTGGAGGACCGCGAGGGCGATCACCGTGACCGCGGTGGCGCGCGTGCCCGAATCGCGAGCACGCAGCGTCTCGACGAGGCGCTGCGCGTCGCCAACGGATGCGAAGACGAGGTCGCCGCGCACGCCGAAGCGAAGCGCACCGAGGGTCGCAAGGGCCTCGCGGCGCACGTGAAAGAACGCCGTCAGCGGGGGCGTCGATGCGCGCGGGCGGCTAGGCGACATACCCTCGGCGCTACCATGGGGTCGCGTCCGGGCGAAGGGGGCCGTCGCAGGATAATCGCATGGAAAAAAACGAGGGCACGCTCGTCGCGCACCCTCGTCGTCTCATCGAGACCATCGAAGCTCAGCGGCGACGACGCGCGGCCACGAGGCTCATGAAGCCCGCGAACGCAACCCATGCGAACGGCGCCGAGTCCGAACGCGTCGAGCCCACCACGGTGCAGCTGCAGCTCTTCGATTCGTTGTCGCCGAAGGTCTGCTCCGCGGGCGTTGCGGCGTCGGCCTTCGCGCCGGCATCGACCTTGGTGCCCGCATCGACGGGCGCCGTACCCGCGTCGACTGGCGCTGTGCCTGAGTCGCGGGGGCCCGCGTCGACCACCGGAGCGCCTGCGTCGCGAGGTCCCGCGTCCACAACGGGCGTACCCGCGTCGTGACCCGCGTCGGGCGTGCCCGCGTCGACGACCGGGGTACCTGCGTCCACCGGCGTTGCGGAACCCTGGGAATTTTCGGCGCCCGGCGTGAGCACCGCGTTCGCGGGCATGTTCGCCGTGCACACGGACGCGTCGTAGACGACGGCCGATTGAACGCCCGACAGCGTCGCGCCAAACCAGGCCGTTCCGTCGGCACGAAGCACGTTCGGCACGAGGCGTGAGATGGCGGCAGGCTCCGAACCGTTCGCGTTCTTGATGATCGGCCCGTAAGCCTTATCGGTCGAACCGTTGTCGGTGACCGCCACCGCGTCGACGACCACTGCGCCCGCAGGCAGGTCGAGGACGCCGTCGTCCGTCGCGTCGTAGTCCGTGCCCTGGGCGAGCGTGGCGCCGCGCAAAAGCACGAACGAGCCCGTTCCGTTTTCGAGCGCCCCGTTGTTCACGTCGAACGCGTTGTCGCTCTGGAGGTTGCACCCGGCCGGAAGCGTGTGACCGCCGAGGTTCGACTTGAGCACGAGGAAACCCGAGGACCCGAACGTTGCTCCGGTGAGGGAAAACACGAGCTTTGCGACGCCTACGGACGCACCCGCATCTCCCTCAAAGTAGACGACCTGGTAGCCCGTGAGGCTCGCGCCCGGCACGCCTTTCAGTTCGATGTACTCGTAGGGGTTGTCGGTGCCGCCCGGGTTGAATTCGATCTCGTTCAGGTACGGGTCGCTTGAGGTCACCGGAAAGCTTGCGTCGACGGCGCCACTGTCCACAGCCCCCGCATCGGCGGCGCCACTGTCCTGAGCCCCCGCGTCGACCGCCGGGGTTCCGCCGTCGCCTGCCATGGCGAGAGTTCCGTAATTCACGTCGCCAGGCGTGAGCGTAGGCGCGCCCGATGGGGCGTTCGAGGACATGTGCGCCACGTCGTAGAGCAGGCCCGTGTTGACCGCTCCTGCCGCGATGCCGCCGTACCAAGCGCCGAGCGTGATCAGGCGATCATCGTCGGAGAAACGCGTGACGGCGCCCGGCTGCCCGCCCGATGCGAGCGCCACGATGGGCCCGTAAGCTCGGTCGGTCGAGCCTCCGTCCGTCGACGCGATCGCGTCCACCACGACGCCGTTCACCGGCAGGTCGAGGGTGCCGTCGTCGTTCGTGTCGTAGTCGGTCGACTGCAAGAACGTTGCACCCTTCACGAGAAGGAACGTGCCCGTGCCGTTTTCGAGTCCGCCATTTGTCGCGTCGAACGCGTTGTCGGCTTGCTGGTTCGCCCCCGCGGGAAGCGTGTGCCCGCCGACGCCGGACTTCAGCACGAAGGTTCCGTTCGCTCCGATGGTTGCGCCCGAGAGGGAAAACACAAGCTTTGCGACGCCAAGCGACGCGCCCGCATCGCCTTCGAGGTACAGCACTTGATAGCCCGTGAGGCTCGCGCCCGGCGTGCCCTTGAGCTCGATGTACTCGTAAGGGTTGTCGGTGCTCGGCGGGTTGAAGCTCACTTCATTGAGGACCGGATCGGCACCGAGAGCCTGCGAGGTCGACGCCATGTCCGCTGGCTCCGCGGAGCTGCAACCGACGGCGGCGATGATCGAAGCGAGACCCAGAACCGACAAAACACGGACGCTGCGCATGGCCCATTCGGTAGCAGAGCGAACCGAGTCTTGCGCGACGAAATGGTTGCCAATTCGCGTCCATTCACGCACGCGTGCCGGGCACTGACTCAGGAGCGGTGACGGTCGTAGAGGTCATCGCGCCACGCGGCGATTTTTCCGAAACGCTCGGCCAACGCCGCATCACGAAGGGACTCGCGCGTCGCGTGCCCCATGCTCCGATGACGATCGCCGACCGGGGCCACAAAGTGGAGCGCCGTCGCCATGAGGATGTCCGCATACGAGAACGAACCGAGCAAGTATGGCCCGCGCGCAAGGCATGCTTCGAGGTGTTCGAACTCCTCGACCAGCGCCGCCTGAGCCTGCGCAGGACTGTCCGCGTTCGCCCGGTATTTGCTGCTCAAGAATCCAAACGTCCGTTCGACGATCGGCACGGAGAGGTCGCGCAACGCCTCGGGAACGAACGCGGGCACCTGCTCGCGAAGCGCCTCGCGGTCATCGGCGATGCGCGCAAAGAAGAGGGTGCGCCCCGCGGAGAGCGCCCGTTGCGCGCGGTCGTTCCACGCCACGACGTCGCCGTTCGGCCCACCTGGAAAGAGCGACGCCCCCTGCCCGAGAAGCTCCGCATGGCGCGCGATGTCGAGGGAGTCGGCGAGCACGCGTTTGCCGTCCACGAGCGTTGGCGCCGAAATGCGAGCAAATACGCGCCCAGTGGCGGCTCGAAGCTGCACCTCCGCGAGAAGCGGGAGGTACTCGACCTTGCGGTAGTCGACCCGATGGTGATCGAGAGCCCAACGCGCGAGCTCGGACCAAGGAGAGACGGCGATCGAGTAGAGGGTACGCATACGTTGTCCGAACAGTGGCTAGATCACGTGTAGATTTTTCGAAGCTCGCAACGCGTTGCCGAGCGACCACGGTTGCGCGGTAGCAGCGTCAGGACTCCTGTGCCGACGAACCTTCGTGCGCCAGGCGTTCGTCGTCCGCGTCTTCCGCGAGCCCCGCCCAATAATCGCCCCAGCTGTCGTCAGAAAGGCCCACGGCGACACCTGCCGCGAGGGTCGCTTGGCAGAGCACGAGCGCGCACGCGTCGAGGGCTTTGCGCAGCGCGCGCACTTCAACATCGAGCAGATCGCCCTCGCCCTCCGCATGCTCACGCCATTCGTCGAGGACATTCTGCGCCTCAGCGACCATGCGCATGAGCGCGCGATCGACGTGCATGCCTCGTGCGCCATCGCCGAGAAGCGCGTCGGTCAACGCCGGGTGCTCCATGCGCCGAAGCTCGCGGGCAAGGATGCGCGGCGTGCGATCGCGAACACCAAAGAGCCGACCTGCTTCGTAAGCCACGAGCGAAAGTTCGCCGCCAAGACGCACAAGCTCGCGCTCGAAAAGCGGAATCGTCACACGACTCGCAAGGTCCGGAAGCGGATCGTCCTCGATGGGGTCGAGCTCACGCACCGCAGTCACGAGGCTCCCGATGCCAACGGACGGCGGTGGCTCAGAAGGCGCGCGCGGCGCGGAGGGAACGGCGGTCTCATCGTCATCGGCAGCGCTCGCGTCGTCACGGGGTTCACGGCCGTCGTCGCGTTCCCGCGCAGCGTCAGCGTCAGCAGCAGCGTCGCGTTCCTCCGCGGAGGGAGCTTCGTCGGCGCCAGGCTCGTCGGCAACGGGCTCGTCGGCAACGGGCTCGTCGGCAACAGGCTCTTCGGCCATGGGCTCGTCGTCCGCGTTCGCAGCAGGCGGAACGGGCCACGCATCGTCGTCTTCGCTGGAATATTCCGGAAGCGGCGGCGGCTCGACCGGATGCGGCAACGTCCAGGCTCCGCGCGCAGACGGCGGAAGTGGCGGCGGTCCCGCGGGCTCGTGCACCATTGGAGGAGGCGGCGTTGTCCACGTCGGAAGCGGCGGCGGAGGCAGGGGCGGCGGTGCCGACGGTACGTTATCGTAAGGCGGAACACATCCGTCGTAATACGCAGCCGAGCGCACCTGAAATGGCCAGCTCACGGCCAAGTATTCGATCGCTCGCGCACCACGAAGTCGCCCGACCGACGGCGGAGCAAGTTCGAACACCTCCGCAAGCGCGTCGATGGTTTCGCGGAGCGCGCTCAACTCCGACCCGACACGGCGCGAACGACCACGCGCCACGAGCCCGAGCACGACATCGCCAATGAATCGAAGGCGCCCGGCTGCGCTCTGAGGACGTCCCGCATACAGCGGATGCGTTCCGTCGAAGAGTCGCGCGTCCACGAGTCCCTGACCAAGATCATCGATGCGCGAGAGGTGACCCGAAAGCTCCGCGGGGTGCGCAGGCACGAGCTCGATCGTGGTCTCGTCGAGAACGTCCACCGAACTCGACCACCCGTCACGCAGCGACTCAAGGAGCGCCGTGGGGTACCGCAAGATGGCGGGATCATCGTCGAGGAGGGAGACCGGATCGAACGGGGTCACGCGTGACAAGTACCACGTTGCGCGCGCGAGGCCGATGGCGCACGCGGGCGCAAAAAGAAAAACGCAGGACCGAAGCCCTGCGTTTCTCGCGTCACCGCACGAACCCCGAGAGGCTCGTGACCCCTTACACCGTCACGGGCAGTGGAAGTCCGCGGAGGTCGCCGGAACCGGCGAGAACTGCGAACCGGGCGCGGCCGGGAGGAAAAGGCAAACGTTGTTGTCGGCATACGGCAGGTTGAGGAACGACGTCTCCGCGTTGATGATCGCGCAGAAGCCCTTCGTGATGTCCGTGGCGTAGCCCCTGAGCGAGATGTCGGTGATGTCCGCTTGGGCACCGAGCGTGTTCGTGTCACCCGCGAGAATCTTGCCTGCCGCGTCGGTGTGAACTTCGAAGGCACCGTCCGCGGCACCCACCGGCGACGTGCCCGAGTAGACGCCCGAGGTTTCCGAAACGACGCCGATGTCGTAGTTCAAGTCGCCGCTCGGCTGCTTCGCATGGATAGGCCGAAGCGCCATGGCAAGAGTTCCGCCGGCGCCACTCGCGGTTGGCGTGAACGTGACGTCCGTGTTGAAGCGAAGCGTCTTCGAAAAGTCGGTCGGGTAGAGCGACTTGATGTGGCAAAGCCCGATGTAGATGCCCTTGACCTCTTGGGTGGGGATCGACGCCTCGGGCGGCGGACCGCTGTCAACGACAGGCGGGTGAGAGCTTGCGTCGCGCAGGTCCGAGGTGGTGTCGCGGAAGGTGTCGTAGTCCTTCTGCGCATCCGCGCATGCGATCACAAACAGCGAAGCCCCGGCGAGAGCAATCGAACCAAACGTGAGCGAGGAGTTTCCATTCCGCATGTCCTCATGATTCAATGGCTTCGTTCGTGGTGGCAAGTTTTTCCTCGTCACCACGTCAACATTGTCAAAACGCGCAGAGAGATCCGTTCAAGGAGAGCGTCCTCATGGTCCAACGTCGCACCCGCCTCGCAGCCCTGTTCGGCATTTCAGCCGCGCTCGCTTCGTCGACGGCCGGAGCCACCGGTTATCTCACCGCCCGGTTCGGTGCGGATCACGGTTCGCCGGCGATCGCAAACGCCTACGCGGTCTACTTCAACCCGGCAGCCCTCGGCGGCATCACCGGCTCGAGCTTGTCGCTCGACGCGGCGATCCTCTGGCGACTGGCCAGCTACGATCGCCCCGAGAGCGCGCTCACACCGAGCGCAGGCACCGCTGATGCGTACTGCCAAAATCTCTCGGCCGCGAACTGTGCAGAATACAAGGCATCGAACACCGGTAAGTCGCAGCTCAACAACGTCGCAGCGGTTCCGTACCTCGGGTACGCCACCGACTTCGGCGGGAGCGACTTCCACCTCGGCGCCGCCGCGTACGTTCCCTTCGGCGGTTCCGCCGACTGGGGTCGGAACACGTTTTACAAAGACAGCCTGACGACGCCGGGCGGCTACGACGGCGCCCAGCGATGGGCGACGATCAGCGGTAAAATCCAGGCGCTTTACGCCACGCTCGCCGGGAGCTACACGCTTCGCGATCTCCGCCTGTCGGTCGGTGCGAACGTGAGCTTCATTCACCAAGCGGTCCAAACGGTGCGCGCACGCAACACCGATGGCAGCGACGACACGCGCGCCACGGACTTCGACCGATTCCAAGAAGGTCGCTCGCTCCTCGACGTCAAGGGCAGCCAAATTGGTGCCGCGGTCGGCGTGTACTGGGAGCCTCTTGAGGACCGCTCGGTCACGGTCGGTGCAAGCTACACGAGTCAGCCAGGCTTCGGTGAGAGCCGACTCAAGGGCAAGCTCTACTTCACCCCAGGCACCTCGGTCGCCGAGACCACGCCCACCGGCGACGTCGATCTTCTCCAGTCGTTTCCAGCCGTGTGGCGCGCAGGCGCGACGTGGAAGGTCGACGCGGACCGCAAGTGGGAGATCCGCACCGACTTCGTTTACGCCCAGTGGAGCGTCTTCGACAAACAGTGCATCGTCACCTCCGGCGCAAACTGCGACCTCAACGCTGACGGAAGCCAGAAGGCCACGGGCGTTGTCGTCAACATTCCGCGCAACTGGAAAGACGCGTGGGGCTTGAAGCTCGGCGCCGCGCACTACCTGAACCGGGACGTCGAGCTCTTCGGTAGCCTTGGTTACACGACGCCTGCCGCTCCCTCGAGCACGGTTGACGCCAGCACCATCGACAACACGCGCTACACGGCGGCATTCGGCACCAAGTTTGCGGTCAGCGACCACCTCGCCTTCGCGACGAGCGCCGCGGTCGTCTACTTCAAGCCGATCACCGTCACCGACAGCATCTATGAGACGCAAAAAGGCGAGTCCAAGTCCCCGAGCGCGAACGGAAGCTACAAGCAGATCGTTCCGATTCTCGACCTGAACGCGAGCTACACGTTCTGAAGACGCGCGCTTCGGCGCACGCGTTCGAACGCAGCGGTCTACCTTCGTGGTAGGCCGCTTTTTTGTGCAAGAAGACTCGTTTCCGCTCTTCGCAACCGCGGCCAAAGGCACCGAGGGAATGCTTCGCGATGAACTTCGCGAGCGTCGCTTTCGGGGCGTACGTGCCACGCGCGGTGGCGTGTCGTTCGTGGGCTCGCTCACTGAAGCGCTGCGAGCGTGCCTCGAGATTCGAATCGCGCAACGCATACTCGTGCAGCTTGCAAGCTTCCCGTGCGTAAGCGCCGATGACCTTTACGACGGCGTACGCGCCATCGAGTGGCATCACTGGACGAGCACGAAACACAGCCTTTCGGTTCGCGCAGAGGGTCGCACCGACGCGCTCGTGCACACGGGCTTCGTCGCTCAAAAAGTGAAAGACGCCATCGTCGACACGCTTCGCGCTCGTTTCGGCGAGCGCCCGAACGTGGACCGCGACGACGCAGACATGCCCATCTTTGTGCTGCTCAAGAACGGCCTCGCGTCGGTTTACGCGGACGCGTCCGGCGAGCCTCTTTTTAAGCGCGGCTACCGCCTTGAAGCCCTCGACGCGCCGCTCAAGGAGACCCTCGCTGCGGCGATCGTTCGATGGAGTGGCTGGCGCGGCGAAGGAGACTTCGTCGACCCGATGGCAGGAAGCGGAACGCTCGCGATCGAAGCCGGAATGCTTGCGAAAAACATCGCGCCTGGACTCACGCGGAAGCGGTTCAGCGTCGAGCGGTTCGCCGCGTTCACCGACGCCGATCGCGCATGGGCCTCGCGGCATCGCACCTTCCTCGACGCCGCCATCAAGCGTGATTTCGAACCCTCGATCCTCGTGGCCGATGCGGCGCCAGATGCTTGCCGTATCTCGAAAGCCAACGCGGATCGCGCAGGCGTTCGCATCCGTGCACGCGAAGGATTTCTCGACCAGCTTTCGCTTCCTCGCGAGGGCGCGACCATCGTCACGAACCCGCCTTACGGCGAGCGGCTCGCCATGGACGAGGCGCTCATGCGCGGGCTTCGAGGACTCATGCGGCTTGAGTGGAAATCGCTTCACGTCCTCGCCGGTTCAGACGCCGTGTTGCGCGCTCTCGCGTCGCGATCGACCCGTTGGCTCGACCTCGCGAACGGTGACCTGCCTGTGAAGCTCGTCTCCTACGAGTGATGCCCGTGCATTCTGCAACAAAAAAGCCCCGGCGTCTGGCCGAGGCTTTTCTGCTTCGTGAGCACGCCGTTTAGAAGCGGAGGAGCTGTTCCGTGCTCGTCCACCCGAGGGCGACATTCGTGAAGGTGACCGTTCCGGTGCCCGCGGGCAGGCCGCCGATCGACATGTACGAGCTCGTCGGCGCGAAGCTGAAGCTCGGGATGCCGCTGAACGAGATCGTCGCGCCGAGCGCCGCTGAAGGATTTGCGATGTTGAGGTA
>CAIQDA010000300.1 GCA_903870415.1 uncultured delta proteobacterium
CCGGACGACGTGGTTTTTGTCGACGCGATTCCCCTCGGGGCGACTGGAAAAATGCAGAAGAACCTGCTGCGCGAGCGATTCAAGGACCACAAGCTTCCAGGCGCGTGAGGCGGGTGAACGCTCATCGCCCCAGAGGGTCGGCACGTTTCCGTTCCGAAGCTCTGAGGCGCTTGTTGAGCGTTGACGAAGCTTGGGGCTAGAACCCGGCGTCGAAGTCGCTCGGAACCCCGGGCGTGTTGATGCTGATGCACGAGGACGGGTTCGTGAAGCATTCCGCGCGCGGGAGGCAGGCCTGACGCGCGCTGTTTCCTTCGTCGGTCTGGCACTTCATGAAGTCGATGGACACGCCGCCCATGGCGGGAAGTCGGCACGCATCGTCCGACGCGCACGTGATCGTGCAGTCGCGTTCTCCGCGCCATGTGGCGCAAATCGAGCCCGCATGCAGCGTGTTGCATTCTGCATCGGATTTGCACGGCAGCTTCGGTTGCTCTTCGGGCTTTGGTGCCGCAGCCGACGCGGGCGGGGGCGCGCAGACGTTGATGCCAACGGCGCCGACGCCTTGGCAACTTGCTTGGCCTCCGCACTCGCTCGCACTGGCCGAGCACTGGGGCGTGCAGGCGCTTGCCGACCCCACGGTGACGCAGACTCCGCTCGCGCAGTCCGAGCTCGTCACGCAACTGGCTCCACTGCTCGACGACGAGCTGCTCGACGAGCTGCAGCCGAGAAGGCCCACCACGAGGGCGAGCGAGGGAATGAGCGTGAGTCGCAGAATCATGGAAACTCCAGATGTTTGGGCTTGGGTGAGAGCGCCCGAGAATACCGCGTGCGCGCCGATTGCCACCGAGAAGATCGCAGGCGAAGCGCACGACGTCTCACGGGTCTAGGGCCAGCGCGTCGCCGAGGCGCGGGTTTGCTTCGCGAGGTCCTTGCAGAACGCAACAATCATCGGAACGGCGCGGCGTTGGCTCTCCGTTCCCACATCGCGTAGGGTGCGTGCACGAGGGAATTGTATGGCGCGCTGGCACGTGATCGTCTCGGGCGACAGCACCGAAGAGATGGAGTTCGACGAGCTCGAGTCCGCGTACCGCGCGGGCCGCATCACCGAACACACGCTCGTTTGGACGAAAGGTATGGAGCGCTGGATACCGCTTTCCCAAGCGATTTCCCTGCGTCATCCGTCGTCCTTTCCTCCGCCGGCTCCCGCGCTCCCGCGTGCCGCGACCGTCGACACGCCTGCCTCGCCAAGCGCCGCTCCGCCGTCACCTCCGTCACCGCCGCCTGCGGGTGCCGCTTCGTTCGACGCCGGTGACCCGTCGAGCGTGGTCGAGGAGCTTCGCGACCGCTTGCATCCCAGGCGTTTTCTTCGCGCGGGTTCCTCGTCGCTGGCGTGGACGAGTTACGCGTGGCTCACGTGGTACGTCGCAGGTTTCTTGGGCGCGACAGCGGGCGTGGGCTTCTTTGGCTATGCGATGTGGCTCTACGTGCTCAGCGCCATCGCATGCTGCTTTTGTCCTTGTTTGGGCCTCGCGGGAGCGTCGGCAACCACGGCGCTCTGGGGGCTCATGTGGATGCTCTCCATCTGCATCGTCACCGTGGCGTGGTGCGTGGCGATGGGGTTCTCGACGATTGCGGCGCTCAAGCTCCTGGGCGATGACACCTCGCCTCGGCCCGTCGTGCTGGGAACCTTCCTCGTTCACGTGGGGGTGGGTCTCGTTCTCCTGCTCACGGGAAGCTTCGCGGTCTTCGCCTCGGCGGTTGGCTTGCAGCGATGACGTGGCTCGCGCGCTTGATTCGTCTCGCGTCGGGCCTCGTGGCGATGGTGGCCTCGACTCCGCTCGTCCTCGCGATGTTCGGCCGTACCGAGGGAATGGACGTGTATTTCGGTTCGTGGCGATTCCCGGTCGCGTGCGCATTCAAGGCTGCTTATGGTCAGCCGTGCGGTACTTGCGGGATGACCCGCGCATGGATAGCGGCTGCGCACGGGCAGTTTGCGGAAGCCGCGAGGTTCAATGCGCATGCTCTCCCCACGTTTGGGGCCACGGTGCTCGTGGCCGTGGCGTTTCTTGTGCTTGCCGCAGCCGTCCGCGCGCTCGTGCGTTTCGCGGTCGTCGCGGCGGCGGTCGCGGCGGTCGCGACACTGATTTGGGCCGTGGCATGGGGCCCTGTGGTTGCCAAGAATCGCGCTCTCCTTGAGGAATTCACCTCGGAAAGCGCAGGGACGAGCGTCACTCGTCGTCGTTCGATCCCGTGAGCAGCTTCCACGCGTCGAGCTTTCGGTAGAGCGTCTTGCGCTCGATGCCGAGAATCTTTGCGGCCTTGGACTTGTTGCCGTCGACCATGGCGAGGACGTGTTCCACGTAACGGCGCTCGACCACGTCGAGAGGTGCGAGGTCGCTTCCGGAGCTGACCGCGGGCGGAATCGAGTTGGCGGCGGCGCGTAGCACGCGGTCGGAGAGGTCTTCGACGACGATGCGATCGTGGGCCGTGATGGCGACCGCGCGTTCGATGCAATTTTGCAGCTCGCGAACGTTTCCGGGCCATGCATACGCGACGAGCTTCTCGGCGGCTTCGACGGTGATGCCGCTCACGCGCTTGCTCATGCGCTCGGCGGCTTGAAGCGTGAAGCGTTGCGCGAGCGGAAGCACGTCGGCGCGGCGTGCGCGCAGTGGCGGCACGGGCACGTGGACGACGTTGAGGCGAAAGTAGAGGTCCTCGCGAAAGGAACCCGCGGCCACGAGGGCATCGAGGTCGCGATTGGTGGCGGCGACAATGCGCACGTCGACGGGCACCTCGCTCTTTCCTCCAACGGGCCGCACCGTGCGCTCCTGGAGAAATCGCAGCAGTTTCGGCTGCAAACCGAGGGGCATGTCGCCGATTTCGTCGAGGAGAACGGTGCCGCCCTCCGCCGCACGGAACAGGCCCAGTCGTGCGTCGCGCGCGTCGGTGAACGCGCCTCGCACATGACCGAAGAGCTCGGATTCGAGGAGCGCTTCGGGCATCGCTGCGCAGTTGATGGCGACGAACGGGCCGCGGCGCGCGCTTGCGTCGTGGAGCGTGTGCGCGAGAACCTCTTTGCCCGTGCCGCTCTCGCCGGTGATGAGAACGTTCGTTCCCGTCCGCGCCACGCGCTTCAGGAGGCTGACGGTCTCAAGCATCACGGAGCTCTCGGAGACCAGGAGTTCTCCGTTGGACGCCGCGGTATCGACGTCGCGCAGCCTCTTAACCTCGTCGCGGAGGCGCCGGTGATTCACCGCTTGCGTGAGTGCGACCGCGAGCACCTCGCCGCGGACGGGCTTGCTGAGAAAGTCATAAGCGCCCACGCGCATCGCGGCGACCGCGGTCTCGACGTTGCCGAAACCCGTCATGACGATCACGAGCACGCTCGGAAACGACGACGCAATGCGCTCGCACAGGCTGATGCCATCGCCGTCGGGCATGCGCACGTCGGTGAGCACGACGTCAAAATCCGCCGAGGCAAGGCGCTCAAGGGCTTCCAAGGCGCAGTGGGCGCTCTTTACGGAAAATCCCTTGTTTTCGAGAACCTCCACGAGGGTTTCCCGGAGGGACGCGTCGTCTTCGACGAGAAGAATATGGCCGCTGGTCATGGCAGTCTCGGGAAGCGCAACGTGAAGGTCGAGCCTACACCGCGCTCCGATGCGACGTCGATGGAACCACGATGCTCGCTCACGATGGCGTGCACCACCGAGAGGCCGAGGCCCGTTCCTTCACCGGGCGCTTTCGTCGTGAAGAACGGTTCGAAGATTCGTGCCCGATGCTCGTCGTCGATGCCCGGACCCTCGTCGGAGATCGTCATCGAAAGCGAAGGCGGTCGCGGGAATGAGCTGGAAAAAGACAGGGCATCATCGCTGACGTCTCCATGCACCGTGGCACCGCTCGGTGACGCTTGAATGGCGTTCATGAGCACGTTGACGAGGGCCTGCTGCACGAGCACGGGGTCACCTTCGAAGCGGGACTTCGTGCTGCGCTCGGCGATCGAGAGGTTCACTCCGCGCGCCCCGGCAATCGGTGCGACGAAGGCGACTGCGTCGAGTAACGTTTTGTGGGCGTCGAGCGGCACCATCGCGAGCGTGTTCTCGCGCGCGAACAGAAGCAGCTGGCGCACGATGCGGGTCATGCGCTCGGAGGCGTCGGCGATGGCGGCAACGTGCTTTTTCTCGCGCTCTGTGAGGTGGGTGCAGGATGCAAGCAGCTCGGCGCGCGCCTCAATGACGGACAGCGGTGTGCCGAGTTCGTGGGCAACCCCGGAGGCAAGGGTGCCCACCGTCGCCAAGCGTTCGGCGTGGCGCAGTTGTTCGATGGCGCGGGTGCGACCCTCGGCATCGCCTGCAGCGCGTGCGCGAGCCTCAGCGATGCGATCGCACATCGTGTTCATCGCGTCGGCGAGCAACGAGAACTCGTCGCCCGTGCGCAAGACGAGGGCCGGAGACAGATCGCCGCGACCGACTGCCCTGGCTTTTTCCACGAGAATCGCCGTCGGCCTGGCCACGAGCCACAGCCCGGTCAAGAGCGCCATGAGAGACGTTGCGACGACGATGATCATGCCGAAAAAGGAGAGCCGCGCGATGGCGTCTCGTCTCCAGGCTTGCTCCGTTGCAACCGGTTCCGACACCTCAAGGACGCCGACCGCATGACCGCGCACGAGGACGGGCTCGAGGGTGGCACGTCGCTGCGTTCCGTCGTCGAGCACTTGCCCGGTGACGACGCGGGTGATCGGGCGCGCGAGGAGTTCGGAACAAGGCGGCGCGTCGTCGAGCGAATCAACTGGCGTTTCGCAGCCAAAACGGATGCGCAAACCCGTTTCCGCGGCTTCCGCTTCGCTGAGGGCCTCGAGCGCATGGGAAGCGCCGTCGAGCTCCCACGTCTGCGACACGAGCCTCGCGAGCGCGGTGGCGACGCGCGCATGATCGCGGTCTTCGTCGAGCGCATGGGAGGTGACGCCGAGCTGAAAGCGCACGTAGCCCTGGAGGGCAATCACCGCCGCGACGGCGAGGAGATACGCAAGGGTGAGCTTGAGCGTCAGGCGCACGTCGGAACCTCAAGAGGGGGGCTTTGCGTCATTCGAGGAGCGGAAGCGTGGCGGCTGAAACGTTCGGGCCACGCGGCCCGAGTGCCATGAAAACATCTGGAAAAATGCCGCCGAGCAGCAGAACGGCGAGGAGCCAGGAGAGTGCGGCGAGCTCGTGAAAGCGCCCGTCGGCGATGGCCTTCGGAACGCGGAACGACGTACCGAAGAAGATGCGGAAGGTGCTCCTCATCATGGCCATGCTCGCGAGGGCGCTCGAGGCCGATGCGACGAGCGTGAGCACCGGGTGTTCCTCAAACAGGCCACGCGCCATGAGTTCGCTTCCGACGAAGCCGAGCGAACCGGGGACGCCGATGAGCGCGAGCGTCCCGACCATCGCGAAGGTGGCGAGGCGGGGAAGGGTCTGTGCGATGCCCGCGATGGTGCCGCGCTCAAGGACGCCGAAGCGAGCTTCGACCTGCGACGAAAGCAAAAGCAACGCTCCGCCCGCCAGGGAAACCACAGCCAATGCTGCGTGCGCGCCTCGCACCGCAAGTTCGGACCCGACCGCCATCGCGACGAAGGCCGTGCCTGTCTGGCTCATGACCACGAGGGCCACGACCTTCGCGAAGCGGCGTTCGGCGATCGCGAGGAGGCTTGCGACGAGGGAGGTGAGGAGCCCTGCCACCGCCAAAACGGGATGCAGGCCGCGACCGAGCGAGGCCGCGGTGAGGGCAAGGCGGTCGAGCAGCGCGAGCGAACTCAGCGGACACACGAAGAGAACCGCGGTGAGCACGGGCGCATCGCACGCCACGACGGGCACCCAGCTGTGGAACGGCACGAGCCCCGCACGCATGGCAATGGCCAGGATAGCGAGTATGTCGACCGCGAGAAACCCGTCGTCATGGGCGAGCTCTCGCCATGTGGCCACATCGAACGCTGGCAACCCTTTCGCGGCAGCGAGGCGTGCGGCGAGAGTCACGGCGGTGAGCAAGCATGCGGTGCTGGCCGCTCCGTAGAGACCTGCCATCGCGCGAAAGCGCCTTCCTTCGGCGGTCGGACGCGGCTCAAGACCCGAGAGCCACCACGACGCCATGGGGCCGCCGACCCAGCCGAGCAGCACGAGACGCAGGTCGTTTGCGGCGAGCGCGAGACCGTGGCCCGCGAGCAAGAAGAGCGATGCGGCAATGCCGCGATGACGAAGCGTTCCGTAGGACTTTCCCAGCAGTGCGCCCGACGTGAGCACGGCGATGACCATGAGCGCGACGCGCGATTCGCCCACGAGACCACGCTGAAGCACGAGCCCCAAGAGCACCGCGAGCGACGTGGCCCCGGCCATGCGCGCGGCACCTGCGGCGGTGGGCACGAGAAGAAGCAGGCACGCCACGAGCACCGGGAGCGCGGCGGTGAGCAGCACGACCATCATGGGGTGATCTCGCTGGGGCCCGTTGAGCGTGGCTCCGCAGGCGCTGGGGTGCTTGCGTGGGTCACGAAGTCAACCCACCTATCCTCGAGGAGGGTGAGGATCTGAGCGCCACGTTCGAGGGGGAAGAGAAAGAACCGCTCGACGAGGTGATCCGTGAAAAAACGCTCACGAAGTGCAACGTAATACGAAGAAGATACGTCGTGCATACGGTAGCCGAGATCCTCGTGACCGATGGCGGCGCGCATCGCGTGGGCGTCATGAAGGGCGCTCGGCGCTCGCAAGAGATCGTACCCGCGAAAGAAGGCATGGCCGACGAGGTGAGCGAGTGCCACGCGCGGAAAGCCGGCCGCACACTCGAGAACCATGATCCCCAGTTGCGCCATGCTTGCGAACGCCATGGTCGTTTTCGCGTCCGCTTGCGCGCGCGCCAGAAGCGAAGCCTGCGCGGTGGTCGCGAGCCCCAGCGCGAGGGCAAACGCGCGCGCCACGGGAGAAGCCTCAAGAATCGGCGCGCAGCGAATGAGCAAGAAGACCCCGAGGTGCACGGACACGGCGCCATAGAAGAGCGCGCTTGAGGGCGTGGGTCCTTCCATCGCGCGCGGCAACCATCCGGAGAGCGGCCATTGGGCGGCCTTTCCCGAAGCGGCGAGGACGACGGCCACACCGATCAGCGTCGTTCCAAGGTCGTGCGGCAACGCGCCGTAAACGGGAAAGAGCGTCGCATCGGTTTTCGTTTCGAGCAGCAGAGCGGCG
>CAIQDA010000301.1 GCA_903870415.1 uncultured delta proteobacterium
CGCGGCCTCGACCTCGTCGGTGAGCCGGTCGTCGCGCGCTACAGCGACCCCTTCACGTTGCCGTGGAATCGGCTGAACGAGCTGTGGCTCGAGGTGAGCACCCCCGCGTACCTGGTCAGATGAAATCGAGCCGGCGGCTTTGTCCCATGGCGCTCATAAACGTGCCAGCAAGTCGTCGGCCGTCAGTACCACAGCTCGCGTCCCGTTTCGCCACGGCTTACGAAACGCATACACTACACATCCGTCCGCTTTCTGCGTGAGCCTCTCGAGCGCAATCGGTGGACGCGACGCGCTCTCCAGCCGTACAAAAGCGAAGACGCCCTCGGGCGCGCGGCAGAGCGCTCACCCCGCTCAACCCATGGTTCACGCAGAGTCGCTCAATGCGCGCATGAAATCGCGTCGCCACCGCATATACTTCCACCGTCGTCGCGGGGCGGGCTAGGGTCCTGGCGTTTATGACTGTTGAAGCTGTGGAGCCGTGCTCGCTCCTCGATTGGGACGTGGTGGCGACGGCGCGGGTGGCGGGCGGCGCGGGCGAATTTGTGCTCGGACGCTTCGCCAACGACTGGGTGATTCGCGTCGACGATCGTATTTTGATGTCGAATCGGATGCACAACTCCGAAGAGGTCATGGCCGAGTACGCGTTCGAGCGCTTTCCCGACGCGAGCACCGTGCTCGTGGGCGGGCTGGGCCTCGGATACACCCTGCGTGCCGTGCTCGATTTGGCCAGCGAAGACGCCCAAGTTACGGTCGCCGAGCTCGTTCCCGAACTCGTGGGCTGGAACCGCGACTACCTCGGGCATCTCAACGATCATCCGATGGACGATCCGCGATGCGAGGTGGTTGTGGGCGACGTGTTCGAGACATTGAAGCGATCTCCCGGGGCCTTCGACCTCATTTTGCTCGACGTCGACAACGGCCCGCAGTCCCTCGCCGAGGCTAAAAACCAGCGGCTCTACGGCGACATCGGCGTTCGCACGTGCCGGGCGGCGCTTCGTCCGGGCGGCATTCTGGTGGTCTGGTCGTGCGGCCCCAGCGCGCGCTATGTGCGCAAGCTCAAAAGTCACGGGTTCGAGGTCGACGTGATGCGCGTCGCAAGTCGCGTCGGCGGCCGCGTTCACCACGTTATTTTCATGGCGCGCTAACGCGTACTCCCCGCGCGGTGCACCGACAGAACGCTCTCCTCCGACGGCACGCCGATTCGAAGCGGAAAGCCGTAGTGCCCCGTGCCGCGATGGACGTACATGCGGTCCCGGCCCCGCGCCCAAAAGCCGTGGTCCGGCAGGGTGATTCCGAAGAGGCGCAGGACCGTCCAGGAAAACCCAAGGCTCACGAGTCCGATTTGTCCGCCGTGCGTATGCCCGGACAGCACGAGATCGGCCTCGCCTTCGGGCAGGTGTTTGAAGGCTCCTGGATCGTGGAGCATCACGATTCGCGTCGTGCCTGGAAGGCGCGGATGGGAGTCACACACGCGCTTCATGTTCTCGGCGCGATCGCGCCATGAGAAGTCCATACCCACCACGTGTACCCTCCCGGCCCCTGTCTCCACCACGGTTGCGTCGTCGACGAGCAGCGCGATGCCGTTCGCCTCGAGCGCAGTCCGCACCGTCTTGGGGGCCTCTTGGTCGTGGTTTCCGTGGCACGCGAGCACCCGGCCCGTCATCGCCGCGAGCGGCTCGAACGCGACGCGCAGCAGCTCGGGATCGCTCTGCGACTCCATGGTGAGAAAGTCACCCGTGAGCAGGACGAGGTCCGGCTTCTTCGCGACAGCGTTGTGCGCGATTTGCCGGAGCCTGCGCACCGACATGAACGGGCCCAGGTGCGGATCAGAGATCTGCACGATGCGCAGCGGTCGCGCCTCTCGCCGCTCGCCGCGTGGATGCGGCAACGGAAGCGTCGCGCTTGCGTGCAAGTCACCCACGACCAGATGGATCTCCTCCGCGTCCGTGCGAAGCGACTGAACGAAGCCAGCTGCGGCGAGCGCGTAGGGAAGACCGAGGAACCAACCGGGTTCGAGGCCGACCGCGCGCGCGACGGCCAGCGGCAGAGCGAGCAGCGTGCCCGCCCAAAAGAACGCACCCGGCCAGCTGATCATCACGCGAAACGCGAGCGGTCGCATGCGGGGGCGCGTGAGCATGAGGAAGTTGACGTAGACGGCGACGTGCAGCGCGAGAGCCAGCGGAGCCACGCGTGCAAACACCGGCGCGAGCTCGAGCGCGATGAGCGAGTAAATGCCTGCGACAACGCCAGCGAAGGTTGCAAACTGCCGCCCGCGCACGATCGACGCGCCGGTCACCACGAGCAAAAAGCCGCCGAGCGTCACGTCACGAAACCACCAAGGCATGCGCCTACGATGCAGCATCCGCGACCGCCGGTGTGAGCTTCTCGCGGGGAATTCGGGATCGCCCCGAGGTCAGGTCGCAAGCGATGGTGTCGTCGCGATGCGGCTCGAGAGGCTTACGGAGCGAGTCGACGGCTGTGCGGCGTATGCGTTTCGTAAGCCATGGCGAGACGGGACGCGAGCGGTGGCGCTAGACGCGAACCGCGGGCGTTCGGCGTGGGTCGCTGCGAGGACATCGGCGGCGATCGTCACGCGATCACCAACCCGCGGTGCGAGCCGCCGCCAAGGTCGACAATCTGCGGCGATCGTACGATGCAGAGCCTGGATAACCGGACGACCTACTTCTCGCGAAGCGCGAGGGAGCCGTTCGAGCCGATCGCCGAAAGGTCACCGGCCTCCGCAAGCGCCGAAGCCGCGAGGTAGAGCGCCGCGGCCGCATCCTCCGGTGACGCGTCCACGACCGCGCCAAAACGTTCCTGCGCGAGCGCCCAGTCGCCCTCGACAAAGGCCTCGAGCGCCGCGCCGAAGGCCTTGCGCGACGCCAGCTTTTCCTGAGCCAAAGCAGGCTCTTCCGCGTCGAGCACCTCCACGATGGCCACGGAACCCACGCGACCTTTCACTTGAATGCGGCCCAAGAGGCGCGTCTGAAATTCCTGTGCATTCTGCACATGCTCGAGGCACTCCGCGGACACGAGGAGCTTCGCGCCGAGCTGCTTGCTCGCGCCTTCGATGCGGCTCGCGACGTTGACCGTGTCGCTGATGACCGTGGCGTCGAAGCGGTCAGCCTCGCCGAGGGTGCCAAGCAACGTGGGGCCTGCGTGGATGCCGACGCCGATGCGGAGCGACTCGCCGGCCACGTCTTTTTCCAGCGTTCGCTGCATCGCGATCGCCGCGCGGATCGCCGCCTCGGGCCCCTTTGGAAAGAGCGCCATCATCCCGTCGCCGATGTACTTGTCGACGAAGCCGCCTTCCGCGCGCACCTTCGGACCGAGGCGCGCGTAGCATTCGTTGAGGAGTGCAAACACCTCCGCCGGCGTGCGGGCCTCAGACAGCGCCGAGAAGCCGCGCACGTCCGAGAAGAGCACCGCCAGGTTGCACTGCGTCGTGTCCCCGAGGCGCACGTCGACGACGTTCTCGTGGCCTAGGATTTCGAGCGCCCCCTGCGGCACGAAGCGACGCAGCGCCTGGTGCGTGCGCGCCATCGTCACGTGCGTGCGGATGCGCGCGAGGAGCTCGGCCTTGGAGAAGGGCTTAGGCACGTAGTCGTTCGCGCCCGCCTCGAAGCCCTCAAGCAAGTCGCGCACCTGCGCCTTCGCGGTGAGCATCAAGATCGGGAGCTCCGTTGCGCCGTGCGTCTCGCGGATCTTTCGGCACACCTCGTAGCCGCTCGCCTTGGGCATCATGACGTCGAGCAAGATCGCGTCGAAGGGCCCCGCTGTGGCGTATTTTTCGAGAGCATCCGCGCCGTCTTCCGCCTCGACGAGCTCGAACCCCAAAGGTGCAAGCTGCAAGCGAAGCACTCGGCGGTTCATCGGGTCGTCGTCCGCCACGAGGATGCGCACCCCCGCGTCGCCCGTCAGCGTGGAGACACTGGACGCGGAAGAAGGTGGCCCCTCCGAGACGGGCGCCTCGTCGTGGACCACCGTCGAGACCGCCATCGCTGGAAGCGCCGCGGCCTTGAGGCTTGCCTGGAGCGGCTTGCCGTAGGCCTTGCGCGGCGGAGGCAGCGAGGGCCGCAGCGAGGACGGACGCTGGGGAATCGTCGAGGTCATGCGTTTCATCGCGGCGTCGTCGAGGACCGTCGCGCGCACC
>CAIQDA010000302.1 GCA_903870415.1 uncultured delta proteobacterium
CACTCGCCGTTGCGTTGCTCGTGGCGCTCGCCTTCGCAGGTCGCATCGAGGCGCTCGTGATGAAAGTCACCGGTGGCGCGTGGGCAGACGCGGCAATCGACGCGGGCACTGCGGCTCCAATCAAGAAGTCCGTGCCGAAGAAGACGAGCGTTCCCGCTAAGGAAAAAGCAGTCGTTCAAGCACCTTCAACGCCTGAACTCGCGACGCCGGAACCGTCCCTGGCTCCGCTCGTCGACGCCGCGGCACCTTCGCCCTGAGCGCGTGAACCGCGTTCTCTCGCGCCGTGTGCTTAGCCGCGCGCGCGACGACGGGCGGCAGCTTCGGCCGGTGAGATGTCGCCTTCGGTGCGCACGACCTCGATGGTGGCGAGGTCCATGTCCCACTCGCTCGACGCGGCTTGAATGTACCGAAGCATCTCGTCGCGCCCGGACCCGGGTTCGCGCGACGACCGTTTCTCACTGGCCGCTTCCTGGGATTCTTGCTCTTTGCCGAGGGCCTCAACGAGCCGCACGGTCGCTTGCCGCAGCTGCCGAATGCCCGCGATGGCGATCTGTTCTTGGAAGCGAAGCGCGAGCGGACTGCGTGCCGCAAGGAGGCGCTCGAAGGGTTCGCGACCAAACTCAAGGACGCATGATGCGCCGCGCGCCGTCACCGTGGCCGAGCGCGGCGAATGATCGACGAGGGCCATTTGCCCGACAAACGTGCCTGCGCCAAGGGTGGCGAGCGCGCCCACCGTGCCAAGTTTCGTGATGTCGAACGCGCCAGAAACCACGAGAAAACACGAGCGACCGACGTCGCCTTCCTTGCACAGGACCTCTCGCGCCGCGACCTCGCGTGCGCGCGCCACGGTGAGAAGCACGTCGAGTTCGTCCGGCGGATACGCCGCAAGCGATGGCAGCGCCGCGAGGCTTTCGGATGTGACGAGCGCCATGATCAGCCCCCTCCTCGAACTTTGTCGACGAAGCGCGTCCACATGGATCGCTCATCGCTTGGAGCCGCCGCGACCTTGCCCGAGGCCGGGTTTCCGCGCGGGGCGCCTCGATGCATCGCGGCCTGCAAATCGCGCGGGTTTGAGATGGGAATCGTGCCCGACGAGAGCAGCCCGCCCGACATGGATCGTTCGATTTTTTCGTCGACGGCGCGCAGGCGAGCCGTGACCTCGTGGATGATCTCACCGGTCAATGCGGACGCCGCGCCAGGCGACAAGCGCCGCAAGCGAGCGAAGTCAGGGCGTGTGAGCTCAAAGAGAACGACGTCTTCGAGAGCGCGCACGGTCGCCGATCGCGGTGCCGGGTCAATGCACGCCATTTCGCCAACGAACTCACCCGCAGCGATTTCCGCGATAATTTGCTCATGGCCCGCAACCGTCGACACGATCGCAAGCTTGCCGCGCGCGAGGATGACCATGGAGTCGCCCGGCTCGCCGGCGATGAACAGCGTCGTGCCCGCACGGAGCATCCGAAGCTTCAACAGGTCGTCCACCGTCGCACGATCGTTCGGGCTCATCGTGCGGAAAAGCTTCACTTCACGCAGGGCTGGAAAGTCGGCCGGGGTCACAATCCGAGCCTATAGACAAGTCGCGTTCGCTGCATAGGACTGCGCTTCTATAATGCAAACGAGGGCCCCCTTTCGGGAACCCTCGTTCGCGCGATCACGAGGCAGAAGCCTCGCGACAACGATGTCATGCGCTCAGGAGCGGCGCTTGGCTGCAAGCTTTGCCGTTGCGGCTTCGAGGCTCGTCGCGAGCTCAGCGGCAACTTCACCGCCGCGGGCCCACTGGCTGGCCTTCACGAGCGTGGTCTTCGAGGCTTCGCAGATCTGAGACTTGCGGTGACGCGAAAGCGCCTCGAAGGACTGCTGGGTTTCCGATTGGATCGAGCGGATGGCGGGGGTGCGGCTGCCACGCATGGTGTTCTCCTGAAAGGGGGCGAACCGTTAGCGGCTTACCGGTTCGAAAGCAAGCTTTTGTCCGGCCCGAAACTAGTTTGCGGGAACGATTACCCCTGTTTTGAGGAACACGACGAGCTGATTCACCGCTTGCGGGTCGCGGCGCAGCGCCTCATGCATCGAGCTCACCTTCGTAGCCGCTGCACATACGCGGTATGTTGCCGGGTCCCATCCGCGGTCGAAGAGTTGGTACGCGCTCGACACGCCACTCAGGTCCTCTTCCGTGAGTCCCCAAACGGGTGCAGGCGAACCTTTCGCGAGCGGAAGCCCCAAGGCGCGTGCGTGATGCATGCCAGCAAAATGCGGCACATTCGTGTCTCCAAGGCCCGTCTGCATGAGCACCGGGAGGCCCGTATCGGCGGGGTGCTTCTTCACATGCAGGTCGTCGGCGTACGCGACCGGATCGATGCGGTCCAAGTACGGCGCGAGGTTCGCGAGCAAGCGACGTCGCGCGAGGGGGTCGCTCACGCGCGTCCCGATGAGGCCGAGGAAAACGGAGAAGTTTTGCGATCGCAGCACAATCTGCCCAAGTGCTCCGCCGCCCACATGAAGGACAGCCCGGTCGAAGCCTCCATCAAGCGCGACTGCGATTCCCCCGAGAATATGGCCCTGGCTGATTCCCATGTAGCCTACATGTACCCCGTCGTAGAGAGCCTCGCTCTCCCCGCTCCTTCGCAGCTCGGGCCTCGCAAGGAGCGCTTCGCCAACCGCGCGCCTCAGCACCGCAATGTCCGCCAAACTCTGCGCCACGAGCTCGGTGAAGGCCGGTGTGAGCTGCGGCTCGTGCGTGATGCGCGTGCCGACGACGTCGATATCGTTCGCCGACATCCCCAGCCAATCCATCGCGAAGAGCACGCTGCCCGACTCGTCTGCGATGGAAGTCATGGCGGATTCCTCGGCTTCGCTCGCACTTCCGAAAAAGCCGTGACCGTAAATGAGCGCGTGCGCCTTTCCTTGGCCTGCGAGCACCGAGCGCGGAACGAGCGCACGAAACGGCACCTCGATGCGACCGTTCAGCATCACGGCGCCACTTGCATCGCGTGCGAGCAACGCCTCGGGCTCGCCTTTGCCCGTGAGCACACTCGGGAGGTTAAGTGTACCATACACCTTTCGCCCCCAGAGGCCCGTGGTCGGCTCGGCCACTCGCGTGATGGTCACCGTCGGCGGATGCGAATCAAGCTCGCTCTTGATGAGGGAAACCGCTCGCTTTGCATCACCTGTCGCTTGCGCCATGGAGCCCGTCGTAAAACTCCATGCAAGCTGCAATGATGCACGTGCAATATGCACGCGTTCGGCGACCGGGAAGACGTCCCGTTCGAACCCTTCCACGGCGGGTCCCACGGCGTCGTCGTTCGACGCAACACCGTCACGCAACATCCGAAAGCCCTCAGCGGGCGCAACGGCCACGCCCTTGTCGTCGACGAGCCCGCGAACGAAGACCACGTAGCGCGTGGACGGCTTGAGGCGTTCGAGCGGCGACACGATGAACGTTTGCTGGGAAGAATCCTCGATATCCGCATCGACATCTTCGTAGTGCGCGACGAAGCGCCCCGTGTCGGCCTCGACGAGCGCGATGGGGCTCGTGCCGTTCACGGTGGGCGCTGGGTCGTCGAGAAGGCCCACGAGACTCGCTTGGGAAAACGTATGACCGAGGCGCCCCACGATCATGGGCATCAGGGACGAACCGTCGAGGGCACGCCACGCGGTCGAGTCGGTGGAGCGCTCGGCCTTGTCGAACACGACCGCCGGCGCGGGGATGCGGATGCGAAAACCAGCGGCCATCGCCGCGTCGGGCTTGCGAAAGAAATCGCTTGGAAACGGCAGAAAACACTCGCTCGCGTCCACAAGCGGCTGGCACTGGTCGCCGGGGTAGCCTGTCAGGTTCGTGTGCACTGCGGGCGTCGAGCATCCGAGAAACGCCGACATGCAGAATGCAACCATTGCTGGCGAGGCGGCTCGAGCGAAGCGGAAACGCAAGTCACGCATGATGCGTGCAGCCTACGGTGACCGCGTCACGTCGAGAAGAAGCGAAGGAGCCATCGACCCGTAAGCCGACATGCGCGCAGGCGCGCAATTCACCGCTCGCTACGGAGCCTCGCTACGGCGAGAGCCTGGACGACGGAGCAATGAGCGTGCGTGCGTCCGCCCAATGGCCCGTGTCGGCGTCGTAGACGCGAAGCGCCAGGGTTCCAAGGTCGTAGACCCACGCGTGCAGCCCAATCGAAGCGTCCGCGATGCGTTCCGCCACAGCGCCATACGTGGTCAAATTGTCGAGCGACGTGAGCACGTTCTCTTCGACCGAGCGGTCCATGAGCGCTTCGCCTTCGTGGCCGCCGTCGACCGCGCTGCGAATGGCCGGAACAATGTTGCCGACCCATTCGCGAAGCGAGTCATGCTTCGGCGGCAAGGCCTCGACGCCGTTCAACGCCGCGCGAATGCCTCCGCAACCGGAGTGACCGCACACGACGATGTCGGCGACCTGAAGCACGCCCACCGCGTAGTCGATGGCGGCACCGACGCTGCTGTCGGCGTTGTCCGCATGCGGAACGTGATTCGCGATGTTTCGCACCACGAAAAGCTCGCCGGGGCTTGAGCCCGTGAGCCACTCGGGAATCACGCGCGAGTCGGAACAACCGATGAAGAGCGCCGTTGGTTTCTGCCCCTCGAGCGCAAGTCGCTTGAGGTAGTCGCCCTCGGTGCCGGCACGCTTTCGGAACGCATGGTGGCCGTGGAGGAGTCGTTCTGTCACGCCGGTGAAGCTACCGTCGATTCGGTGAGTCGACAAGGAGCGCAAGGCCTGACGCATGAAATAGGCGGTATTAACCACGCATTTCGCTGAGCCGTAGTGGTGGAGATACCCCACGCGTCCATCCGTGTGGATGAAGGAACGTTATGACCACCCGCCGATCGAGCGCCGCTTTGTTACGCCACGGGTGCGCGCCGTTTCTTGCCGCGCTCCTGTTCCTCGTCTCGGGTTGCCATCATGCGGAAAAGGCGCCGCACGCCGCACGCAGCGAGACGCCACCCATCATCGTCGATGACGACTTTCGCGAGCGGGCCATCGGCCTCGATTTGGACTTTTTGGAAGATGCGTCCACGGCGCTAACCCTCGCCGACGTGCGATCGCCTGAGAATGCGGCGCGCTTTGTGCACTCAACGAAGGCGAGTCCCAACTTTGGCCTCACAAAAAGTGCGTACTGGGCCCGATTTGCTCTGGACGACAGGCGCGACACCGCAAAACGTGCGTCCAGCGACCCGCTGGAACTGACCCTGGCCTACGCGCAAACGGACTTTGCGGAGCTTTGGTGCGTGGACTCCGCTGGCGCGGAAGTTGTGCACGCACGCGCCGGTGACCACGTGCTTCTCGCCGAGTGGCCGAGCACCTACCGCGAGCCCAGTTTCGCGATTCCCGACGCGGCGCGTAGCTGTGTTGTGCGTGTGGAAAGCAGCGCTTCATTGCAATTTCCATTGACGCTTCGTACGCGCGATACTTTCGCGTCGCATCGGCTGACAGACAATACTGCGCAGTGTTTGTACTTCGGCGCGCTTCTCGTGATGATTGCGTACAACGGCCTGGTGGCGCTGTCGTCGCGCTCGCTGGCCTACGGATTTTACGCGCTTTTCCTCGGCAGTTATGGACTCGTTCAATGCGCGCTC
>CAIQDA010000303.1 GCA_903870415.1 uncultured delta proteobacterium
AGTTTCGGAGAAAGACTGAGCGGCGTGCGTCCAATCTCGGCATCGATGGGCCAGGGAAGAGACCAGCGCCGTCCCGTTGCGCGGTCCACGAGCTCGAAGCGGTTTCCCGTTTCGAGTTGGGGAAAAACCACGCGCACGGACGTGGTGAGCCCGTTTTCGAACGTCGGCGGGTTTGTGTAGTGTGCACGTGATGGCGGTGGCTCGCTCATCAGAGGCACGTTGAACCGCAGTCGTTCGAGCAGCGCGGGACCTTCCGCAAGCTCAAGGGCAAAGCGGCCCATCCATCGGCCTGTTTTGCGAGGCGCGGCAAGCTTGTGCGGCGTTGCTTTAGCGAGCACGAGCGAGCCTTTCTCGAAGGCGATGTCGAGAATCAGTTCGCGTGCACTCTGCACGGGCTCTGGGTCTGGCGCCTCGGACGATGCGGGGCGAGGCGCTCCGGCGTCAGGCTCCGCTTGGGACGGACGCTGCGCTGCGAGTGCGCCGAGCAATAGGAGGAAGAAGCGTTTGCGCCGCATGGGTTCCGGTCTCGATATCGGACGTAGCGCCTCCGAGCGCGAGCCACAACGCCACGAGCGCCGGAGGGAATGGGCTGACGAGCTCATGGTGCAACGGCGCACCGAGCACGACGCGATGGCAATGAAGCGCGATGCGGTCGAACGTCAACACGGACCCGTCTGGAGTCGTGAGCGCGCGCACCGATCCATACGCGCGATCGCCCACAAGCCCGTGGCCCGCGTGGGCGGCATGGACCCGGAGTTGATGCGTGCGACCGGTCGCGGGGCGAAGCAAGAGCAGCGAGTGCAACGACGAAGGCGTGGTGGCGATGCGGTCGAAGGTGCTCGATGCGGGGGAGGCGTCGCGGCCGTCAACCATCCGATGTTTGCCGTCGGGCGCGCGGCCAATGGGGAAATCCCAAGTTCCGTGATCGGGGCTCACTGCTCCGTGCGCAATCGCGAAGTAGCCGCGGCCGTAGCGCCCATCGGCGCGAAGTTTGGCGAGCGCGTCCCGAGAGCGTTCGGTTTTCGCGAACGTCACAAGGCCACTGACGCCGAGATCGAGGCGACTGGTCGCGTGCAGCTTCACAGACTTGATGCCGCGTTCGCGGGCCAATGCATTCTGCAACGATCGCTCATTGCCTTTGAGCTCCGCGATGGTGACGAAGCTTGCGGGCTTGTCGACGACGAGCATGCCGTCGTCTTCGAAGATGACGTCGATGGACTCGGACGACGCCTCTTGCGGTGGCTCGACTTGGATGATGCTGCCCTCGCGAAGGAGCTCACCAAGGCTGCGCGCACGCATGCGCCCGATGAAGACCCGACCTTCGCGAACGTCGCGGGCGTCGATGGGAAAGATTTCGGTCAGTCGTTCGAGCGTGCCGAAGCCAGGCGGAACAACGATTTTTCGGCGTGTGGTCAAAGTGGTCTCTCGTCAAGGCGCTCGACGATGCCGCGGCTTCCGTCAACACGAATACGCTCGCCGTCCCGGAGCCGAAGCGTCGCGCCCTCAACGTTCACGACGGCGGGGACGCCCAGTTCGCGTGCGACGATGGCCGCGTGCGAAAGCGAGCCGCCAAGCTCGGTGACGACTGCGGCCGCGTCGAGGAAGAGCGGTGTCCATGCGGTGTCGGTCGTCGGGGTCACGAGCACATCGCCCGGAGACAGGCGATCGATCGACGAGGCGGAACGCACGATACGCGCAATGCCCTCAACCACACCCGCGCTTACGGGAATGCCGTGCAGCACAGCTCCTTCGCGCGGCAGCACCGCGGGAGGAGGTGGCGCGCCAACGAACGTGGCGGGAGGAGCCGGACGCCGTCGATCACGAATCCACTCGGCGCGCCTTGCCCGAACGAGGGCGACTACGTCGTCACGGCCGCGATCGAGCGCTTCGACGAGTTCATCAATTGTGAGCAAAAAAACAGGTGAAACGGCGTCTTCACCGTTCACGCGCCCGAGGTCGACCTCAAGCTCCGGATGCCGACGACGGAGCCGCGTGTCGGCAACAAGGGCGGCCTCGCGGATACGTCCGAGCACATGCGTGACCCAGCTCCGCATCGTCTCGCGATGAGCGGCGGCCTTCTTGGTTCGCCCCACGAGGACACGCAACGCGACGAGGGCGATCGTTCCGAGTTCTTTGCGGACCCGAGCTTCGGATTCATCGGCGCGCGCCTTCACGTCGAGCTTTCGATTGGCGAGGCGAGCCACGTCCTCCGACACGTCGTGACGCAAGGTCACGCGCAGCATGGCAAAGAGCGACGACGGGTCTTCGCGCCATCGTGGCTCTGCAAGCTCGGCTTCGCGGATCGCCCGATCGCCGAAGCGATGCAGGAAGCTCTCGACCGCGGCACGAAGGCTAGGGTCCTGCAAATGCTCAGGCGCGGTGATGTCGCCACGGAGCAGCGCGCTCTTCACGGCCGGCGACGCCGCGAGCAACTCCGCGACCTTGAGGAACGCGACCGCCGGTTGCACGGAGGCCAGGTCTTGAATGCCCGTGGTGAGGGTCTGCGCGAGCGCATCGCCATCGACAGGAAACGATCGCTCGAGGAGCAAGCGCAGCGCGAGGTACGAGCCGAGGCTGCTCGCCGCGCACGTGAGCATCGCGGTGCCGGTTCGTTCGAGAAGCGTTTGCAGCTCGCGAAAGGCCTTCGCGAGGCTCGGATCGGGAAGGATGGCCAGTTCGAGCGCCGAGAAATTCGATGAGAACTGTTCGGCTTCGAGCACGTAGCGACCGACGGCGGCATCGAGGTCGAGCTGCGTTTCGACGAGGCGTGCGGCAATGAAGGGCGACCGTGCCAGTTGCGCGAAGGAGGGCTTCTCGGGCCGCTGTGCTGCCAGCTCGTCGCCGCCGGAGCCGCCACCGAGCTCAATGAGAATGCGCGGATCGATCCATGGAATCTGCCCGGCGATCTCCATGAAGTTCGACAGGTTGAGGTAGAAGCGACCGTGGACATTTCCGACGATCGGAACGTCCTTGCGCATGGGGCAACCGAGGCCCTCGAAGGCGGCACGAAAGCCTTTGTCCGCGAAGGCGCCGGCCACGCTCCACGTGAGCGGTGTGGCCACGCCTGGAAGGGCCTCGGCCAAGTTGGCGCTGCTCCACACGGTCGACGCATCGCCGCCACGAGGAAACGCTCTCGCGGTGACAGGTCGGGCCTGCAGCACGATGAGACTCGCTTCATCGAACGCGAACTCCACGTCCCATGCGTGGCTCGCTCCCATGCGTTCAAGGCGAAGCGCGAGGTCCGCGAGGGCGGAACGATCGACGGCGTCGAGGCTCGCTTTGCGTCCCGACGCGGTCTCTGTAGAGTGCACAGAACACCCGTCGACGACGAGAGGCGCGGGCTTGTCTGCGATTCGCTCTTCGACGACCCGACCGCGATCGTCCATGCGCCACGAGTCTGCCGCCGCCTGACCTTCGACAAGCTGGGAACCGAGGCCGAACGTTGCGTTGATGAGGCGATCGGCCCCACCGAGCGGGTGCCTCGTGAAGAGAACTCCGGAGGCTCGGGCCGCCACCGTACGTTGAATGAGGACCGCCATCGCCGCGTCACGCACGCCGCGATGCGCGAGGTAATGCACGGCGCGCGGCGTGGAGAGCGACGCCCAAACTTCGCGAATCGCATCGAGAAGATCGGACGGGGTCGCCACGTCGAGGCGAGATGCGGCAACGCCGGCCATGGACAACGTGTCGCTGTCCTCCACCGTCGCGCTCGAGCGAACGGCAAGGGCGTGCTTTCCGTTGTCGGAAGCGGTGCGCCAAAGTTGTTCGAGTTCCGCGTCGAAGCCCGTTGGCAGCGCCATGGATCGCCACGCGTCGTAGGCGCGTCCCACGCGGTCCGCGCTGCGACGTCCGTCGGTTCGAAGAAGTGTGTCGATCGTCAAGTCTGCGGGCAGATTGCGGGCCGCGTCGACGTAGACTTCCGCCGGGCAAATCCACGACTCCGGCACCGCAACGCCAGCTTTTTGCAGACGCAGAATCCCCAACGCTTTCCCGCCAAAGGAACGCGATTCGTGGCCGCGGCGGACGGGCGCGGTCGAAAGGAGAAACAGGAATCGGGGCTTCTGCGCCATCGCTCAGTCGAACTCGAACTCGTTCGTCTTCTTCGTCGTGGGCACGGGGACCGGAGCGGAAGGCTGCACGGGCTTCGCTTCGGGTGCGGGGGTATCCGTTGGCTGTGTGGGAGCTTTTCCGGTCGTACCCGAACTACCTGATGGCGTGGGGACGGCTTGTTCGAGGATGTGGAACTCGACGCGGCGATTGCGTGCGCGGCCCCCGTCGTCGTTGTTCGAGGCGATGGGCCGATCTTGGCCATAACCATGAGCTTCGAGCCGCACGGCCTCGACTCCGTGTTGAGCGAGCCAACGCTCGACCGAGTGCGCGCGCGAGTCCGAGAGCTTGCGGTTCGTCTCCGGTTTGCCGCGGTTGTCCGTGTGGCCTTCGATGGAGATGCGGCCGATGCGCGTGTGGATCTTCAAGACCGACGCGACCTCTTCGAGGATCGGGAACGACACAGGGAGAATGTCCGCCGACGCGGTCTTGAACTGCACCTGCTGAAGGATGCGGATCTGCTTTCCTTCGAGGCGAATGAAGCGCGGGCACCCGTTGTCGTCGGGGTTTGCGGCTTGCACTCCGGGCTCCTCGGGGCACGCGTCGTCGTCGTCCTCGATGCCGTCGCCGTCGTAATCGCTCTCGGGGCAACCATCGAAGTCTTCGATGCCGTCCTTGTCTTCTGCCTGCGTCGGGCACTTGTCGAGGATGTCGACGATGCCGTCGCCGTCCGAGTCCTTGGGCTTCGGGCAACCATCGGTGGGGTCCGGTGGCTCGCCGTCTTCGGCCTCGAGCACGCATGCGTCGACGTCGTCGAAGATGCCGTCTTTGTCCGTGTCGATGCGAGGTCGGCGCTTCCTTGCGGCCTCTTCTTCGAGGCGACGACGCTCGAGGTCGGACAAGTCATCGCCGAGAGTTTCGCGGTAGCCAATGACGGCGGTCATCCGAAAATCAGGCGCGCCGTAGCCGCCGAGAATCATCGTGCCCACGCTCGGGCCGGCCCACCACGAGCTCTTTTCGCCGAAGCGAAAGCGGCCTTCGGCGAGCCACTCGACAGGCGAATTGCGTGCCGTGAAGAGGGTCTTGCCCACGACGGGATCGTCGCTCTCGAGGCCGGTTTGTCCGAAGATGGTGACGCCGGCGCGCAGGTTCCACGCAGGCACAGGCAAAAATGCGCCGAGGGCCCAGCGCCACTCGTTGCCAACGCCGACGCCGTTGTTCTTGCGCGGGTCATTGAGCCGCACGGCCGGGCGAAGGTTCACGCCCGTGTTCGCGACGACGCTCACGTCGCCCATCTTGTATTCGCCAGAAACGAGGGCGGTCGCGGTGACCTGGCCGTCGCCGCCGAAGCTGCTCGTCGTGCCGTTGCCCGTCGGAGCGAAGATGCTGAGCTGCGTGGCCACCGCGGCGTTTTCGTCTTCGCTTCGCCATGCGAGCACGCGCGCGTCGGCACGCAGGTCGCCGACCCAGCCCCCACTCGTTGTGACCACCGAGGACTGGGCGGTGAAGAAGTCGTTGTCTTGCGGATACGCAGGGTTCGCGCCTGCTTGGTAGGGCGAGAAGGGCAGGGTGAGCGCGAACTGCCAGCGGTCCCACAGCTGCGCACCGAACGTGAGCGTGGTCGTGACCTGATGCTCGATGACGCCGCGCCCCGACCCGCGCAAGGTGATCGCGTCGGCCGTGAGCGTGCTCGTCTTGAGTGGGTTGAGCATGTAGCCCATGCCCACTTGCGCGAAGAGATTCGGCGTCTTCCGAAACTTGGGCCGTACGAGCACGACGCCGTCATCGGGCCCGCCTGCAACGTCAAGCCGATCGAGATGGAAGGTTCGTGACTGGGCCGACGCGTCGAGAGGCGCGAGGAAACCAACGAGCGCGAGGCCGGAAACAAGAAGTCGACGAGCGTTCATGCGGTTCGAGAGGTTAAGCGCAACCGCGGGCGAGGCACAGCAAATCGAGAAGTTTCCAGGGGCTTCGTGTACGGTCATCAGGTCTATTGGGTGCGCGCCTCGATGGCGGTGTTGACAACGGCCAAACCTTGTGGCTTTATCCGCCGCCCCTTCCCCTCAGCGCGTCATCGCGCCGGAATCGTCATGAAGCGCACCTACCAGCCGCACAACATCCGTCGTCTTCGCACCCACGGCTTCCGCGCCCGCATGGAAACCGCCGGTGGCCGCAAGGTCCTCCAGAACCGCCGCCGCAAGGGCCGTTGGCGACTTACGGTGGCGACCTACGACAAGTGAGTTCCGCCTCGTTTCCGAAGTCGGCCCGCCTTAGGCGCCGCTCGGAATTCGATGCGCTACGTCATGCGACGGGCCGAACAGGTTCGTCGCATTTCGTGTTTGTGGCATCGCCCACGCTGCATGAGGCCCGTCTCGGGGTCATCGTCTCAAAGCGCGTGGGGTGCGCCGTGGCGCGCAATCGCGTCAAGCGTTTGTGCCGCGAGTGTTTTCGCCAGTGGCCTGCGCTTCGAAGTGCGCGCGTCGACATCCTCGTCATCGCGAAGGCCGGCGCGCCGCGCCTCAACCTCGCGGAGACACGGCGCGAGTTTCATCGGCTCTTGAGGCTCGTGCAGCAAATGCCAAGCTCCGTGCCGTGACGTTCGCCGCGCGGGCGCTCCATCGCTTCGTGCGCTTTTATCAGCGCTTTCTCTCGCCGTTTCTCGGGGGGCATTGCCGCTTTGAGCCCAGTTGCTCGCACTACGCGCTCTCGTGCCTTGAGCGGCACGGAGCGTGGCGCGGGTTTTGGCTCTCCGCGTGGCGCATCGTTCGCTGCCAGCCCTTGTGTCGAGGGGGCTACGACCCGCCGCCGCCGTGATGCGTGCGCGTATTCGGCGCGCGCGAGAACGCGCTTCTTTCTGTGCACGGCCAGAGAGCCTGCTAGTCCGCGTCAGCCTTCATGGATAGCAGCCCCGTTCTTCGCTGGTCTCTCATCGCTTTGGCGGTGGTTCTCGCGGTCAAGTTTGGCCCCTCGGTTTTCGGCAACGAGACCAAGGAACAGCCGGTCCTCACCGAGCATTATACGGACGCGCCTGGCTTCGTCGCCGACGTGGTCGACAACCCGTCTGGGCAGCCGTCTGAGGGCGAGCTGTGCACTCTGCAAGGTTCGCATTTTCAGGCAGAGCTTTCGTCGCGCGGCGCGGCGATCACGCACTTTCATCTGACGGACGACAAGTACACGCACAGCCCGGCGGCGGACCTGAGCTCGACGGTTGTCAACGAGCGTTGGCGCTCGCTTCGTACGCTTTTTCGCGGCGCCGAGGGCATGACCCAGCTGCCGTACGATCGCTTCAACTGGGTGCTCTCGGCGAAGGACGGCTCAAGCTGCACGTTCACCCACGACGCACCTGAAGCGCGCATCGAGAAGCGCGTGGCTGCAGGCGCGGGCCCTTACGAACTCACGGTCGAAACGACCATCGAGAACCACGCCACGGCTGCGCGCGCGCACCGGTTCACGATCGGCGCCTACGCGTACCGCCGCAACGCGGACGTGAAGGGCAGCTTCGGCCGCGTTTCGCCCTTTCAAACGGACCTCACGGTCGCGTCCGGCAAGGACGTCATCCGCAAGCCGAAGGGTGACTTCAAGAAGGGCTGGTTCGAGAAGGACGCCATCGACCGCTACGTCGCGGTGACGAATTACTATTTCGCGCAAGCGCTCGTTCCAGCGGACGGCGCCCAAGCTGTGCTTCCGCAGGCGGAACTCCTCGCGGAGCAATGGTACGCCGCGGGCCAAGACCCGGAGGGCGACGAAGCGGGCACGGTGTTCCACGCGAACCTCGAGTACGCGCCGCGCACGCTGAACCCAGGCGAGAAAGCCGTCTACAAGCAGCAAGCGTATTTCGGTCCCAAGGAGCGAGACGTTCTCGCGGAGTCTTTTGGCGGCCGCGTGGGCGTGAGCGACCTCATCGACCTCGGAACGTTTTCCGGAGTGGCGAAGCTCCTCGTCGGCGCCCTTCGCTTTTTCGCGGAGCATCTCACGGGCGGGTCTTGGGGTTTGGCGGTCATCTGCCTGACCGTTTCGATTCGCACCGTTCTCTTGCCGCTCTTGATTCCCGGCATCCAGACCACGGTCGGAATGCGGAAAATCAAGCCGGAGGTCGACGCGATCAACGAGCGCTTCAAAGACGACCAGATGGCCAAGACCATGGCCACGCAGGAGCTTTGGCGAAAGCACAAGATCAACCCCGCGAAGGGGTGTCTTCCGCAGCTCGCGGCGATGCCCGTTTGGTTCGCGATGTACACCACGCTGCAGACGGCGGTGGAGATGTACAATACACACTTTCTCTGGTTCAAGGACTTGTCCGCGCCAGACCCGTATTACGTGCTCCCGCTGCTGCTCGGCGGCTTCATGATCGTCCAGCAGAAGCTCGTGCCTGCTCAAGGCATGGACCCGATGCAGCAGCAGATGATGACGTGGATGATGCCCGGCATCTTCACGCTCATGATGCTCTTCCTTCCGGCCGCCCTCGGCCTGTACATGTTGACCAACAGCGTTCTCGGCATCGTCCAGCAGCTCGTGGTGGAACGCATCACCAAGAAACAAACGGCGGCGACGTCCATCGTCGTCTCCGAACCGATCCCGGCCGCGCCTCGCCCGAGCGCGCGCGCCTGATTCCCAAGAGGCAAGCAGTGGAAACGAACACGACGACTGGTGCGGCAATCGACGCCGCCGATGAGCAGACGCAAAAGGCCCTGAACTTCGTGGGCAACATCCTCAAGGCCATGGGCGTTGACGCCCAAGTGGCGTTCGACGGTGTGGAGCAGGTCGAAAACGGCCAAACCGAAGTGAAGCTCGCGATCAGCGGAGCCGACGCGACGGTGGTCATTGGCAAGAAGGGGCTCGTCCTCGACGCGCTTCAGTACCTCGTGTCGCGCGTGGCCAACCGCCCCGGCGCACCTCGTCGCTTCTTCAACCTCGACGCCGACGGCTTTCGCGCCAACCACGAGAGCCGCCTCAGCGAAATGGCGAAGAAGCTCGCCGTGCGCGTGGCGAAAGAGGGCAAAGTCGTGACCTTCGACCCGATGAGCGCACGCGATCGGCGTGTCGTGCACCGGGCGCTTTCAGGCCTTGAAGGCGTGAAGACCGAGTCGTCCGGCGAAGAGCCCAACCGTCGCGTGCACATCATGCCGTCGACGACCCCGTCTCCGTCCGCAACGTGAAGAGTGTCGCGGGGGACTTTGCCCTCGGCGATTCGCTTTCGTCATCGTCGCCGCAACGCGTGGTCCCGTAAATCACGGGACTTGCCGCGCGACAACGGGTGCGGTAGCTCCGCACCACCCAAGCGTCACTAGCTCAGCTGGATAGAGCGTCGGCCTCCGGAGCCGAAGGTCAGTGGTTCGAATCCACTGTGACGCGCCCTCATCTCATCGGCCTTGCGCGGGTTTTCGCAGCGAGGCCGTTGTTCGTTTTGCCGTCGCGCACAATCGCTGCCGCACGACGTCAAATGCGCTACGCCCCGAGCGTTTTCATGAGCGCGCCGCAGTTGCCCCCCGTCCCGACCCTCGCTGCCTGGGGGCGACTTCCGAAACCCGGAAGCGAATGGGTCGTTGACGACCTCGAGCGCGCCAGTTCGATGGCGAACCTTTCGCGGGGCCTCGGTCGTTCCTATGGCGACTCGTCGTTGCCCGCGTGCGCGTCCGACAAGGTCATCGCCACACGCCGCGCGAACCGCATCTTGTCGTTCGACGCCGCGACCGGCGTGCTTCGCGCCGAAGCGGGGCTTTCCCTCGAGGACATCAATCGGCTCTTCATTCCGCGCGGCTTCTTTACGCCCGTTACGCCGGGCACGAAGTTCGTCACGCTCGGCGGCATGGTCGCGAGCGACGTGCACGGGAAGAACCACCACGTCGAGGGCTGCTTCGGTGGCCACGTGCGCGCGCTCAAGATGCGCCTCGCGGACGGCTCTCTCGTCGAAACCACGCCGACGGCGGAGCCTGAGCTCTTTTGGGCGACCGTTGGCGGCATGGGTCTCCTTGGGCACGTGCTTGAGGTGGAGTTCGCGCTCAAGCGCATCCCCTCGCCGTGGATTCTGCAAGAGAGCGAGCGCGTTGCGGGCATCGACGACTTTCTCACGGTGCTCAACACGTCGGCCCCATTGTGGCCCATGACCGTTGGGTGGATCGACTGCCTGAACGCTGGAAAAAACCTGGGCCGCGGCATCTTGATGGCCGGGCGCTGGGCCGAAAAGCACGAGGCTCCCGACGCGTTGCCGCCGGTGCCTGGCGCACTTTCGGTACCCGTGGACTTTCCGAATCTAGCTCTCAACAAGCTCACGGCATCCGTTTTCAATACGGCGTATTATTGGAAGCACTGGCAGCAGCGCGTGCGGAAGGTCATCTCGCCGGAGACGTTCTTCTACCCGCTCGACGCCGTGCACCAGTGGAACCGCGTTTACGGGCCCCGTGGCTTCACGCAGTACCAATGCGTCATTCCTCGCGCGGCGGGCGCTCCTGCGGTCCGTGAGTTCATGGTGCGGCTCACGAAGTTCGGCGCGGCCTCTCCGCTGTGCGTCATCAAGGACTGCGGACCTGAGGGAAAAGGGCTGCTTTCCTTCCCTCTCGAGGGCACGAGCATCGCCGTCGACATGGCGGTTTCGCCCGACATTCAGCGCGTCGTCGACAGCCTGAACGAGTTCGTCATCGCGACCGGCGGCCGCATCTACCTGACGAAAGACGCCTTCACGCGACCCTGTCACTTTCGCGCGATGGAGCCACGCTTGCCCGCGTTCGAGGCGGCGCGCGCCAAGTACGATCCGCAGCGCGTGCTTCGCAGTGCCCAGTCCGTCCGCCTCTTCGGCGACCGCGCATCCTGACCGCGCTTGGTGTAAGTGCGCACGCGGAGGCGAACGTGAAAGCAGTCATTCTTGGGGGCACGAGCGGCATGGGCCGTGCGATTGCGCAGCGCTTGGCCGAGCGCGGCGACCACGTCTTTCTCCTCGGAATCGGCGACGACGACTTGGCGAAGAGCGCCTCGGACCTCGTGGCCCGAAGCCCCAAAACCCAGCCCGTTGGTTACGCCCTTTGCGACCTCGAAAAGCCCGAGACGTTTGCTCCCGCCCTCGACGCCGCGGACGCGCTCCTCGGCGGCTTCGACACGGTCATCGTCACGGCGGCACTCTTCGCGACGCAAGAGGCCCTTGAGGCCGACCTCGAGCTCACGCGGCGCCTGGTCACCGTGAACTACGCGCACACGGTCGTCTTCTGCGAGCACGCCCGCAAGCGCCTGCTCACGCGAGGAGGGGGCTCGCTCACGGTGTTTTCCTCCGTCGCCGGCGACAGGGGTCGCAAGCCCGTGGGCCTCTACGGGTCGGGCAAAGCGGGGCTCTCGCATTACCTCGAGTCGCTCGATCACAAGTTCCACGACCAGGGCCTTCACGTGCTCACGGTCAAGCCGGGTTTCGTCAAGACGGGCATGACCGCGGGCCTCAAGCCGCCGCCCTTCGCAGGTGAGCCCGATGGCGTCGCGAAAGACGTTGTGCGGGCGATTGATGCGCGAAAGCCTGTACTCTACACGCCTGGAATCTGGGCGCTCGTGATGCTGGTGATTCGCTGGCTCCCGCGTTTCGTCATGCGCAAAATAGGATTCTAGCCATGGCCCGCGTGCTCATCTTCGGGGCCACGTCGGCCATTGCTGCGGAAGCGGCGCTGCTCTACGTGCGTCGCGGCGATCGGGTTCATCTCGTGGGACGAACGACGACGAAGCTCGACGCGGTTGTGGCCCAATGCCGCGAGGTCGCTTCGGCGCCGGTCTCTTTCGACGTGGCAGACTTCACCGAGCTCTCGACGCTTGAGGCACTCGTTGCACAATGCATCGATACGCTTGGCGGTCTTGACGTGGCGCTCGTTGCTCATGGCGACCTCGGCGACCAGCTCGCGAGCGAACGGTCATTTGCCGCGGCGGAGCACACGTTGCGCGTCAATTTCCTCAGTCCCGTGGCGCTGCTCATTCCCATCGCGAATCATCTCGAGGCGCAAAAAAGCGGGCGCATTGGCGTCATCACGTCTGTGGCAGGCGACCGAGGGCGACCGCGAAACTACACGTACGGTTCCGCGAAGGGTGCACTCTCCACGTACCTTCAAGGCCTTCGCACGCGCCTCTATGCATCGGGCGTGACCGTGACGACGCTTAAACTGGGCCCCGTCGACACGCCGATGACCGTGCGGCACCCGAAGCATGCGCTCTTCGGCAAGCCTGCGCCCGTGGCAGCCTCCATCGTCGAGGCCGTGGACCGAGGTGTCGCCGAGGCGTACGTGCCGGGCTTCTGGGCCGCCATCATGCCGGTCGTGAAGAACACGCCCGAGGCGATCTTTCAAAAGCTGCCGTTTCTCTCAGGGAGATAAGCCGCGGGGCGCCTCGCCGCGTGCGTCTAGGGCTGCATGGCTTTGATGGCGTGGCCCAAGAGGTCGAGCATCGAGCCCCATCCGTGAATCGCGCTTTCGCGGGCCTCGGGCGGCACGTGACCTGCGTCGAGGACGACGTGCGTCTCTTGGCCTGCGGCCGTAAAGTAGATGCGCACGAGAATCGAATCCTTGTGGAATGCAGGTATCCGAAACGTAAAGAAGAGACGCGAGGGCCTGTCGATGACGACGTATTCGCCCGTATGCAAAACGCTGTGATCGCCGCGTCGATCGATGACCGAAAAGTACCCGCCGACGCGCGGGTCAATGAGGGTCTCTTCGACGTCGCCGTGGGGCGCGGAGAACAAGAACAGCCGAGCGATGTCTTCCGTCAGCCACGCGTCGAAGACCTGTTCCGCGGGAAAAGGCAGCGTTCGCTTGACGAGGATGGTCGATTCGTCGTTTGCGGCCGGGAGCATCGGTCCAGCCTAGGGAAGCTTGCGGCGGCGGAACAGTTCGCTGGCTTCGTGCCATCAGATTTCGCTCTACGCTCGGATCATGACGAAGGCGCTCGTGTCGGCGGTGTGGGTGCAAGGCGCCTTGCGTGAGGCGGCGAGCGAAGAGCGTGCGCGCGGGAGCATGAGCTTTTTCAAAACGGGCCCGGGCGAATACGGCGAAGGCGATCGCTTCCTCGGCGTCACCGTCCCTGCGCAGCGAGCGATTGCGAAGGAGGCGCGGGGCCTTGCGTTTGCGGAGCTCGACGCACTCCTTGCGTCTCCATGGCACGAAGCGCGTCTCACGGCGCTCTTCGTCCTGGTTAACGCGTACGAGCGAGGGGAATCGCAGGCGAAAGGCGAGGTCGCGCGCTTTTACGCGGAGCACTTTTCGCGGGTGAACAACTGGGACTTGGTTGACAGTTCGGCGTGGCAGATTCTCGGTCGTCACGTGCGTGGCGGAGCGCCGTCGCCTCTTGCGGTCCTCGCACGTTCACGATCGATGTGGGAGCGGCGCATCGCGATGGTCAGCACGTTCGCGTGGATCAAAGAAGGCGAGTCCGAGCCCGCGTGCACCCTTGCGGCGAGCCTTCTCAATGATCGTGAAGACCTCATGCACAAGGCGGTCGGGTGGATGCTTCGCGAGGTCGGCAAGCGCGTGTCGGTGCAGGCGCTCGTGGCCTTTCTCGACGCGCACGCAGACGACATGCCGCGAACGTCTCTGCGTTACGCCATCGAGCGTTTCCCCGCAGAAGAACGCCTTCGATGGTTGGCACGCGGCAAGGAGCTGCGGACACCTTCGGCCGCGAAGCGAAGTGCGCTACGGAACGCGCCATGAGCTCGTCCGGTTCGAAGCGCCCATTGGTTTTCGTTGGCATGAGCGGCGTGGGCAAAAGTCACCTGTCGCGCGTTCTCGGTCGCGGTGGATTCACGGTCTTCGACGTGGACGAAACGATCGCCGGAAAGCTCGCGAGCTTGGTGGTTCCAGAGCCCGGGGAGTTGCCCGTGTACGCGCTCGGTCGGTGGATGGGCATGCCGTGGACCGAAGGGTTCGCGCAGCGGGAAGCGGAGTACCTCGCCCTTGAAGAACGCGTGACCGTCGCATCGCTCGAACGTGCGCTTTCGACGGAAAAAGCCTCGGTGATCGATACGACGGGGAGCGTGATTTATCTCTCGCCCGAACTTCGTGCGCGCCTCGCGGAGTCGTGTCGCATCATCTACTTTCACACGCCGGAGAGCGACCGCGAACGTTTGCGCGAGCAGTACCTGCGCGACCCGAAGCCCGTGTGTTGGGGCGGTCTCTTTCGTCGCCTCGAAGACGAAACGCCACGCGACGCCACCGAGCGACTCTACCCGGAGCTGCTCTCGACCCGCGACGCGCTTTACCGCGAGCTCGCGCACGAGATCATCGAAGGGCCCGAGTTGCGCGGAATCACAACCGATGCACTCTGCAAGCGTCTAACGCTGACCTGATTCGGCCGGCTCGAAGGCCATCGCGTCCCACGCGCCGAAGCCATTCTTGCTGCCGGGCCTGCGAATCCACGCGACATCGAGGGCGTCACCGGGTGAGACGGTGACCGTGCCCATGGCGCGCCAGCCAGGGTGTTCGTTCCACTCGGACTCGTCGTCGTCGATGGATGCGTCCACGACGTCGATGCGTCCCGCCTCGCGCGACCCGAGGCGCAGGGCAAAGTCCGCGCGCTCATCGCCGTGCTTCTTTGCGACGAAGTTTGTGAGCATCCATGCGCGGTAGGTTCCCGCGGGCAGGGTCGAGTGCCAACGCGTGCGGACCTCTCCGCCGCGACGTGCGATTGCCGCTTGCATCATGCCGTTGAGGGGATTGCCGCGCACGCCGTGCCACGGGAGGGCGTCGTAGTCACCGTCGTCGCTCACGTTCGCGAAGCTCTCCGCCTCGACCAATTGCAGCCCATCGTCGATGCGAAGCTCAGCGATCGGGGACGCGCTCTCGACGTGAAGCGTGAAGTGCAGGCCCGGATGCGCTTCGTCGGAGCCGGACGCGCAACGGTCCGGAAAGGTGAATCGCTCACCGCTCACGACCTTGCGAATGCAAGGGGCGGCGGGGTCGCGGGCGTCGACCGCTTGAACCACGATCACGCTCGTGCCGATCGTGTGCAGGCTGAACTTGGCATTCGGCTGCGCGTACGCGCGAAGGTGAGCGTGCGCATCGGGCAACGCGAAGCGCGAAGGCGTCTCGCCAACGAGTACCGCGGGAGCGAAGGCTCCTGTCTCCACGCGAATGAGCGCGCCGTCGTCGAGTTCGTGCAGCGTGCCAAGAGCGAGCGATGTTCCAGGTGAATGCGTTTCGACGCCATGAGCGGGCCCGAAGTGCACGTCGTCGACGCGCTGACGCTGACCGACTGCGATGAGGCCCGCGAGTACGAGGACGGCGCCTCCGCGTGCGAGCGTCGTCATCGCGGCGGGGAACGCAACGGCCTTTGTGCGAAGGCTTGCCGCGAGCCCGAAGAGCCATAGCAAGAGGCCCGCGAGCGACACGCGTTGCCCGCGCGTGGCGAGTTCGTCGACGGTCCACGTGAGTTCCACGTCACTTGCTTTGGACGAAAGAGGAACCTCCACGAGCGCGTCGTTCGTGCGGAGCGGCCCGACCGAAACGCCGTTCACGGTCGCGCGCCAGCCGCGGCTGAACGACACGCGCGCAAGGAGATTTCCAGTGCCTTGCGCCACATGAAGTTGGTAACGGTAGCCGCCACCGGCGAGGGCTTCGTGGGCGTTGACGACAACCGCGCGTGCTTGCTCACCGGAGTGGCCGGCGGAGAAGAGAGCGGGCTTGCCTGCCTTCGCCGCGAAGAGCACGAGGCTCGGTCGCCGCACGACCGGTTCCCACCTCGCGTCGGCGGAGAACGATCGAATGGTCGCCGGGTTGTTCGCGACCACGTAGCGGACGTCGAGGCGTTCGCTCTCGTCGGCGTAGAGGGAGGCTCCCCACCACAGCATGCCGCGCTCGACGAGCCGAGAACTTGCCTCGCTGTTCTCGTAAACCCAGCCTGCAACCTCGGGGATGCCCGAGTCGATCGGGAGCCTCTGACGGAGGAAATTCACGCTTGGAACGGGGGTCTCCGACGCCGATAGAAACTCCCCGAAGACGCGTCCGTTCCGGTCTCCATGCGTACGGAGCCACGCGACGACATGGGTGTAATCTGCAAGAAAGGTTTCGTAGGCGTCGAGAGTCTCCACCTTCGCCCCCGCCTCCGCGAGGACACCGAGCGCGAGCGTTGCGCCGAGGACGAGGGCCGCATCGACCGCGACCCGTTTGCCCGTGGAGATGCGCGTTGCATATTCGCGCAGGCAAGCGACGCCAAAGCCCGCGAGCACGAGCCACGCCGCGATTGCCGGCGTCATGAAGCGATACCAGAGGAGGCGCGGATAGCCCGGGAGCCAGCCGAGGCCGAAGGTGGGGTGCGGTCCGAGGGCGATGGCGAAGCAAAGTAGCCAAAAAACCGCCACGACGCGCATGCCCGGCAACCTGCGGCGCCAGGCTTCGACAAAGCCCACAATGCCCGGGAGCACCGCCACGAGGCCCACGTTCGAGCCGCGGCGGTAGTGCGGGTCGAAGCCATCGAAGACCGACGCGATGGCCGACCCATCGAAGAAGGCCGAGACCGTGTCCGTCGCGCCGCGGATCCAGTTGAACGACGACTCGTGGTCCGGGGCGAAGGGCGCGCTCGGAACGATCCACCACGCGGCGAGAGCTCCGCCCAGCACGAGCACGAGCGCGGCCGTCGTGGCGCGGATGCCCATCGAGGTGAAGCGTCCGCAGAAAACCAAGCATGCGAGGCCGATGGCGCAGAAGTATGCGGAAAGTACATGCGTCACGACGAGGGTCGCGAAGAGCGCCGCCGCCGTGAGAGCCGCGCGAAGGTTTGCCCGATCGGGGTCGCCGAGGGCGTGCGTTGCCGCGAGGAGCGTTGCGAGCATGAGCGGCACGCCGAGGCACGCGTTCACCATTCCGTTGTGCAGAAAGAACTCGAGCCCGAAGAGGTCCGAAGAGAACAGCGCGAGGGCGGTCGCGGCGAAGTACGGGGCTGCGGCGACGGGCGAGCGCTCGGTGGTTTCGAAACGCAGGAGCGCTTCCGTGAGGAAAAAACCGAGGTAGGGAACGGCGAGCCACGCGAGGTAGAGGAGCGCCTTGATGGCCGTGGGCGCCGAGAGGCCAAGCCACGTGAGCGCGGTGCCCGCCAGCGTGACGCCGGGAGGCACGTTGTAGAGAAGGAACGGAGCGCCGAGGTTGTAGTCGGGCGTGTAGCCGACGAGCGCGTGCGTCGCGGGCCAGAAAACGTTTCGAAAGTACTCGACGTATGCGACGTGGCATACGGAATCAATATCCGCGAGCGGAGACGCGGAGAGGCCTCGGCGCGCCACGAAAAGCTGAACGAGCGTGAGCACGACGAAGAACGTGCTGCGACGCAGGAACTCGTGACGCGGGTGCGAGGAAACCTTCAAGGGCAGCGCGTCCTACCACCGACCGAACGGCGCGCACGGGTCGTGAACGTCGGTTGGCGTCGCGGAGCGTGCAAGTGCCCTTCGGCGCTCGTCGAAGGGGAGCTCTTGCCCTTCGCGTGCCTCGACGCCGGAAGGCCGCCGCGGGCGAGATGAGGATTTCCCGCGGGCATCCGAAGAAGCCTCCGCATGAGGAGCCGCGCGACATGCCCCGACCCCTTGCACCCTGCGCACCCCGCGGCTAGCTGCCCGAAACATGGTGCTCGCCGATCTCCCCCTCTCCGAACGCGATCCCGCCCTCGCAGCCCTCATTCGCCGCGAGAACGAACTCGAAGCCACGACGCTTCGCATGATTCCCAGCGAGAACTACGCGTCTCGTGCGGTGCAAGAGGCGGCGGGCTCGGTGCTCGCGAACAAGTACTCCGAGGGCTACGCGCGCAAGCGTTACTACGAGGGCCAAGAGATCATCGACGAGGTCGAAGAGCTCGCCATCAGTCGCGTGAAGGCTCTCTTCGGCGCCGAGCACGTGAACGTGCAGCCCTACAGCGGCAGCCCTGCGAACCTCGCGGTTTACCTGGCGTTCTGCAACGCCGGCGACACGATCATGGGCCTCTCACTGAGCTCCGGTGGCCACCTGACGCACGGTCACGGCGTCTCGATCACGGGCAAGTACTTCAAGTCGATCTCGTATGGCGTGCGTCGCTCGGACCACCGCATCGACATGGACGAAGTGCGAGCGCTCGCGCATGAACACAAGCCGAAGCTCATGTGGGCCGGAACCACGGCCTACCCGCGCGCGCTCGACTGGGCGGCGTTCCGCGAAATCGCAAACGAGGTTGGCGCGATCCTCGCGGCGGACATCAGCCACATCTCGGGCCTCGTCGTCGCAGGCGAACACGCGTCTCCGGTGGGCATCGCCGACGTCGTCACGTCGACCACGCACAAGACCTTTCGCGGCCCGCGTGGCGGCATGATCATGTGCGACCAGAAGCACGCCTCGGCCATCGACAAGGCCGTGTTTCCTGGCCTTCAGGGCGGTCCGCACAACGCGACCACCGCAGGCATCGCCGTCGCGGCACTCGAGGCCTCGACGCCGGAGTTCAAGCGGTATGCGAAGCAAGTCGTCGAAAACGCGAAGGTGCTCGCAGCGGCTCTCGGCGAGAAGGGGTACGCCATCGTCACAGGCGGCACGGACAATCACCTCGTGCTCGTGGACCTCACGCCGAAGAACGTGACGGGCAAGGTCGGCGCGAAGGCCCTCGACAAAGCAGGCATCGTTGGAAACTACAACACCGTGCCCTTCGACCCGCGCAAGCCCTTCGACCCGTCGGGCCTTCGCCTCGGAACGCCGGCGCTCACGAGTCGCGGATTCGGGACCGAAGAGATGCTTCAGGTCGCCAGCTGGATCGATCAGGTGCTCACGGCACCGGCCGACGAAGCGGTGCAGCTGCGCGTGCGAAACGAGGTTGCCGAGCTGTGCGCAAAGCACCCCGCTCCGGGCCTTGTGACCTGAGTTGGGGGGGCGAAGCCGGCGGCTTGCCACGCGCGAGAACGGCGGGCGTGCGCGGACCCTTTCGGTCATCGTGATCGAGGTCGAGGCCTCGTGCTTCGACCACTTTCTTTTTCTTAGGGAGACACGGCCATGGCTCAGGTCCACGTGGAGAGTTTTGAAGCGGGCCCGCTCGGGTGCATGTGTTCCATCGTTGCGGACTTGGAGGCGAAGACGGCCATCGTCATCGACCCAGGCGGCGACGCCGATCACATCAACGAACGGCTGACCGCACTGGGGTGCACGCTGACCCGCGTGATTCATACGCACACGCACTTCGATCACGTGGGTGCGACGCCGGAGTTGCAGACTGCACATAATTGCACCTGCTCCATTCACGAGGCGGACCGCTTTCTCTACGACCTGCTTCCGGTGCAGGCGGCGATGTTTGGCATGGGCACGCCAGGCCGCGCGGACATGGAAGGTTCTCTCGCGAATGGCAAGCCGGTGAGCGTCGGGGCCCACGAACTCGACGTGCTTCACGTGCCGGGCCATACGCCAGGGTCCACTGCATTTTTTCTGCCTTCCGGCGGGCCAAACGGCGAGCCCATCGTCTTCGCGGGAGACACGCTCTTTCAAGGCAGCGTCGGTCGAACGGACTTGTGGGGCGGCGACTCGGACGCGCTCATCACCTCGGTGAAGACGCGGCTGTTCGCGCTCTCCGACGACGCGATCGTGGTTCCCGGGCACGGGCCGCTCACGAGCATTGGTGTCGAGAAGCGGACCAATCCTTTCGTGAGGGGCTGACCGCGGTGCACGTGGGCAATGGCTCTCGGTGGCGCGACGATCTCGCCGCATCGTTGCGCCTTCGTCCCGCCGTGCGTCTACGTGCCTCGTCCAGCCGCGCCGCTGCCGCCGTGCTCGTGCCCATCGTGGAGCACAACGGCGAGCTCTTCTTGTGGCTCCTGCGCCGCGCGTCCCACCTGCGCAAGCATCGCGGCGAGGTCGCTTTTCCAGGGGGAAAGCGCGACGAAAGTGACGCGGACCTCGTGGCCACGGCGCTGCGAGAGGCGCACGAAGAAGTGGGGCTCGCCCCGGGCGCGGTCGACGTGCTCGGCGCGATGGATGAGCTTCCAACATTCACCGGATTCGGCATCACGCCGGTCGTGGGTGTGGTGGACCCCGCGTGGGTACCCGTTGCGAATCGCGACGAGGTGGACGCCGTGTTCATGGCCCCGCTCGGGCGCTTTCTCGCGCGTCCGGCATGGCCAACGCCGTTTGGCTACGTGGTCGACGACCATTGGGTGTGGGGCGCGACCGCGAAGATGGCACGGCAGTGTGCGGCAATCGTTGAGGACTGCCTCGCCAAACCGTGAGCCGGGGCTCCCGTTTCGCCGATCGCGCGCAACGATCGCTTGACGCTGGCGGTGACCTTCGCGACAAGGCGGCCCATGGCCACGCCGCATCGTCCGTCGTCGAAGAAGAAGGTTGCCGCTCCTGCCCGCGCGAAGAAGGCCCCCCCAGGTCCGCGTGGAGCGTTCGAGAAGGCGCGCCTCGTGCACCCCGTTGGCATCACGGGCAAAGAGAAGCCCGTCGACATCATCACGCAAATGTTCCCGGCGTATGTGGGTCGCCAAGAGCGCACGGCGTTCGAGTTGATGCGCCGTTCGGTGTCGGAAGATTGCGCGGTGTTTCTCACGCTTTCCGGGGCCATGACGCCGGCGGGTCTTCACCAGTCGTGCCTCATTCCGCTCATCGAGCGCGGCATCATCGACTGCATCACGACGACGGGCGCAAACCTCTACCACGACGCTCACCGCATCATCGGGCACCGCATTCGCGAGATCGATCCGAACGCGGGTGACGTCATGCTGCGCGTTGCACGCATCATCCGCATCTACGATCTCGGCTTCGACGAGGACGTGCTCCTCGAGACCGACAAGCTCTTCAGCGCCATCCTCCGACTGCCTGAATTTCAGAAGCGGATGACGACGCCGGAGCTTCACAACTTGCTCGGCAAAAAGATTGCGGAGCTCGAAGACGCCCTCGGTGTGAAGAGCCCGAGCCTCCTCGCGACGGCGTACCGTTACGGTGTTCCGATCTTCGTGGGCGCGGTGCAGGACGGAAGCATCTTCCTCAACATCGTGAAGCTGAAGCGCCTTCTCGGCCGCGACTTCAAACTCGAGATCGACATCGCCGACGACGTCTTCGAAATGGGCGCCATGCAGCACCACTGCTTCGGCTCGCTCAAGAAGAAGATGGCGGTGTGGATTCTCGGCGGCGGCGTCCCGAAAAACTACACGCTGCAAGGCGAGCCGTTGCTCGATCAAATCCTCGGCGTGCGCACGAGCGGCTTCGACATCGACGTGCAGTTTTGCGTCGACCCCGTCGACAACGGCGCGCTCAGTTCGTGCCCCGCGGGCGAAGGCCACACCTGGGGCAAGGTCACGGCGGAGTCCGTTCAAACGGGCAGCGTTTACTGCCACACGGACGTGACCGCGGTCTTCCCTTGGCTCACCTACGCCCTGCTCAGCGACTCGCGTATGCACCGCAAGCCGCGCCGCCTCATCGACGCGCGTGAGCTCGCCGTTGCGACGCTCCAGCGCGAGGTCGACCGCCGTCGCAAGAAGCTCACGGCCACTCTCGACTTTCCGCTCCCGACCCCGAAGCCGAAGCGTCGTCGTTCGACGGGCGCATGAGCGAGCGGCGCATCATTCAGCTTCTCGCGCGCTACCGCGTGGCGAACCTCGATGAATTCGTCGAGCGCCACGTGGCGGACTTGGCGTCGTCGGGAGTCTTCGTGCGCACCGACAGGCCGCTCGCGGTCGGCTCGTACGTCGAGCTTGAATGCCGCGGCGTAGGCGATGAGCCGCTCCTTGCGGCGCTAGGGCGCGTGGTGCGCGTGCGTGATTCGAGCGATGCAGTGGACGGTCATCCGGCGGGCATGGCGCTCCAATTTCTAAGGGTCGACAAAGCGACGCAGCGGGCCCTCGAGATGGCGGAGCGCTCGTCGCGCTTCGGTCTTCGCTTCGACGCCGAAGATAGAACGTGGTCGGACCAACAGCGCGTGAGCCCCGCGCTCTCCACGCCGCCACCGGCTTCATATGTGCAAACTGCACGCATCGAAATGAGCGTCGATGCATCGATGGCTCCGCCCGCCTCGGAGATCGAGCGCACGCCTCCGCTCTTCGCGGCGCTCCTTGGCGGTGACTCGCTGGCGTTTCGTCCAGCGCGCATCCCGGCGGGTTTCGAGGGGCTTTTTCGCATGGGCAGTGAGCCCGACTCGTCGGAAGTCGCGGCCGTTTCGCCCCCGCGCAGCGCCATCGCACGCCCGTTTGGTCCGGCGACACCCGTGTCGATCGCCCTTGATCCGGAGGTCGATCGCACGCCCCCGTCGGGGATGCCGGTGTCCGAGGCGTTTTCGTCCGGTGGCGACACGGTTCCGATGCGGTCGGCGTCCATGGAAAGCGCCGCACCTGCCTCGGAGCAGCACCCAACGCATGAACCGGAACCGACGCTGCCCGACGTCGCAGAAGGCCCGTTAGCGGCTCCGCTTGCGGCGGCTGGCCCGAACGCTGGGGCCCGGGCCGCGGCGGCGTTGCGGTCTCAGGCGGGCCTATGGCTCGCGCTTGCGGTGCTGCTTGCCGGAGCGGTCTGGGTGGCTCGGTGGGTAGGCGCTGTGGACTCGTCGGCTCCTGCCGGTACAGGCGAATCCGCAGGACCCGCGGCGCACTGACCTCGCACGTTCGGCGGGGCGTACGACATGCGCGAATCGGCGCGCCGGGGGATAGGAATAGCGCGCGGTTGGGCTAAGGGTTCGATCGCCATGGAGCAAGCCCGTACCTTCGTTTGCCGCGCGTGCTCGACGCCGATCCCGCTTCAACACAAGTTCTGCGGACGCTGCGGAGCGCCGGTGCCGCTTGAGCATCAGACCGCGAAGACGATGTTCTTCGGTCAGCTTCAGTCGCCGGGCCGCGCGAAAATCGTCGTGGTCCGCGGCGATGGCGTCGAGGGCATGAGCTACCAGCTCGTCGCCGATTCGCACACGGTTGGCCGCGCAGGTCACATCGCGTTCGCCGACGACCCGTTCGTTGCGCCAAACCACGCGGAGCTCTTTTATCGAGGCAATACGCTGGTCGTTCGCGATCTTGGTTCCAAGAACGGTGTGTACGCTCGGCAACGCGAACAGGTCGAACTGCGCGCGGGCGATCACCTCATTGCGGGCGACGAGGTCTTCCGTTTCGAACTTCTTGGCGCTCCTGCCAACGGCCCGGACCCGGACGGAACGTTCTTTTCGAGCACCCCGTCCAAGTCCTCGAGCTTCCGTCTCGTGCAAGCGCTCGAAGGCGGCGGCGATGGCACCGCGGTGTCTTCGCGCGACAGCGGCATCACGGTTGGCCGCGAAGGCTGCGACTTCAATTTGCCAGCGGACCCGTTCCTGAGCACGCAGCACTTCCGCGTCGCCGAGGTGAACGGTCGCTATTTGCTCTCGGACTTGGGCTCACGCAACGGAACGTACCTGCGCATTCGAGACGAGATGGAGCTGAAGCACGGCGACTACCTCTTCGTTGGTCGCACCCTCGTGCGCATCGAAATCACCGGCTAGGAAGCCGCAAACAAGACATCGCATATGTAACGTATGCGCTTTGTCTGCTTTGTCTAACGCGATGCTGGTCGGCGCTCGCTCGCGATGATCGCGGCGGAGAGTTCGCTCGTGGCACGTAGGCACGCGTAACAATCGGCGCCGCGGCAGCCATCGGTCTTCTCGTAGGTGTGGAGCAAGCTGGCGCAACGCTCGTCGCCCACGTCGCGCACGCGCTTGAGGAGCGCGGAAACCTCTTCGCACCCTTGCGCCTGACGAAGCTGGAGCGCGATGCGCAATCCCGGGGTCGCTTTCGTGAGAGCCGAGGCAAATTGCAGACCCGTGCGAGCCCGCGCCGCGAGCTGAGGATGGTCCTTTGCGGCCGGTCCGTACGCAAGGTCGTAGAGCTTGTCACCACCGCGAGCGCCGAGGCGATCTTCGAGAAGTCGAAACGCGTCGTCGAGCCCTTCGTTCGATGCGATGGCGTCGTCGACGAGCGCCATCAGCTGGGGCGCTGCACCGGAGGCGGCGGACGGGTCGCTTTCGAGCCACGTGTAGGCTGCATGCAATGCCCCACCACGTGATGCGCCTCCGAGTTGGGCCTTGAAGAGCGCGAGGGAAAGCGCCGGGTGTTTCGGATGCCCGACGAGGGCGTCTTCGAGCACCGCGATGGCGCGCTTTGGCTGGCCCGCGCTTAGGAATTCTTGTGACTTGCGAAGCGCCGAATCCGGGTCCATCGACGGCGTTTGCACCGCTTGCAGTGGCGCTGCGGCCGGAGGAGGAACGGGCAGGGCAGGGGCAAGCGCCGAAGGGGTGGGCACAGCGGCGGGTAGGGGCGAAGGGGCCGTGTCGGTCGAAGGTCGCGGCATCGGCGCAGGCGCAGGCAACGTGCGCTCGACGAGGTACGTGCTTCGCGCGATGGCGGGGTCGGCCACGTGCGCATCGGGGCCGGGCTCGGCGGTGCTGCCACTGCGGGCCATCTGCAAAGCCAAGACCGTGCAGACTGCACCCACAAAGGCCGCCGCGCTCGCAATCATCGTGGGTCGAGGAAAGCGACGACGGGGCACGAGTTCCACAACCTCGTCATCCGCGTATTGCGGGGCCGGGTGCCGCGCCAAAAACTCGGTCATCGGAACGGGTTCCGACGGCACCACTTCAGTCGCTGCGAATTCCCCGTTGCCGAGCATCTCCCCGCTGCCGAGGGCAATGGCGCGAGGCGAACGGAGGTCGCGCGCGGAGCCGATCGCTCGAATCTCGTTCTCCGTGTAGAGGCCGAGCCGCAAGAGCTCCTCCGCAAGGTCGTCGACGGCGTTCAAGAGAGCCTTCGCGTCGGCGAACCGATCGGCTGGTTTCTTGGCGAGAAGACGCGCGACGAAACGCTCGACGAGCGGAGGAATGGCCGCCGCAGGGTTTTTGTCAGACATCGACGGAACGTCCGCGTGCACGTGCATGCCGAGGAGTGCCAGCTTGTTCTCCGCGTGAAACGGACGCAGTCCGGTCAAGAGCTCAAAGGCGACAACGCCAAGCGCGTAGAGGTCCGCACGCCCGTCGATGTCGAGCCCCATCGCCTGTTCGGGAGCCATGTACTCGGGCGTGCCGTAGACCATGCCCACTTCGGTCTTCGGGCCCGACACGCGCTCAAGGTCGCCCGCGGTGATCTTCGCAATGCCGAAGTCGAGAACCTTCACGAAGTCTTCTTGGCCGGCGCGCTCGAGAAGCATGACGTTCTCGGGCTTGAGATCGCGATGCACGATGCCAAGGCCGTGAGCCTTCACGAGGGCCGAAGCGATCTGCCGAAGGACGTGAAGCGTTCGCGGCACGGAGAAGGAATCGAGGGCAATTTCCTGGCGAAGCGTTCGCCCTTCGACGAATTCGAGCACAAGAAAAAACGCGCCGTCTTCGAGCTGACCGAAGTCTGTCGCCGCGGCGACGTTTGGATGTTCGATGCGGCTCGCCGCCATCGCCTCACGCTCAAAGCGGCCGACGATGTCGGGCACCGTGCTCCACTGCGGATGAAGCACTTTGAGCGCGACCTTCTTGCGCATGAGGCGATGCTCCGCGAGGAACACCGCACCCATGGCTCCCTCACCAAGGAGCGCTTCGATCCTGTAGCGGCCGCCCACCACGGCCCCGACGAGTGACGCGGCGCCTTCGGGCCGGATGCTCCCGTGCGTCTCTCGAATCTGCGGAGGCGCGCGCGGGTCGGGCGGAATCGAGATGGCGACGGCGTGGACTTTTCCAGAACCATCGTCGAGTGGCGTCCCCATGATGCGGGCGCCGATCTCGCGAGGCAGTTCTTCTCGCTCGGTGCCAAGCAGCGACGCGGAAAGGTCCGCGGGCGGGAGCGGAAGCGGTTTCACATCGGCCGCGTTCGGTGGCTTCACGGCCTCCTTCGCAGTCTCGCGTCCGCTCGGCGCGAGGTCTGATTCCGGAGGCTTCGCTTTGGGGGCCGCTCGCATCGCGGTGCTCTTCGCACCGGGCCGGACGGAGGCAGGCGCGGCAGGCATCTTGCCCGACGCACGAGCCCCGGGACTGGCGAGCGTCGAGGGGCTGCCCGCCGGTGGTTTGCCTGGGGGATTCTTTCCGGCGTCGGCCATGGGGCACAACCTATCCCCGGAGCGCGCGCATCCCAAGCCGAAGCGGCGAGAAGTGTTCTTCCGTCGCGCGAGTCGGTTAGGGTTGCCGCATGGGATTCGCTTCGTGGCTACGGGAGCGCTGGCGCCTCGACGCAGAGGCTGCGAAGGCCGACCCGCGCGATCTCTTGCTCGCCGCAGTTCCCATCATCGTGGGCGTCGTGGGCGCGTCGTTGCTCTTCCCTCGGGCCGTGGTTCCCGTGCGAATCCCGCTGCCTGTGCCCGATGCGCAAGTTCTCGCCGCGGAAGTGCGAGCCGAGGCGCAGCGTGCAACGAAGTCGGCGGGCGAGCCGTTGAGTGCGCCCGTGCGGGAGGTGGGGGGAGCGTTTCGCGCTTGGAATCTCCTCGCGTTTCGCGATGACGATTCGGTTGTTCACGATGCGCACTTGCAGGCCACACATCTCGGAGCTCTCGCGCGCGGGGTGCGTGAGCGAGAAGGAGCGGACGGGCTCCTCGCGTTGCGCGCCGTGGAGATGAGTGCATTCCTCACGGAGCTTCATCGCTTCGAGGCGTCGAACGAAGAGACGAGCGAGCTTCGCGAGCTTGGCGGAAACGTCATCGCGCGGATGCGCGACGTTGGGTTCATCGACGGACATCGGCTCGCCGTGTCGAACACCTCGTGGCATGTACTCTACAAGCTTTTGTGGAACAGGTCCGTGGGCCTCGCGGACGACCCGTTGTTCGCGCTGTCTCTCGACGATGAACGCGAGATGGCTCGGCTGCAGCTGGCGTATCCGCACCCGTCGGAGGTCGAGCGCCTTGAGGTTGCGTCGGAGCGTTCGAGGGCGAAAACGCGTGAAGCGTGCGAGGCCCTTGCCAAGCGCGAAGCGGACGCGGCCGATCGCTGGCGCCTGCAAAAAGTCGATGCGTGGGCCGTTCGAGATCCGTCGTACCCCCGGGACTTTGCCCGCGGAGTTCTGCTCTTTCGCCTCGGCCGTTACCCGGAGTCGGCTCGTTCGTTTCAGGCGAGCCGCGAGGCCGGTGGGGCGTATGCGCAGCGAGCGTTCTTTCACGAGCGCGCGGCACTCGTCGCGAGCGCGGTCGAGTGAGTTGAGCCCATGTCGGCCCTCGCAACGCTTCTCACGCGCATCCTTCTGACGGCGGTGGCCCTGGCGGTCGTGCTGCTCGTCTTTGTCGTTGAGCCCGTTCTCGGGCCCGATGAGGCCGGTTCGGTGCTGCTCCTCGACCGCGGACGAAAGCCGCGCGTGGGGGACCTTGTAAGCTGCACGCAATCCACGCAATCGGCGGCGAAACCGATTGTCGCGCGTGTGGCGGGCAGTGCGGGGCAGCGCGTGGCCCTGAAGGGAAACCTTCTCTTTCTCGAGGCTGAACCCATGGAACGAAGGCCCTGTCGTGGCGAGGAACTGCAGCGGTTCCCGAAGGCGCAGGCCTCGCGATGCTTCGTTGAGCGCCATGGCGATCGCGCGTGGACGGTGCTCGCTCCGCCGGAGGGGCGTCAAGTGGACCTCGAGGTGCGCGTGCCGACCGCGAGCGTCTATCTTCTCGCAGACGATCGCACGCATGCGAACGCGGACTCGCGCGGCGTTGGTCCGCTGCCTCGTGCAAGCTGCCGATCGGTCGCGGCGGAGGTCAGCGCTCGGGGGTTTCGCTACCGTCCTTAGTTCCGCGGCGCGTTCGCGATCGCCGCATGAAAACGCTGAAAATTCAGCCGCCGCACGACGCTTCGACGGACGCATCGACCGCCGCTTCACTCTCGTAGCGCGCGTCGTAGCCGCCTTGGGCGACCTCGTTCCGCGCCTCGTCGATGGCCTTCGGGTTCGCATCGTTGGTGCTGAGTCCGAAGTCTCCCGCGTGGTCATACGCGAAGAGCACGTAAGCCGCCGAGGGCAGCCGTTGCTCGATGGCGCCGCTCTCGATGGCACGTTCGAGGGCGAACTTGATCTCACC
>CAIQDA010000304.1 GCA_903870415.1 uncultured delta proteobacterium
CCGGACGACCTGGCGTTTGTCCGTGAGGTCGCGCGACGTCTAGGGCCCGGCGACACGTTCGGGTGGGAGGCCATTCGCGACCTTGTGGAGGGCGATGCGGCGCTCATGGCGATGAACGCGCACGTGCGTCAGAAGGCCGTGGAAGAAGGCTAGTGGCGACGATTCTCCTTCACGCCGAGGGCGATGCGCGCACGGGTCTCGGTCACCTCGTGCGCATGGTCGCGGTCGCCGGTGAGCTCGCGGACGAACACTCCGTGCATCTTGCAAGTACATCGCCGCACCTGCGCGCGGTCGTCGCGGAGCTTTCCCCGTGGGCAAAAGGAGACTTTTCGCTGCATGAACTCACGCCATCGGACGAGCTGCCATGGGACCGCGGCGAGCCGCTTGCTGCGGAACTCGTCACGCTCGCGCACAAAGCAGGTGCGACGTTGCTCGTGAGCGACGGCAAGGCGGCGTATGGCGCGCATGCATTTCAGAGTCTTCGAGAGGCTGGGCGCACGCGCGTGGTGCTGGTCGACAACGTGCAAGCTGCACGCGATTGTTTTGACCTTCTCGTGCTGCCGACGTGTCATGCAGACCCTGCGATCGTCGCCGCCGTTGGAGTGGACCGTGTACGAACGGGGCCGGACTGGACGTTCGTGCACCCGGCCGTGAAGGCGCTGCGCGATGCTCCTCGTGGTGCGCGGCAAGGCGTCTTCGTCTCGATGGGGGGAGCGGATCCGAACGGCCTGACGATGCGTGCGCTCCGGCATTTGCTCGCGCACACGACGCACGCGCTCGTTGCGGCGGTGGGGCCTGCCAATCGTTTTCGTGCGGAGCTCGACGCGCTCGCGCAGGCGGAGCCGCGAGTGAAACTCGTTTCCGGAAGCCCCGAGACGCAAGAGGCGCTCGCAGGGGCAGAATATGCTGTGTGTGCGTTTGGTATTACGGCGTATGAGGCTGTCGCGCTCGCGGTTCCACTCATCGTCGTCCCGCACGACGGACGTGTGGATGGCGATATTGAGCGCTTCGTGGGGGCGTTTGCGCCGGCGGTCATCGCGGCGAGTAGCCCGGAGGAACTCGTGGTGATTCCCTCGTTCGCGGGCAGCGTTGCGCCTGCGTTCGGTGCGCTTTCCCGATCGTTGGAACGTGTCATCGCCGGCAGCGGGTGAGAGCCTCGGACCGAGCTTCGATCGCCCGTCGCAGGGAATTTTGCGCCGCGCACTTCGCGTCCTAGACTTCGACGGATCCGACTGCGCCGCTGTGGCGTGAAGCGAGGCGAGCTTGAATCGTCGCCGAACTCAACATCATCGCCGCGCCGGTCGACTCATGAGGTCTCCGCACGATGAACCCTTCGCTTCGCTCGTACATCGCTCCTCCCGCCGGGCCCATCCTCGCGGCCGACGGCCTCGTCGCTCGCTTTATCGCGCACGGAATCACAGACATTTTCCTGTTTCCGGGCGGGACCATCGCTCCGGTGCTCGACGCCGCCAAGCGAAACGGAATTCGCCTCGTTTGCCCGCGCCATGAACAAGGTGCAGGGTACATGGGTCTCGCGCAGGCGAAGCTTCGCGGCGCCGTGTCCGTGGTCATGGCGACAAGCGGACCGGGCGCGACCAACATGCTCACGCCGATCGCCGACGCGTTCTACGATTCGCTTCCGGTCGTCGTCATCACGGGGCAAGTGGGCACCGGCGATCTCGACAAGCCGCGGGCGCTGCGGCAACGCGGTTTTCAGGAGTGCGACACGCTGGCCATCTACAAGAGCGTGACGAAAGCCACGTTTCAGCCGCGCGTTCCCGAGGAGCTTGGAGCGGTTTTCGACGAGGCCGTGCGCATCGCGACGAGCGGGCGCAAGGGGCCTGTCCTCATCGACTTGCCGATGAACGTCCAGCGAACGGCCATCGCCGCGCTGTCGGTCGAGCCCGTTGCGGTGCCGTCTTCGGCGGAGTCCCTCGACGTTTCGATCGCCGAGCGCTTCGCCGACGCGATAGCCGCCGCAGCGCGCCCGGTGCTCATTGCTGGGGCCGGAGTGGTTTCAGGCGACGCGGTCTCGGCGTTGCGCGCGCTTCTCGACGTGCACCCGATGCCTGTATCCTGCAGCCTTGCGGGCCTCGGGGCTGTGGCGTCGGACAGCGCTCTCTCCCTGGGTTTTCACGGCCATACGGGCTTTCGCGCCGCGGGCCTTGCGGTTCAAGCATCGGACCTCGTCTTCGTCGTGGGCTCGCGTCTCGACATTCGCCAAACGGGCACAGAGACCGCGCGATTCGCTCCGGGCGCGCGTGTCCTTCGCATCGAGATCGACGAGGACGAAATCGCTCATGCACGCGTGAGGGTGGACGACACGTGGCGCGCCCCCGCCCGCGAAGCCCTTGACGCCATCACGGGGCAGCTCCGAGGTCGCCCCGTGCCCCCTCGGGACGCATGGTGGTCGACGATCGCCGAATGGAAGAAGGTCCACGCCCTCGACACCTCGTCGCCTGCCGGAGTGCTTCGGCCACAGACCGTGATTTCCGCGCTTTCCAGTGCAACGCGGGCCGAGACGCTCTCGTGCGTCACCGGTGTGGGCTCGCACCAACAGTGGACAGCGCGTCACTTCGTCGTCGATGCGCCGACGCGCCGATGGTTCTCCTCGTGCGGCCACGGAACCATGGGTTTCGACCTGCCGACGGCGAACGGCGTGGCGTACGAGCGTCGCGATGAACGCGTGATCTGCTTCGTCGGCGACGGGTCGTGTCTGATGAACCTGCAAGAGCTCGCGTACACCGCCGAGCTCGGCGCACGCGTGCTCATCGTCGTGCTCGACAACCAGCGCCTTGGCATCGTGGGTCAATTTCAGAAGCTCAATTGGGGCGACGACCCGACCTGCGGCGTCCGTGAAAACCCTGATTTCGCAGCCGTTGCGCGCGCGTTTGGGTTGCTTGCGTTCACGGTCACGAACGAGGCCGAACTCCTCGAGGCGATTGCTCAGGCGCTTGCGGCCACAGGTCCGGTTCTGATTCACGCGCGCATCTCGACTGCGGAAGACGTTTCGCCCATGTTGCTTGCGGGCCAGACGCTCGACGCGATGTGGCCATGACCGCGCGCACCTGCCTTGTCACCGGAGCGAGTCGCGGCCTCGGCGCGGCTGTCGCCGAAGAGCTTCTCATCGCTGGCCATCGCGTCGTGGGCACGTGGTGCTCGGCGCCAGGTCGCCTCGATGCGCTCGCGGTCGCCTACCCGGATACGTGTGCGGCGGTGCGCATGGATCAGCGCCAAGGAGCGAGCGTCAGCGAGGCAATGGCCAAGGCGCGCGAGCGATTCGGCGACGTTGAAGTTCTCGTGAACAATGCCGCCATCGCGGACGAGCGCCCGTTCGAGGACCTCGACGACGACGCGTGGTTGACGATGCTCGACACCAATCTCGTTGGGCCCGTTCGCCTCGCTCGCGCGTGCGTACCCGCGATGCGCGCCGCACGTTGGGGACGCATCGTGAACGTTTCATCGATCGGCGGTCAGTGGGGCGGCCTGCGACAGGTGCATTATGCAGCTTCCAAAGCAGCGCTCATCAACTTCACGCGCTCGCTCGCAAAGCTCTACGCGAGCGACGGGGTGGTGCCGATCGCCCTGGCACCGGGCCTCTTTGAAACGGACATGATCGCCGCTGAACTCGCATCCGCTGCGGGAAAAGCCAAGCTTGCGGCCATTCCGGCGGGTCGATCCGGGCGCCCCCAAGAGCTCGGGCAACTCGTCGTTTCACTCGTTGGGCCTGCGGGCGATTACCTCGCCGGTCAGACCATCAACGCAAACGGCGGCATGTATTTTCAAACCTGAGGCGTGATGCAAAAGACTCTCGTCATCGTCGGCGCTGGTGCCGAGCAAGAATCCGCCTACGCCCTCGCTCGTCGTGCAGGTCATCGGGTCGTCGGGACAGACGGTTCGGCGTCGGCTCCGTGTCGCACGATGGCCGATGACTTTGTGCTCGCCTCCACCCGTGACCCTGCGGAAACCGTGGCGGCGCTCGAGGCTTATGTCGCGCAGGGAGGCCGCATCGACGGCGTGATGACCATCGCGAACGACGTGCCGCTCACGGTGGCGACGGTGGCGGAGCACTTCGGTTTGTCAGGGCATCGCGTGGCCAGTGCGACGCTTGCCGCGGACAAGTCGCTCATGAAGAACGCGTTCCGTGATGCGCGCGTCTCGTGTGCCGACCACTGGCTTGTCTCAAGCGTCGACGCGTTCGTGGCAACCGTTCGCGCCGAGGGGCTCGACCGATTCGTGCTCAAGCCCATCGACGGTCGAGGCGCTCGCGGCGTGCTCATTCTGCGTGCCACAGACGACCTCGCGTGGGCCTGGAGTGAGTCGTCGAGCTGGAGCAACCGCCCGACGCTGTTGCTGGAGAGGTTCGTTCCGGGGCTGCAAATTTCCTCAGAATCATTTCTCATCGACGGCGTGGCTCACACCCCCGCGCTTGCGGAACGAAACTACGATCGGCTCGACGAGTTCGCGCCGTTTGCGATCGAAGACGGAGGCACGATTCCTGCGCCCGTCGACCCAGCGTTGCGCACCAAAATCGATCGCCTCATTGAAGCCGGTGCCGCGGCCATGGGCGTGCGCGACGGCATTGTGAAGGGCGACCTCGTGGTGGCTCCAGGTGGCGAGCCGTTGATCATTGAGCTCGCGCTGCGTCTTTCCGGGGGCTGGTTTGCGAGCGACCAAATCGTCGCGGCGAGCGGAGTGAACCTTGTCGACGCGGTCATGAAGCAGGCCCTTGGCGAGGCGGTTCATGCGGCCGAACTCACGCCCACGCGTCATGCGGCCACAGCGATTCGGTATTGGTTTCCGCCGCATGGGCGCATCGTGTCGATCGACGGAGTTGCGGCGATGGAGGCCTCTCCGGGCGTCTTGCGGTCGGGCATGTTTCGCCGCGTGGGCGACGAGCAGCCCGTCGTGCGATCGCATCCGGATCGCTTCGGCTTCGTTCTCGTGGAGGGGGCGTCGCGCGACGAAGCCATCGAGCGTCTCTCAAACGCGATGGCGTGCGTGACGATTGGCATCGAAGGGCGTGGTTGAACCGCCACTCTCATGAGACTTTTGATTTGCGCGCCGCGTATCGGGTGCGGTGAGGACGAACGGCGATGACGCAGCACGATGACAAGGCTCACACGGGCAAGCTTCTCCGCAGCAAGAACGGCTTCGACGTCATTTCGTGCGAGCGCTGCAAATTCCCGCACGTTGCGCCGGTGCCGACCGCCGACGAACTCGCCAACGTCTACCGCCACGACTACTACGCGACGGAGAAGCCGCTCTACATCCAGCGCTACCGCGAGGACCAAGCGTGGTGGGACTTGGTGAACGACGATCGCCTCGACGATCTCGCCGTTGCGGCACGCATCGAAACCGGGCGCGTGCTCGATGTGGGGAGCGGTCCAGGGCTCTTTCTTGAACGCGCGCAGGGTCGTGGTTGGAGCGTCCTTGGCATCGAACCCTCGTCGCAAGCGGCGGCGGATTCACGCGCCCGCGGCATTCCGATCGTTGAAGACTTTCTCGACGAGCGCACGGCTCCGGGCCTTGGCGTTTTTGATTGCGTGCATAGTGCAGCTGTCTTCGAACACCTCCCGGACCCTGGCGGAATGCTGGACATTCTCCGTGGCCTTCTTCGCCCAGGTGGCGCGCTCATCATCGTCGTGCCCAACGACGAGAATCCGATTCAGCACGCCGCCATCGCGACGCAGGGACTCGACCCGTGGTGGATCGCGCCTCCGCACCACCTGAACTACTTCAACACCGTCACGTTGCCGCCGTTCATCGCGGCGCACGGGTTTCGCGTCGTCGATACGCAAACGTCGTTTCCCATCGATCAGTTTTTGCTCATGGGCGATCGCTACATCGGCGACGACTCGCTCGGCCGCACGGTGCACAAGCGCCGCATGGCCTTCGAACTCGCGATGCGTGATGCAGGGCAAAACGCTGCACGCCGCGCCATGCAACGCACGCAGGCGATTGCGGGCATCGGCCGTGAGGTTATCGTCGTCGCGGTCAGAGACGACGGCTGATCGCGGAGCGTTCGCTCACGAGCACGTGGCGTAAGAGTTCGCGCCGATAGGGTCGCCGTCGACGATGATGCGGCCCTGTTTGATGCCGCGCAGCGCGACGTTGTCGAAAGACTGATGCAAGAGAACGTCGAGGTCCGCAGCCCGGTACTCGCGCTCGTGCTGCGGGTTGAGGGGAATGTGACCGAAGCGGTTTTGCGGCACGCTCAAGAAGAGCTTTCCGCCGGGCTTCAGAATGCGGCGGAGTTCGCTGAGAAAAGCCACGGGCGAGGCCACGTGCTCGAGCGTTTCGAAGGAGCAAACGGAATCGAAGCTTGCGGTCTCGAAGGGAGTCGCCTCGCCGTCGATGCGCATCCACGAGAGCTTCTCGGAGGTTCCGAACATTCGCGCGGCGTCGGCGAGCACCGCGTCGTCGATGTCGGCGCCAATCACCGTGTGGCCTGCGCGAACGAGTCGCGCGCTGCCGAACCCGACGCCGCATGCGATGTCGAGAACGCGCTGCGGAAGATTCCCCATTTCGGCGATCGCGAGGTCGTAGTGAAACCCAAGTTGATCGCCCGCGGGGATGACGAGCTTCTCGTTGTATTCGAGGTGAGCGAGTCGGTAGAGGGCCTCGTTTGCAGCTCGCGCGCGGCGAAGCTCCTCGTCGGGCGGCGTACGCACCACGGCCCGGCAAACGCGCGTTCCCGAGGCCGCAGCGACCGCTTGTCGCGCATGGATCTGGAGCGGCGATTGAAGGTCGAGTGAGCGAGCGGCGCTACGCAGCGCACCCACGCGGAAGACGTCGACCGTGAGTTGGGGAGGAATGTCGTCTTCGAAGAGCCCTGCGTCCGACGTTGAAGCCATCGTGCTCATGACAAGCGCGCGAACTTCTTCGAGGTCGATGAACGCGTTCAGCGCATTCATGCGGACGACGTACGCGTGGTCATCGAGGTCGGAGCACGCCTCCACGAGACGAAGGAGCGGCGAGTTGTCGAGGCCTGCAAAGTGCTTCAGCGGCTCGCCGAGGACGTTCGCGTACGTGTCGCGAAGCAGGGCGCTGCCTTCGTCCCACGACGGTGTGAGGAGCATAATCGGTGCGGAAAGTTGCTTCGCCATGCGCAGCGTGAGCGCGAAGAACGGCTCGCCGTTTTCGAGAGGCGAGATGGAGAAGTCAGGGACGCCTTGCCACGAGCGGGTGCTGAGCTGAATGAAGGTGCGGGCGATCGTCATGGGTTGAGAGTTCCTCAGGTGCCGAAGGATTCGCGAAGAGAGCGAAACGGCCTCAGCCCATCGCTCGGGTCGGCTCGCCATTCGCGGTCGGGCAGTTCCGCGGGGACAGGCTCTTTGACGCCCGTTCCGTCGGCCTCGAAGGCGATGGCCAGCTCGTCGATGACGGCTTTGATTTGCGCGGGAAGCCAGCAATGCCCCGTGGCGTATTCGGCGCCCGTGCCGTCGAGGTCCAGGTGAAACTCCACCTCCGTGGCTCCCCACTTGTGAATCGCTCGCGTCACGACCGCCGGGCTCACCGTGTGATCGCTCCAGCCGACGGGGCAGCCGAACTCGCGGGCCATCGTGCCCATCGCGGCCAAGTTCGCCTCGCGCGCGGGCGTCGGATAACTCGATGTACAATGCAAGAGTGTCAGCTGAGTGCAGCCGGCGTCGCGGGCGACCTTCACGGCGGCACCGATCTCGTCAAGGGTCGCCATGCCGGTTGACAGCACGACGGGTTTCCCTGTTTTTGCGCAGGCCGCGATGAGCGGGTGCCACAGGAGTTCGTACGACGCGATCTTGTAAAAATCCACGTGGGGAAAGAGCTCGTCGACGGCCTTCAGGTAGAACGGCGTGCAGCAGAACTCGATGCCCTGGTCGTGCGCGCGCTTCGCGATGGGGGCGAGAAACTCGACGGGCAACTCCCACTCGCGTCGGGCGCGGTGCTTTTCGCTACGCGCAAGGATCTCCGGGGCGAAGAGCTCGTCGAGCTTGAAGAGCTGGAACTTCACCGCGCCGCATCCAATGCGGGCCGTGACGTCAACGAACTCGAGGCAGCGCGCGAGGTCGCGTGCGTGGTTGCTCGAGACCTCGGCGATGAACTTGGTGGGAATGCGGGGAGCGCTCACGGCACAAGCTTAGCGGCCAGGGATTCCCGTGGCCAACTGTGCGCGTGCGCGGGTCGCGTCCTTGAGGTCGCTCCGCTCGCATGTCCCCGGAGGGAGAGCAGCCGTGTCATCGTGCGTCTCGACGCGACGTGAACGCGAGCGTCTCTCGACCGCGGGGCGCTTTGTCACCGTTTGGCATCGCCGGAGCAACGTCTTCGTTGCCGCACCACGCGCCGGTGGGCAGGCAAATTGCATTGCGTTAGCGCACGAGGGGTCTTGGAGCTCCTGGTCCCTCTCATCGTCTTCGTGGGCCTTGCCAGCGCGGGCTGGCTCCTCGCCGTACGAGCGAGCCTCCACGCGGCGGTCGATCGCATGATGTGCGGGGCGGCGTTTCCACCCCTCGCGGTCGTCGTGGCGGTGCAGGCGCTCGGACACCTCGGGGTCCTGACGCAGGGACTTCTCTTCGCGGTTCTTCTGGGTCTCGTGGGGGTCGTCCTCACCTTCGCGTCCGCGTCCGATGCGCGTGTCGCCACCGAGGATTTTGGGCGGGCAAAGCGAGTTCTCGGCGCCCTCTCGCGGCAGCCCTTCTTGTGCGTCGTCGTCGGCGTGTCGCTGGAGTGCGCGCTCGTGGCGCTGCTCGCATCGGGCTTGCTCGAGACGTGGGCGTGGGACTCGCTCGGCTATCATTTGCCGGTCGTCCACGACGTCGTGCAGACCGGTCGCATCCGCGTCGTGCCGGGACGCGTCGCGTTCGTCGAGACCTACCCGCGCTTTGCGGAGCTCTTTTTTGCTGGATTCCGCCTGCTTTTGGGCCACGAGCGCTTTGTCGACTTCGGTCAGCTCGCTTTCGTACCGCTCCTCTGCGCGGCGACGTTCCGCGTGGCGCGACGGCTCGGCGCATCGTCGTCCGAGGCGCTGGCCTGTGCGGTCGCCCCGCTCGCGCTTCCTGTCGTCTATATGCAGTGTGCAAGCAATTACGTCGACGTCGCTTACGCGGCGATGCTCTTCGCGGGCCTCTCGTACCTGGTCGATGCTGCGACGTTCGATGAGGAAATCCTCGCGGGAACGTTCTTGGGCCTCGCGCTTGCCACGAAACCCACGGCCCCGGTCGCGCTTGCGGTCGGTCTCAGTGTCTCGATTGGCGCGCACGTTCTCCGGCGAAGGTTCCTTCGGGCGGCGCTCGTCTCGCACGGGCGCCTCGCGCTCCTCGCGGCGGCGATTGGGGGCAAGGTCTACGTCGAGAATCTGCTTCGCTACGGCAACCCCGTGTGGCCCGTTGCGCTGCGCCTAGGCCCGCTGCGTCTGTCGGGAACAATGGACCCGCACGCGGTTCTCGACCAGGGTTTGTCCGCATCGCAGCGTGAATGGGGCTGGCTCGCGCGCGTCGCCTACAGCTGGTTTCACGAGCCCGCGCAGTACGTCTTCGATCAACGCTTCGGCGGTTTCGGTCCGGTCTTCGCTTACGCGCTCTTGCCGCTCCTCGTCGTGGCCGTCGTGCGCGTGCCGCAGGCGCGCGTGCTTGCGAGCGTGGTCGGTGCAGCGACGCTCGCGCAAGGCGGAGCGTTCATTGCGCGGTACACGATCGCCCTTCCGGTGCTTGGTTTCGCGCTTGCGCCCGCGGCCCTCGCGTCGCTGCCTGCGTCGCTTCGAAGCGCAGGAAAAGGACTGATGGGCGTGTTGCTCGTGGTCGGTGCTGTGCTTGGTGCCAATGGCCTCACGGACAGCGGCCCGAGCCTTGCGGCCCTCGCGCGCATGACACCGCGGGACCGTGCCGCGCGGGTAAGCGTCGACGCGCGTGGTGCCGAATGGTTCGACGTCCGCACCGAGCTGAGGCCCGGCGACGCGTTCGCCTTCGATGGCAGCGTGGGTCTCACGGGACTGGGGTTTCGCGCAGACGGTCTGAGTCGCCTCGTGTACCTGGGCGACGAGGCCCCACGAGGCGAGGCGCTCGTCGCTGCGGTCGATGCGGAACACGTGCAATTCCTCGCGGTTCACCGTGACCACGCGGGCGCGCTCGGGCCCCGTTTCGTGCGGCGTTTCGCGTGCGACGCCGACCCGTGCGTGGTCTTCGAAGTGCGGCCCAAAAGCCCGTGAGGCGCTGCGACCCGCTTGGCCTCGTCGTCCGTTGACGAAGGCGAGCGCAAATACGTGTAGTCCGCAGGAAAAGCTCGCCAAGCTCTCGGTTCTTGTGCGCGCGGCTGCTCAGCGCGACGACGAGCGCGCCGGCCGGCGGGGCTTCTGTATGACGGTGTCGATCAGCTTGCCCATGGAGCAATGGCGTTCGATGGGGTGGCGCAACGGCTTCGTGACGTTGACCTCGTAGACATTCTGGCGGCCTTCGCGCGTGTGCGAAAGGTACCCGTCGGCCTCAAGGTCCGCGATGATGCGCAGCACCGCGCGCTCGCGAATTCCCACATCGTCGGCGAGCGTGCGTACGAGGACGCGCGGCTCCATCGCGATGCGCAAGAGCACGTGCGCGTGGTTGGTGAGGAAGGTCCAGCTCGCAGGGTCCGAGGCCATCGTCATCTCGACAGGGGAGCATAGTCGCGCCGGCAAAAAGTGCGATCGAGAAAACACGTTTGACAAAACATGGTATGAGACGCATGTTTTCTAGCACAGGTGAGAGCGGCGGCATCGCAGCCATCCCTTCGAAAGGTCTTTCGTGCTCAAGCCCCATGAACTCGAGCGTTTTCCGCCCCATGAGGCGCTTGGGCGCGCGATTGGTCGTGACGACGTCGTGCCCGAACTTGCGGACGCTGCGGCCCAATCGTTTGCATCCTTCGCCGGGGCTCGTGGCTACCCGGTCCACGTCTCCGCGCTCGTGGCGGCGGCCTCGCTCGAGGCCGGGGGCGTTGCGGTGGTTCTCGATGCTCAGGGGCACGCGGTTGGCATCGTGCGGTCGTCGAGCGGCCGGCTCGTGCTGGAGCGTGCGGGCGAAGTCGGCGCCCGTGCGACCACATTCGAGGGCCTGCGCGAGTGGCTCGCCCTCGGACCAGAAGCGCCCGTCCCGCTCGCGAAAGTTGGCGAGCGTCGCTCTGGCGAGGGGCACGGTGCCGCGGACCATCACGCCAAGCGCGCGACGCACGGCGAAACGCTGGGCGAAGCGCTGCGCGGTCTCGTGCGGATCGAGCGTGACGAGGTCCTGCGTGCGCTCGTGTTTGGTGCAGCCGCGGGTGTGGTCGGCCTCGCGGGCCCCATCGCGAGTCAGGGCGTCGTCACGGCGGTAAGCTTTGGCACGTTGCAGCAGCCGCTCGTGGTGATCGCAGGGTTGTTGTTTGCCGTCCTCGCGCTCTCGGCGCTGCTTTCCTTCGCGCAACAAGTGGTCGTCGAGATGCTGACGCGTCGCCTTTTCGTGCGCACGGCTCTCGACCTCGACGAGCGGCTCCGAAGCGACGCGCACGAGACGCCCTCCGCGCACGAGCAGGCTTATGTCCACGAAGTGTTTTCGCTGCAAAAAGCCGCGTCAACGCTGCTTGTGGACGGCGCCTCGACGCTCCTCAAGCTCGGCCTCGGCCTCGGGCTCTTGGCGTTCTATCACCCGTACCTCCTTGCGTTCGACGTGCTGTCGATCACGGCCATCGTCGCCGTCGTGGCGTTTCCGATGAAGCGCGCCTGGTCGCTCTCGCTTGAGGTCTCGGGGCACAAGTACGACGCACTCCATGCCCTCGACGCTCGCGCCCACGGCCATGGGTCGCATGGGGCCGCGCCCATCGCCGGCTACCTCGAATCGTGGCTCGATGCCCGCGCCCGCTACTGGCGCAGCTTGCAATTGCACAACGTCGGCGCCCTCGTCGTCGGCGTGCTCATGGTCAGCGGACTCCTGCTTTTTGGAGGTCTTCTCGTGCTGCGCGGCGAGCTTACCTTGGGGCAGCTCGTGGCCGCGGAGCTCGTCGTTGGCGATGCGGCCTTCGGTGCGGCGAAGATCGGCAAGCTCCTCGCGACCCTGTATGACGCCGCAGTCAGCGCCACCAAGCTTCGCAAGCTCGTCGCGCCTCGTGACCATCGCGATGCGAGTCTCGACACGCGCGAACGCGTGCGGCTGCTGCCCGTGCGCACGCCGCGTGCATGGCAGACCTTTTCGCGCCTCGTCGTCGCGGGGTTCGCGCTCTTCGTCGTCGTGTGCGCGTTCGTGCCTTGGCAGCAAACGGCGTTGGGTCGCGGGCGGGTGATCGCGTTTGCGCCCGGCGAGCGAACCCAGGAAATCGCCGCGCCAGTCGACGGTCGCGTGCTGCGCTGGGCGGCGGTGGAAGGGCAGCGCCTCAAGGCCGGCGACGTGGTGGCCGTCCTCGCTGACAACGATCCTGAGATCCTCGAGCGAGTCGGAGCGGAGGCCGACGCGCAGCGAGCACGCGTGGCGGCGGGGCGAGCCCGCATGACGGCAATCGACGAACGCATCGTGGCACTCACGTCGTCGCGCGAGGCGGCGATGAGCGCGGCGGAGCACCGCGCGACGATGGCGCTCGAGCGTGTGCGCACCGTCGAGCAGTCTCTCGAGGCAGCGCGCGCGTCCGCGAGCACGGCGGTGATGCAAGAGGAGCGACAAAAGGCGCTTTTTTCTGAAGGGTTGGCGTCGAAGCGCGCGGTCGAGGTCGCCGAGCTCGATCGCACGCGCGCCGCGACCGAGTCCGTTCGTGCCGAGGTGTCGCTGAGCCTTGCACGGCGTGATGTGAAGGCCATCGACGCCGATCGTGAGCGCGTGGAGCAGGACACTCTCGCCGCGCTCAACGACGTGAAGGGGCAGCTCGAGGTTGCTCGCGGCGACGTCGCGTCGTCGGCGGCGGAGCTCGCGCGCGTCGAGAGTCGCCTTGCGCGCCAAGACAACCTGGTCGTGAAAGCGCCCCTCGATGGAACGCTTCATCGCGTGGTGCCGCGCGGCATCGCCGACTTCGTCAAGGCTGGAGAAACGCTGGCAACCATCGTTCCTGACACGCAAGAGCGCGCCGTCGAACTCCTCATCGACGGCAACGACGTGCCGCTCGTGCATCGCGCGGAGGAGGTGCGACTTCAGTTCGAGGGCTGGCCCGCGATTCAGTTCTCCGGATGGCCGTCGACCGCGGTCGGTACCTTCGGCGGCAAGGTGCGCTTCGTCGACGCGACGGACGATGGGAGCGGTCGCTTCCGCGTCGTGATCGCGCCCTCGGAGCGCTGGCCCGAAGGGGAGTACTTGCGTCAGGGCGCGCGCGTGCAGGGCTGGGTTCTGCTGAGCCGCGTGTCGGTCGGCTACGAGCTCTGGCGCCAGTTCAACGGCTTTCCGCCCATGCTTCCCGCCGAGGGAAAAGCCAACGCTTCGAAGGATGCATCGGGCAAGGAGTCGGGCAAGTGACGCACCGTGCATGGCTCTTGCGCGCGAGCCTCGCGGCGCTCGCGCATGCGGGCCTCGTGCGCGCCGAGGTGCTGACCGAAGCCCAAGTGCGTGCGTCGGTGGATCGTCACTTTCCTGCGGTGCTCGCGGCGCAGGCGGACCTTCGGGCGGCGGAGGGAGAGCGCCTCGCAAGCGAAGGTGCTTTCGATCCGTTGCTGCGATCACGGGCAGCGGCAGCGCTCTCCGGCCCCTACGAAAACGCGCGCGCAGACGTTCTCTTGGAGCAGCCCACCTCGTTCTATGGCGCCAGTGGATTTGCAGGTTGGCGCGTGAGCGACGGCGCGTTTCCCGCTTACGATGGCAAGCTTGAGACCGGGCCTGCGGGCGAGGCGCGCGTGGGGGTGACCGTTCCTCTCTTGCGCAACCGTGCGACCGATCGTCGGCGCACGTCAGTGGCTCGAGCCGAGCGAGGAACAATCGTCGCGGAAGCGAATCTCGAGGCGGCACGGATCGCGACTGCACGCGTCGCGGCGTCTCGTTACTGGGATTGGGTCCTCGCGGAAGAACGTGTGCAGCTTACACGCAAGCTGCTCGCACTCGCGGAGGCGCGTCGCAGCGCAACCGAGCGACGCGCCATCCATGGAGAAATACAAGGCTCGGAGGTCCTCGAGAACGAGCGTGGCGTCTTGCAGCGGCGGAGCGTCCTGGCGTCGGCCGAGCGTGCCGTGGAGCAAGCCCGCTACGAGCTGAGCCTCTACGTGCGCGACGCCGAAGGAGCCGTCTCGGATGCGGCAGCCTTCGACGCGCCGGAGCTTCCGCTCGTTGAGGGCGTGCCCCCGCTTCGGTCCGAAGCCTTGCGCAAAGCGGAGGCCACGCGACCCGAGATCGTGCGCATGCAAGCGGAGCTCGAACGCGAGTCGATTGAGGCGCACTTTGCCGACAATCAAACGCTGCTCGCGGCGGACATTGGGAGCGCGGTTACGTTGCCAATCGCAGGTGATTCCCAAGGTTATCGAGTACCGACCGCGGAGGTGACCTTGGCCCTCGAGCTCTCGCCGCGCAACCGTGCGTGGCAGGGGCGCCGTGCGGTCGCCGAGGCCTCCGTCGAGCGAACGCGTCTGAACCTTGCCTTCACCCGCGATCGAATTCGCGTGGAGGTCGACGATGCGATCTCCGCGTGGCGTCGAGCCGCGGAGCGTGGGGTAGCGGCCGCGGCAGAGAAGCGCGTGGCACAAGAACTTGCGCGCCTCGAACGAACGCGTTTCGAGCTCGGGGAGGGAACTCTCTTTTTCGTAAACCTACGCGAGCAGGCGGCCTTCGAGGCAGAGCTCCGCGATCGCGAGGCTCGCGCAGACCTGCAAAAAGCCGTGGTTCAGCATCGCGCTGCCATCGGCGAGCGTTGAGACGACGCGGCGATGTTCGTGCTCGCCCGCACCGTGAATGGGCGGCGCGTGCGGACTCACCGGAGCCCACGTCAGCAGCGGTGAACCTGGTCGTAGAGCGTGACAATGCGCTCCGCAGGAACGCCGAGAGCGAGCGCCGCTTTCGTGATGGATTCCTGGCCGCCATAGCTCGACACGAGGAGGTTAGTCCTCGACCAGTCCACGTCGCGAAGCACGTCAGGCGAGTGAATCGGAACGCCTCGCCAGCTCTTGCCGTGCTTGAGCGTGTCGCTGTCGACGAGGGCGAAGAGCTCGTCCCCGTCCGCGTGAAAGAGCGTGGTGACTTGGTAGAGAAACTCCGTGTGACCGCCCGCTCCCCACACCACCCATCGCCCCGCAGCAGCCGGTGCGCGCAGGCGAGCCTCGGCCTCGCGAACGGCCACGTGCCATCGTTCGAGGGAGCGGTTCACCGACGTCAGGTCCTCGACGTTCTTTGAAACGAGCGAGACCGGCTCGCACGGCGAAGCGACGACACGATAGCCGTTGTAGTCGGGTTGGTTGGTCGCTTGCTCGATGCGCCAGCCCGCGCGAAGCATGCAGATTGCAAGTGTTTGACGGCTAAAGTGCGTCGTGTGCAGCGTGGCGAAAAAGCCATTGATGTCGTTCGTCGGGCCACGCTCGACGACTGGAATTTCGACGACGAGCTTCGTGTTCGCGTGGGAAATCGAACGAAGCTTGCGCAGGACCTCCGTCGGCCGCGGCAAGTGCTCGAGCACCATGAGCACCGTGATGGTGTCGGGCGCTTCTTCGTTAAATTCAAACGTCTCGAAGTCGCCGACCGTGAAGTGAATGCTCTTTTCCGCATGCACCGCCCGCGCCCGCTCGATGGCAGGAGCATCGATGTCCACGCCGAATTTCCGTGTGTGCGATGGAAGACGCGCCAAGAACGCGCCGTCGAAGCAGCCGATGTCGAGAACGCGCGCGCCCGGGGCAAGGAGCGCTCGTTCGTTCAGCCAGCCAATTTGCTCGTCCGGTCGCCCTTCGGAGGAGCCGTAGCTGCGACCAGCTTCCGCCGCGAGCACGCTGAAGCCATACGGCGTGAAACAGGGATTCATGTAAACTGCAAAGCAGTCGAGGCAGAAGTCGTCGCGCACGTTCAGGCGCTTGGGCACTTCGGCGGAGTCGCAATAGAACTGGAAGTCCGTGAGCTCGAAGACGTTCTTTGAGCGAATGGACCCGCACACAGGGCAGGGGCGATGGCTTGCGAGCGCAGGCGACGAGCGGTTGCCGAGGAAGGAATCGATTCGTGCCCACTCAAGGGCCTTGTGCGCGCTCTGCAAGAAAGTCTCCTGGGCTGCTGGAACGACCAGCGCCGCCGAGCGTAGCGTTCCACGAATCGCCAGGCCAAGTGCACGCGTGACGCGCCGCTTCATCGCGGCTAAACGCCGATGCCATGGACCCCCGCCAAGCACTCATCGAAGCCGCCTTCGCCGATCGGTCTCTGCTGAAGAATTCCGACCATCGCGAGTCCGTCGAGTCCGTGCTCGCGGACCTCGATGCGGGCAAGCTGCGTGTGGCGTCGCCTCCCGCGGTCGACGGCGACGCGTGGACGGTGCACGCGTGGGTCAAGCAGGCAATCCTCCTCTATTTCGGCATCCGCGCGATGGAGAAGATCGAAGTCGGGCCCTTTGAATTTTACGACAAGATCCCTCTGAAGAAGAACCTCGACGCGGCCGGTGTGCGCGTCGTGCCGCCGGGCGTCATCCGTTACGGCGCGCACGTCGAGAGCGGCGCCATCGTGATGCCGGGCTACGTGAACATCGGCGCGTACGTGGGCGCGGGCACCATGGTCGACACGTGGGCCACCGTTGGCTCGTGCGCGCAGGTCGGAAGCCATGTGCATCTTTCCGGCGGCGTGGGCCTCGGCGGGGTGCTTGAGCCGCCTTCCGCCACGCCGGTCATCATCGAAGACGGCGCGTTCATTGGCTCACGCGTCATTGTCGTCGAAGGCGTTCGTGTGGGAAAAGAGGCCGTAATCGGTGCAGGCGTCGTGCTCACCGCATCCACGGTCATCCTTGACGTATCCGGAAACGAGCCGAAGGAATACCGCGGCTATGTGCCGGCTCGCTCCGTGGTGATTCCAGGCATGCGCGCGAAGAAGTTCCCCGCGGGCGAGTTTATGGTGCCGTGCGCGCTCATTGTTGGCCAGCGCACCTCGTCGACGGACAAGAAGACGTCGCTCAACGATGCCCTGCGCGACTTTGGCGTGAGCGTTTAACGCCATGGCGAAGGCGAAAACCGAGTTCGTATGTCAGGCGTGCGGGTCACGCTCGCCGCGATGGCTTGGGCGCTGCACCGGCTGCGGCGCCTGGGATTCGCTCGTCGAAGAGGTCATGGACGCAAAGCCACTCAAGGCTCGGGCGCCCGGCGACAAAGGCCTCGCGCGCCCCATCACGAGTGTTGGCGCGGAGAAGCTCGAACGGACACCCACAGGTCTCGGTGAACTCGATCGCGTCCTCGGCGGGGGACTCGTGCCCGGCTCGGTGATTCTTCTTGGTGGCGAGCCGGGAATCGGAAAGTCGACGTTGCTGCTGCAGGCGGCACGCGCGGTGGCAGAGAGCGGCAGGGCCGTCCTTTACGCGAGCGGCGAAGAGTCGGCGGCGCAAATCGCGGATCGCGGGCGTCGTCTTGGAGCCCTGACGGATTCCTTGTATATTGCAGCCACCACGGAGCTTGAGGCGGTGCTGGCCGCGGTCGACGACGTGAAGCCTGCGCTCCTCGTGGTCGACTCGATTCAAACGCTGCGCTCGGGGTCGCTCGACGGGGCTTCGGGCACCGTGGGGCAAGTGCGTGAGGTGACGTCGCGCCTTGTGGACATGGCGAAGCAGCGCGGCATTCCGATCGTCCTCGTGGGCCATGTGACGAAAGAGGGAAGCCTTGCGGGGCCGAAGGTGGTCGAGCATCTGGTCGACGCGGTGCTGGCCTTCGAGGGGGACCGTGGCCAGGGTTTGCGTACGGTTCGCGCCCTGAAAAATCGCTTCGGGCGCGGCGGCGAAGTGGGCGTCTTCGCGATGACCGAAGACGGTCTCGAAGAGGTTCCAAGCCCGTCGAAGTTTCTCCTCGGCGACAGGCGCACCTCGCTGGCGGGCAGCGTCGTGGCGTCGACCTGCGAAGGGACACGTGCACTCTGCATTGAAGTACAAGCGCTGGTCGCACCGTTCAATCACGGCAATCCAAGGCGCACGACGAGCGGCATCGACTCGGCGCGTCTTGCGATGATCCTCGCGGTGCTCGAGCGCAAAGCGGGCCTCGCGTTCTCCACCATGGACGTTTACGTGAACCTCACGGGCGGCCTGCGAGTCGACGAGCCGGCGCTGGACTTGGCCATCGGGCTGGCGCTCGTGTCGTCGCTTCGAGGAAAGCCTCTTCCGCCGGAATTTGCAGTCTTTGGCGAGCTTGGCCTCGGCGGCGAAGTGCGAGCCGTCGGTCATCTTGAGGCGCGCATTCGCGAGGCGCGCGCCCTCGGCTTTGCAACCTGCATTGGACCTGCGAGCCGTGAGCGAATCGACGGCCTCATGCCCGTCCGCACCCTCGACGAAGCCCTTGCGTGGATAGACCGATGACCGACAAGCCTTCCGTCCTCTTCGTCTCAAAGACCATCGAAGCTCCTTGGAACGACGGTTCGAAAGTCCTCGTGCGCGACCTTGCCTCCGCGATGCGCGCGTACACTCCGGAGCTGTTCGCGCTCGAAGCGCACGAATCTTGGGGCGATCGCGTGGTCGTCAAATCGCCGCCGGAGAGCGCGTCTCCGATGCGTGCGCACCTTGCGGTCATGGGCAAGCTGCTCGTCGACACGCCGCCGAGCGTGTTTCACTTCGTCTTTGCGCCGAACTTCCCGTCGTCGACGGCGTCGCGTCTCGTGGCGATCGTGCACAAACTTCGAGGGTGGCAAGGGGCCACGGTGCAGACCATTGCGAGTCGCCCGAAGAGCTTCGCCAAGGTGCGATCGCTCCTGTTCGGTGACCTCGTTGTCTGCCAGTCGAAGGCCACGCGTGACGCCTGCGTTGAAGCTGGATTCCCTGCCGAACGCCTGCGCATTGTTCCGCCGTTCATTGCCGAACCGCACGTGAGCGGAGCGCGCATCATGGAGCTTCGCGAGGCAACCCTCATCGGCCCCGCGCCCTACGTGCTGTACCCGGGCGACCTTGAGTTCTCGGACGGCGCTACGGTTTTCGCGAGAAGCATACGACGTATGCACGACGCATTTCCAAAGATGCGCTTCGTCTTTGCGTGTCGCCCAAAGACCCCGAAGGCCGCAGAGGTCAAACGCGCCATCGTGGCCGAGCTCGCACGCGAACGCCTCGCGCATCTCACGTATCATTTGGGCGAAGTCACCGACCCGCACGCGCTCATCGCTGGCGCCGAGGCCGTGCTTTTTCCCGTGAATGATCTCTACGGAAAGGTCGACCTGCCGCTCGTGCTCCTCGAGGCGATGGCCTTGCGCGTGCCTCTGATTGCGGCGAGCCATGGTCCCCTTGCGGAGCTTGCGCCGATGCCGCTCGTGCCCCCGAGTGACCCGGAGGCTCTTGCGGACGCGGCCCTGTCTCTCTTGCGCCACGAGGGCGAAAAGCTGCGTGTGGGCGAACTCGGTCGGCGCATTTTTGAGGAACGCTACACGGCGGCTCAAGGTGCCAAGGCCTACGAGCACGTCTACACCGAGGCCCTTGCGCGCAGGCGTTGAACGCGGCTCCCGCACGTCGGACCCCGCTGCAGCTCGTCGCGCCTGGGCTGCCGTTCGTCGCACCCGGACTGCGCGCAATGGGACGGGTTCGTACGGTGGCTTCACCCCCACCAAGGAGCTCTCATGAACACGAACGTTTCCCCTGACCGCAAGACCTGGACCGAACGCGTCGCGCCCATCACGCGGGCCTTTCACGCGTATGCCACGTGGCTCGTTTCCCTCAGCTGGAGGCGTTTTGCGCTGCTCTCGTTCTTGCTCGTGATCCTCATGAGCGTGCTTGAATCGTTGCCGCCTTTTCGCTGGCGAATTCGCGACTTTGGCGAACACGCGGAGCCGCTCGATCATCGTGCCGCGGAACGTGAATCGGCGTCGCCCGGCAACGCGATCGACATCCGCATCGACGACGATGGGGTTCGGGCGCGCACGTCGGAGAGCGCGCACCATGAGGCTGCGCCCATCCTCGACGATGCCTCGCTCAACCTTGCGGACGCGGCGACGCCGGCTCCTGAAAAAGACAACGGCGTGCACATCGAAGTCGGCGATGGGCACGAGACGACGTCCATCCACATCGCGCTCCCAAACGGAGCCGTGAAGCGGAAGCTTCGCGCGGGTATCGAGCGCGCGATCGAGGAGCTCGACGAGGTTAAGCGCGGCGACCACGAAGCCGATGATGACGACAAAGAGCGCGAGCACCGCACGCCCCTCGCAGGGCTGCGCGACGAGCCCATTGGGGACTTTCTCTCAAGCCTCGCTCACTTGGTGATCGTCGCGTCGATCATCATCAAGGTCACCTACCGCAAGCAACTCACCGCCGAGGCGCATGCCGCCAAGGCCACGGAGACCGCCGAGGCCGAGCAGCTCAAACGCCAAGTCGCCGAAGCGCGCATCGCCGCGATGCAAGCGCAAGTGGAGCCGCACTTTCTCTTCAACACGCTTGCGAGCATCGACCACCTCATCGAGACGGACCCGCCACGAGCGAGCCGCATGCAGAAGAGCCTCATTGCCCTCCTTCGCGCGACCGTGCCCGCGATGCGTGAGGCCACAGCGAGCGGCACCACGCGCAACCTCGGGCAGGAGGTCGACGTGATCCTTCCGTACCTCGATCTGCTCAAGATGCGCATGGAGGAGCGCCTCACGACCGACGTCGCCGTGCCCGCCGGATTGCGCTCCGCCGAGTTCCCGTCGATGGTCCTTCAAGTGCTCGTCGAGAACGCGATTCGCCACGGGCTTGAGCCCAAGACCGAAGGCGGAAGCCTGACTGTGAACGCCGAAATCGTCGATGCACGACTCGTGGTCCGCGTCACCGACAGCGGCGTGGGACTCGGACACGCACCCCGAAGCGCAGGCGCAGGAACCGGCCTCGCCAACGTCCGCGAAAGGCTCCAGTTGCTCTACGGCAGCGACGCCTCGCTCACGGTCGAGGCCTCACCTGCGGGAGGCACCATCGCCACGCTCGTGATCCCTTATCGCGCCGCTCAAACGACGTGATTCGGTTGACGAACGAACGCTGACGAACGGAAACTTCACCATGCCACTCCCCGCCTCGACCCGTGCCGTCATCGCGGACGATGAGCGCATCTTGCGCGATCAGCTTCGCTCCCGCCTCGTCGAGGCGTGGCCCGACCTCGACATCGTTGCCGAAGCGCGAAACGGACTCGAGGCGGTGGAGCTCGTGCGCGAGCATCGTCCCGACGTCGTGTTCCTCGACATCCGAATGCCGGGCCTCACCGGTGTCGAGGCCGCACGGCAAATCGCTCAACTCGAGGTCGACGCGGACGAGTGGCTGCCCGAGATCGTCTTTGTCACCGCTTACGACCAATACGCGCTCGAGGCCTTCGAGCAGGGGGTCGTGGATTACGTGCTCAAACCCGCGGAGGTCGCGCGCCTACGAACGACCGTGGACCGCGTGAGGCGCCGTCTTGCGCAGCGTACGAGCGATCATTCGATCGACGCTGAGCCCGCGCCGCGGCTTCAAGAAGTGCTGCATGGCCTCGCGGCGCAGATGAGCGGAAAGGCGCCCGCGTACCTCGAATGGATTCAAGCCAGCGTGGGCAGTACGGTGCAGATTACACCCATCGGCGACGTGCTTTTTTTCCAGAGCGACGAGAAGTACACGCGCGTGCAGACGACCTCCAGCGAGGCGCTCATTCGCAAACCGATCAAGGAGCTCGTCGACGAGCTCGACCCGAAGTTATTCTGGCAGATTCACCGCAGCACCCTCGTGAACATCAAGGCTGTCGCGGCGGTCACCCGAGACGATCGCGGAAGGCAGATCGTGAGCGTGCGTGGCCACAGCGCTCAGCTCGAAGTGAGTCGCAGTTACGCAGGGCTCTTCAAGGGCATGTAGCGCCGGGCTCGCGATGAATCCGTTCGGGTAGAAAACCGGATGCGTGTGACCGCGATACGTCAGCCGCCGTGCATGTTCGAGACGATACGCGCGCCGCTCGATTCGAAGTGGAATCGCAGGGGACGAAGGCCGCGAGCGAGCATGGCCTCGACCACCTGACGACGCTCGTGGGCGCGTGCGTAGAACATGAAAAAACCGCCACCACCTGCGCCCATGAGTTTCCCTCCGATGGCGCCCGCGCTTCGAGCGGCTTCGTAGTGGTCGTCGATGTTGCTGTCGGTCATGTTCGAGGCAAGGCGGCGTTTGTTGGTCCAATGCTCGTGGAGGAGCTCGCCATATTCGTGAAGCCTGCCCTCGAGGAGAATGCGGCGTGTCTCATGACCGAGAGCCTTGATTCGATGCATTCGCTCGACGGCTGCATCGTTGTTTGTCGTGATCGACTTCTTTTGCTCGGAAAGAACCTCGCTCGCCTTTCGCTCGATACCCGAATAGAAAATGAGCAAATTATGCTCGAGCTCGGCGATCACCTCCGGCGACACGTCGAGGCGCTCAAAGTCGACTTTGCCGTTCGGGTGAAACGTGAATGCGGTGAGACCGCCGTAGGCCGCGATGTATTGGTCTTGCTTTCCGACCGGGTCCCCGAGAACCTCCATCTCGATGTGACACGCTTCCTGCGCGAGTTGCTCGGTAGAAACGTAGTCGCCACGAAAGACGTGGAGCGCATTCAATAGTGCGACGAGGAAGCTGCTCGACGACCCAAGCCCCGAATTGCCCGGCACGTCGGCGATGCTCACGAGCTCGATGTGGTCCTTGATGCCGGTCAGCCGCAGGGCCTCGCGAAAAAGGCGATGCTCGATCTCGTCGATCGAACGAACCGTTTGGGTGTTCGAATACATCAATCGAATCTCAGGATAAAACCTCGGATTCGCGCCGACGTAAACGAACTTGTTGATGGCCGCCGTGACGAGAAAGCCCCCATGCTCGTTGGCATAGGACGGGAGGTCGGTTCCACCTCCACCGAGCGAAAAGCGGACGGGGGCACGCGAGATGATCATCGGGCCCGCACTCTACTGCGCCCGGCGCAAGTTGGGCCGTATTTTCGCAGCCCGTCGGCGCGCGCTCTGTTACGCTCCCGCGTGTGAAATCATTCGTCGTCGGGGGAGCGGGCTTCATCGGCAGTCATCTCGTGGAGCAGCTGGCCGCGAGCGGCTCTGTCACGGTGTATGATAACTTTTCCGTTGGAAGGCCGGCGTTTCTGGAAACCGCGCTGCGGTCTGGACGTGTCCAGGTGGTCACCGGCGACGTGCTCGATGCGGCGTCGCTTGAGACCGCCATCGCGGGACACGCGGGACACGATCGCGTGTTCCATCTTTCGGCCAATCCGGAGGCTCGCTGGGGCCTTGAGCGGCCGAGGCTCGACCTGGAGCAAGGGACCATCGCCACGTCGAATGTCCTCGAAGCGGCCAGGCGTCAAGGCGTCAAGCAGATCGTCTTTGCTTCATCAGGAACAGTCTACGGAAACACGCCCGAGCCCGGCAAAGAAGGCCATTTGTCTCTTTTGCCCATCTCTCTCTATGGCGCGAGCAAACTTGCAGGCGAAGCGCTCATCGCCGCCTACG
>CAIQDA010000305.1 GCA_903870415.1 uncultured delta proteobacterium
AGCGACGCGCGCGACGACGGGCACACGCGGCTTCCTGTCCACGAACTCTTTGGGCGTTCACGCGCGCTCTTGACCGTGGACGGCACGCCTCCCGATGAGTCCGCTCTCGAGCGCGCGGTGGAGGCTCTCGCGTCCGAAGGTGCGGTCATCACGCGCACCGACAGAGACGTTGTCTTCTACGCGGCCGCAGGTCTCGACGCGGCGGAGCGAGCCATCGCGGGCGACGTCGCGAGGCTCATGAAGGTGACGGACAAGCCCCTCGCCCCCATCGCCCACACGCTTGAAAAGCTCGCCAAGCAACACGCCCTTGAGCTTGGCAGCGAGCAACTCGAAGCATTGGAATCCGCCAGGCGCGAGCGCGTCCTCGTCATCACGGGCGGACCTGGTTGCGGCAAGACCACGCTGCTCCGCGCCATCCTGATGCATCTGGCGAGCGAAGGACTTCGCGTGTCGCTTGCAGCACCCACAGGTCGCGCAGCACGGCGCATGGCCGAGGCGAGCGGGCAAGACGCGCGCACGATTCATCGGCTCCTCGAAGTGGATCCGCGTCGCGGGTTTCAACGTGGCCGAATGAACCCGCTCGAAGGCGATGCGTTCGTCATCGACGAGGCGTCCATGCTCGACGTGCCGCTGGCCGAGGCCCTCCTCGGAGCGATTCCCGACGGGGCGCGCGTGCTCTTCGTGGGCGACGTGGACCAGCTACCAAGCGTGGGTCCGGGCGCATTTTTGCGGGATCTCATCGCATCACGTTGGGTGGCCGTGTCGCGTCTCACGAAGGTTTACCGTCAAGCGGAGGCGAGCCTCATCATTCGCAACGCGTACCGCCTCAAGAACGGCGAAGCCCCCGTGACAAAGATCGAGGGCGTCGACCCGGACTTCTTCTTCATCGAGCGGCAAGGGAGCGAGGCCATCGCCGAAACCATCGCGACCGTCGTCGCCGAACGAATCCCAAAGCGCTTCGGCTTCGACCCCAAACGAGACGTTCAGGTGCTCGTGCCGATGCACAAAGGCGCAGCGGGCACCGTCGCGATGAACAAGCGCCTTCAGGAGCTTCTGAATCCCGTGGGCGATGCGGTCCGACGCGGCGAAAAAGTGCTTCGCGTCGGCGACCGCGTTCTGCAGCTCGTGAACGACGCGCAGAAACAGATCGCGAACGGCGACCAAGGCACCATTGTTCGACTCGATCGCGAGGCGCAAACCGTCATCGTGCGCTTCGAGGACGGAGAGGGTTCCCGGGAACTTCGCTACGAGCTTGCGGAGCTCGACCAGCTTGCCCTTGCGTATGCGTGCACCATACACAAGTCCCAGGGAAGCGAGTTTCCCGCCGTGGTCGTGGCAGTCGCGCGCGAGCACGCCCTCATGCTTCGCCGGAACTTGCTTTACACGGCGTTTACGCGCGCCAAGAGACTGCTCGTCGTGGTCGGAGAAGAGCGAGCCCTTCAACTCGCGCTTCGGGACGACCGCATCGAGGAACGGCACACCTCCCTGGGCATGTTTCTGTCGCAAGCAGCAGCGCTTCCCCAGCCAAGCGCCGAATCCACCTCTCATGATCCGTGAGAGAAACCGGCCAGAGCGGCCGCGAAGCACGCGAACGTGCAACATGGACTTGCCACCCAAGGGCGAACCGTCTACGGTCCGCGGTCCTTCCAGGCAGTTTCGGAGATTGAGATGAACATGCGCGTTGAAGAAGATGACGACAAGGGCGCCGTTGACGGCGGAGCTCGACGTGGCCACACCAAGCGCGTTGCGGCTCGCCTTGGGCTCAAGGCCGACCACACGTTCGATTACAAAGACATCGGTACGCTGAAGTACTTCATCACCGACCGCGGCAAGATCGTCCCGGTTCGTGTCTCGGGCCTCACGGCTCGCCAGCAGCGTTCGCTCGCAGTCGCGATCAAGCGCGCTCGCCAGATCGCTCTCTTGCCTTACACGGTCGCGGGCTGATCCCCGTCGCCTGGAAGCGCATGAACGGCTGAACCGAAAGGTTCGGCCGTTTTTGTTTGGGTATCGCCCCGTGCCCGCCAACCCACCCTCACATTGCTACGGCCTGTGCCATCGTGTGCCGAGGCTGACAACTTGGTCGCGGCACGAGCAGCTTTTTCGCATCGTTCTCCCGCAACCGAGCGCGGCACAGGTGATGCTACGTTGATGGCGCCATGCGTCGCCTCCTCACCCTCACCGTCCTCTTCGCTGCGCTCTCTTTCGCCACGGCTTGCAACGTGGGGCCGCAGCCGCTGCCGCCGGGCGTAACGGACAACGGCGCGGACGACCCGGGCGGCGTGGCCAGCGTCGATGGCGGAACGGCCGGTGGCAGCTTCAGCGACGACGCGGCGGCGGCGACCCCCACGGCAGACGGCGACGGCGGTCGATCGGCCGACGCATCAACGCTCGATGCGGGCGACGCTTCGGACGGCTCCAGCGACGCGGGCGCAAGCACCACCGACGCGGGCACCGATGCGGACCCGGTCGGCGGCGACCACTGAACTCAGTGGCTTACGGCGTCGCGCGTGACGTCGGAAGCCACCCCGTTCGCAAAGCGCACGCGCAGGTGCCCAACCTCGCTCGCGTCCATGGCCGAACCGAGGCTCCAGCTCACGACGTTTCCGTTGAGGCGAACGTCGTAACGGTGGCCGCGCACGAGACCCGCAATCACCGCGTCGACCGGCGCGGTAGAGAGCGCGCATTGCCCCGATTCGGCGCTCGCGACGATGGTCGCGCGGCTCGCCACGAGGGCGCACGGGTCACCAGCGCCCGCGGTTGCGGCAACGAGCGCGCCCGGGGAGTCGCCCGCTTGCACGACCGACAGGAAGCGCGGCGATGCGCCACTCGTCGAGCCCACGAGTCGATGCGTGTAAACGTCTTCTTGGCTGTTCGCCGCGGTCGTCACGGGCGCGCGAACCGAGAGCGCCGTTCCCGCAGGCAGGAGAGCATCGACGCGAACACTCGTGGCCCCCACCGTCACCGAGGCTGACGTTCCGCTCACGGTCGGGCGCGCCGGAAAGTGCAATTGCCAGCGTTTCTCAGACGGTGCGCCGTTGAGGTCGTCCACGCGGTCGAAGACCACGACCTCGTCGTTCGCGGTGCCCTTCCACCAGACGATCGTGCGTGCGACGTCTCGGTAGTACTGTGGATAGTAATAGTACGACGCATACACGCCACGAAGGTCCATCGTGGTGACACTCACGGCGCCGTCGCTCCACTCCCCGGTGATACGCGCAGGCAAACTTGGCGCGGCCACGTACTGACCTTCACGCGGCGCATCGCCCTCGGCGATCACGGTCAGCGGCAACGTGCTGTGCGCGTCAACCATCCCCGCCACTCCGCCGTACCCGACCGAAGGATGCACAATCCACGCACCCTTGCGCCACAGACGCCATTCGCCGGCGTCCTCCTGTTGGTGATCAACCCCGCCCCACGTGGCTTTCGCCATGAACAGCGACGACGAGGACGTCCATCCGGTGCGGTCGTAAACGATGCCCATGCCCGAGTCGAACCAGACAAAGGTGTCGTCGTTCGACCCGCTTGGAGTTGCCTTCGCGAAGAAGAGGTTCGGGAACGAGAGCTCCGTCGCCATCGGTGTGAAGAGGCTCATCGCGCGACGCGCACGTAGTGCTCCCGCTTGGTCGCCGCCCGCTTCGAGAATGCCGGTCAACCAGTGGAGCGCGTCTTGCCTCTCGGGCTCGAGAGAGAAGCTGAATGGCTCGACCGCGAGGTTGTTGCTCGCACTCGTCACGTCGCCCCACGAGATGAAACCTTTGCGCGCGGGCGTGACCCCGTGAACAAAGAAGGAGCGCACGAGATTCGACACAAACGGCAGGTAATCGCCTGGGTCCGCGCCATTCACTTGAAGAGCCCTCAGGACCATTCCCCAATAACGCGAGGTCTTCGGACCGTAGTCGCTACCGTCCGCCAGATGCCCGCCGGAGAGCGCGAAGGCACCTCGGTCGCGGCGCGCTTCCACAAGCAACTCGCCGTAGGCGCGCCGAAGACCCGCGTCCAAGATGGCGCACGAACGTGACGAAAGCGAGGCGTCGAGTCCGGGCGCGTGGCAACCGACGAGGCCGTCGATCACCAGCGTGCGCGTCGTGCCATCGCTCTCGTCCGTGTCGTTGAAAAGCGGCGGCGCGGCGAACGCGTTGTGTTCGTCATCTTCGAGCATCGTCGTGATGGAGGCCGTGCGATCGCCCTGCGAAAGCTCGTTCCAAAGCAGGTCCGTGCAGACACCAAGCATCGCGTTCGCCCAGCGGTAGTCGTTGCCCGTGAGCGTCGTTGCAGCCCACGCTTGTCGCGCTGCGGCTTGAAGGGCCTTCGCCTGCGTGAGTCGCGAAGCGTCTCCGGTCGCGTGGTAAAGGAGCGCCGCGCTCGCGCAGTATTGGGCGTTCGTGGTGTCGAGAGAGCCGAGGTGCGCGAGGTTCGCATCGATGCGCGATTTCCACGCCGCGATGGAGGCATCCCCGCTCCTCGCGCGTGAGGCAAACGCGTCGAGCTCCGCCCTGCGCACTAGAACGGTGGGACGGTCCGATGCAGCGGCCACCGCCGGAGCGGGCAACGTCGTGATGGCAAGGATATTTCCAGCCGCTCCCGTATCGCCATCGTTGCGCGCGCTGATGAAAAGCGGTGTTCCTGGGGGGAGCCCTTCGACGATGATTGGAATCTCAGCAGGAGCCCCAGGCAACGCGCGAACGCGAACAGTCAACTTGTGCGCCGCGGGTATCGCGTTGAAGGCGGCTGCGGTCGTCAACTCGGCACGTTGCGCACTCCATGCAATCTGCACATCCACGCCATAGGGGTCTGCGCGCGTCGAGGTGAACGCGAGCCACGCCGAATAGGGCGAGACGTTCTCCGCACCGAGGTCGACGATGGGACCGCCAACCACGGGATGCGTCGCGTCCGTGTCGCATGCGTCGCCGATGCCGTCGCCGTCGCTGTCGATTTGCGAGGGGTCATAGCGCGTGGCGCAGACGTCGCGCGCCGTGGGAATCCCGTCACCGTCGGCGTCCACGTGCCAATCGCTTCCGGGAACGAACCCTGGAAACGGACCGGGCAACGGCGCCACCGCGGCATCACCTGCGGGAGCTATTCCTCCGTCCGTTTGTCCCGCCGTCGACGCGTCGCCACCGTCGGGCGCGCCCCCAGGAGAGCCACTCGCCGCCGTTCCCGAACACGCCTGCACCGTCGCCGCCGCGCCCATGAGCAGCGCACCCCAAAACCCAAGAGCCGATCGTCGCATGCGGCGAGTGTAGACGTCTCGCGACCGGTGCGCCCGTCGGTCCCTCGGGCGTGGGTCCCGACGTCGGACGCGACGCATCGAGGATCGCCGCGGCGTGCGCACGGGCCGCCTGCTTCCGACGGTCTTCCGCGACGCGCGACGCCCCGAAACCCGCGTCGCTAACGAGGCGGATCGACGTAATCGACCTCGACGCCACGAAACGTCCGCAGCGTCGTGGCGAGCCCTTCACGGCGCACGATGCCCTCGGCGACGAGAGGCACTTTTCCAAGTCCTCCAGGCGTGTCGACGATAAACTTGGGCAACGCGATGCCCGTGAGGCGCCCCTGAAGCTCGCCGACGATGCGAAGGCTCTCGGCGAGCGTCGTACGCATATGGGCTGTGCCTTGTACGGGGTCCATCTGAAGAAGGTAATACGGCCTCACGCGCCAACGCACGAGCCCGCGGAAGAGGGTCTCGAGCGTGTTCGAATCGTCGTTGATTCCGCGCAAGAGCACCGTCTGGTTCATGACCGGAAAGCCCGCGTCGACGAGACGTCGCAGGGCTTTTTCCGACGCGGGCGTCAGCTCCTTCGGGTGATTGAAGTGGGTCATGATCCACAGCGGGTGGTGCGGCTTGAGCGCGCGCACGAGCTCGGGCGTGATGCGCTGCGGAAGCGTCACGGGCACGCGCGTGGCGAGGCGAACAGTGTCGAGGCTCTCGATGGTCCGCAGCTCGGCGACGAGGCGCACGAGGCGGTCGGTTCCCATGGCCAGCGGGTCTCCACCACTGACGATGACGTCGCG
>CAIQDA010000306.1 GCA_903870415.1 uncultured delta proteobacterium
GCAAACGCGGGGCGAGGCCTGAAGCGACGATTGTCAGCCTAAACGCTCGTTCGCGCGACGCGCACTTCGTCAGCGTTTGTTGCGCCAATGGCGATGCGGTCGTCGCCCTCATCGGATGATTCTCGGCAGCCCGTCGTCCACGCGCCGGCGTTCCCGTCTGAGACGTGGCACCGAGGCGATCGAGTTTGCCTCAGCGATACGCAATCACCACAGAGGACATACGAAGGAATGGCTCCGTATGGTTCGCTCCGTCGTACGCGCAACCGGTGCTGAGCGAACACGTGCTTGGGTCGCAAGTGCCCGCGTCGCTTGCGATCGGGCGGCACGCATTTTCGTAGGCGGCGACCTCGTGATGAACGGCGATGGGCTCTCGTCCCGCGAGCGCAGCTTCCGTGAGGCCGGCGACGTCGAAGGTCCACGGGCGCACGTCCGAACCGGGACACCAGCCTGCGCGCGACAGCGTCCACGTGCCTTGTTGGCCCGCAACGGCGGTCGTTCGACAATCTGAGCGCCACGGCGTGGACTTGTGCGCGTCGCCTCCAACGCTCGTCGTGTGATTGAGTTTGCAGAACTCGGCGCAGTTGCCTTGGTTGCCTTGGCCGTGGCCCGTGACGAGGGTCCGCACCGCGACCGCCGAGGTGCTCGCTGGCAGCGTCACGGAGAAGTCTGGAAGCGATGTGGCGAGAGGTTTTTCAGGGTCGCCGACGACGACGGAGCCATCGACGCTGTGCTGCCAGAGCGGGATGACGGCGATGGGGGTTCGCGCCGGAATGCCGCCGTGAAACTCGATGCTCGTCGTGAGCGCCCAGCCGTTGCCGTAGGCGCTCCCCGGGCCGACCCACGTGTCGATGAACGCACGCAGCTTCAACGGGCCGCGAAAGAGCGGTCGCAGGTCCGTGAGGTCGTAGGTCCAGCTTCCGCCGACTCCGTAAGGGGTCATGAAGCGCGCGAGCTCGATGACCTTGTCGTCGTCCGTTCCTGCGCCGCCCTCGTCGACCACGAGGCCCAGAGTTCCTGCGCGATCCCACGGATCGCACTTTTGGTCGGGGCACGCGAGGCTCAGCGTCAGCGTGATGCGGTCGTAGGTTCCCGCAACGGGGAACGATGCAGCGATGTCGTTCGTGCGCCGGTTCTCGGAGCCCGTGAACGAGAAGCGCGTCGCGTCGAAGCCGAACACGGTGGCATCGAGACCCGGTGTGTCTTCGGTTCCGGCATCAATGCAGTCTGCACACGGTTCGGAGGTCGCTGCAGTTTCGGTCGTGGTGGGCGAGCACGCGATGAGCGAGAAAGAGCCCAAGAACGTGAGAACGAAGAGCGCGCGACCGAGGAGCATCGGCCACGTTTATCAGGAGTTTGCGCACGCTTCGATGGCCATCGGAGAAGCCCGCGTCGTCATTCGCTCCAGGTTCAAACGGTTCTCGCGAGCGCTGACCGAAACCACTTGGTGATGACGTACTTGCGGCCTCGCGTGACCGGCAGCGACGCATGCAAGGTGAAGCGATTGGGCGTGCCGTCGGCGTTCAGGTTGTTCCACGCGAGCGCGGTTCCGACGCAAGGAACGAAGTCGCGACCCAGATGAGGAAAGCGCGTCTCGCCGCCTTCTTCCGTCTGCGAGAGGTAGACCATCACCGTCCACGTGCGCTGGCCTACCTTCGACGCATGGTCGAGGTAACTACGTGTTCCAGGCGTAAACCAGTCGGTGTGTTCCTTGAAATACTCGCCGGCTTCGTAGCGTTGCGCCTGAATCGGTTCCGAGTAGCCGAGGTCGATGCCGAGCAGGTCCGCGATGCGGCCGTCGAGGAGCGCAATGAGCGGAGAATCCACGTGGCCCAGGTGGCACGTCTGGCTCGTGCGGTGCCCTGGTTTGCCTGTGACGACGACCGATGGAATGGCGTTCCTGTCTGTGAGTTCGATGAGCTGCGCGCATTCATCTCGCGAGAGAAAGTGCGGGATTTCATAAAGCTGAGCGAGGGTCGTGTCCACGCGCCACGCCCGCGGTCGATGGTCTGCACGGGTCAGTGACGCATTGAAAAAGGCGAGCCACTGCTCGAGCGGAAGGTTCGGCGACGCGAGCTCCTTCTCCTCGTCGCTCAGCGGACGCTCGTCGCTCGGCTTTTCGTAAGGGTCCGTTGCGGGCGTTGAAAGCGTTGGGCTCGGGCGGAATCCGTCGAGCGCCGCGGAAACGTCACCGGGTTCGAAGCCGTTGCCGGTGGCGGTCGCGAACAGCTTCGCGAGGTCGCACCCGCGCCCGAGGTTGAGGCTGAGCCAGTTGCGCCATTCGTCGTCGAGGGGCCGGCCCATGGGCGCTTCCCTAGCAAGCTTTTCGCAAGGTCAAACAGACCCGAGCTTTGCGCGGAAGACGATGGAACGAAAACACGCGCCACGGCCGAAGCCGAAGCGCGTGCGAGGCGAGCGGGTGCTCGATGCGTCGTTAATAGACGCGGACGGTCGAAACGCGGTTCGAGTTCGAGCCCCAGGCGACGCCGAGGTTCAACCCAAACATCGCGCCGTAAACGCTCGAAGGGGTGCCCGCGGTGGAGACGCCGAAATTGCTGAAGTCCGAGGAGCGGTCCATGCTGTAGAACGGCAGCGTTGCGTCCGCCTCGACGATGAAGCGGATGGTGCTCTCGCGGAGAAATTCGTAACCGAGCGACGCTCGGCCAGCGAGGCCGCTGCCGTAGTAGTTGACGTGACTCACCTCGGTGCTCGTTCCGCCGAACGAGAAGCCCGCGCCGAGGTAAGGCGTCGACGAGTCGGACGGGTTGAAGAAGTAGAGCCCGCGGATGCCGACGAGGAATCCAAATCGCGCCGCGGCAGCGCCCGACTGGGCCATGTCGATGCGCAGCCCCGCGTCGACGGCGAAGCGATCGAGTTCGTAGCGGTAGCCGCCGCCGAGGCTCGGTCCAGGCGCCGAGTCACCGCCTGTCGTGAGGCCGTAGCCCACGACGATGTAGCCGAGGTTGTCGGACTGCACGCGGTTCGGGGCCGCTTGATCGAGGGTGACGTTCTTGCGGTTTGCAATGCCGACGTCGCCGATGACCTTGCCGCTGTCGAGCGCCTTCACGAGCTGGTCGTAGACGGCGGGAAGCTCCTCGATGACGCTCGCGCTCTGGTTGCGTGAGCCCTTCGACGACACGAGCGACACGTTGATGGTCTTGCCGAGACGCACGTTGCTCGCGGTGTAGGTCTCCGTGCAATCGCTGGTCACGACGGTGTGACCGTTCGCCCCGAGAGCCTGCTTCAGGACCGAGAACGCGGCTTTGCGGTCGCCTTCGTCGAGCGTGTCCGCGTTTTCATCAATCGTGGCGCACACGTTTGCGGCTGCGGCCGTGCGGGCGCCGAGGAGCCCCGTTGCGGCAAGGGAAAACGCAGCCAGGCGGCGAGCAGTGGAGAGCGAAAGCATCATGTGGGTGATCCTACTTTTGGAGGGGGCCGGCGTTCGGCCCACGAATGATCGACTAGCGAAGGTTGCCAGCGTCGGGTGTCACCCGAACGAGGTACGCAAGCCAAACCGTGAAGGCGTATGCGTATGAAATGTGGTGCGAAATACGCTGGGTGGTTTGTGTAAGCGTATGATGCGGGCTAAGCGTTAGACGATGCCCATCGTTGAAGCAGCGAGTCAACGTTTTCACTGTTTTGCACATCGACGACGATGGGGTCATCGTCGCGGGGAACGATCGTGAGCCGCCCGCGTCCGCTCAGCGCGCCGACGAGGCGAAGAGGCGCTTGATCGAGCAGCAGCGCGAGGCCCGCGAGTCCGACGCCGACCGAGAAGAACGACGCGACGTGAAGGCGAGCGCCGACGACGGCGAAGAAGGTTCCTGCGAAGGTTCCTGCGGCGATGAGGGCGACAAACATGCCGCCAACGAGGCCCGTGCGTTTGCCTGACCAGTCGATGCGGCCGATCGAATCGGGAGCAAGCGTGACCGTGTGGCTCGAGGTGGGGCGGCCACCCATGGACTCACCCCGCGTGATGAGAATTCGCCCGCTTCGCCATTCGACACGTGCGTGACGGCGACGCCCGAGCGCCAAGTGCTCAAAGGCCTGCCATGCGCTGCGCAGGATGGTGAGCCCCGTGACGACGAGGAGCACGCGCGCGAAACCGCCGGGTGCTGCGGGGGCCCACGTGCCTTCGACGATGACCGCGGCTTGATGGGCCTCGCCAAGCGCGAGAATGCTGCGAAGCGCCGGGTCGCGTACCGCCGCACCGAGCTTGACGACACCCTCGATGGCGACAGGATGCGCCGAGCGAATCAACGCTGCAGCGCCCACGAGAAGCTCCGCACGCACCGCTGCCGGGTCCGCGCGCTCGACGAGGATTCGAAGGCGAGCCACGACCGCGGCCCACATCGGGGCGGCGTCCGCGGCGAGTGCCGCGTCGATGAGTCCGGTTGCATCCCACGGTGTGTCGCGCGCAAGCAGGAGCATCTCGCGCGCGAGGTCGTCGAGGTGCGTTGGGCCGAGCGATTCTGCTTGTCCCGCAACAGCAAGCGCGGCGAGTGCGCGAGCGAGCGCATGCTCGTGGTCCGAGCTCGGGCCGCGCTGAAGCACCGACCTCACGCGACGCACCAGCATCGACGCAGGTTCGGGAAGCGACACATCTTCCGATTCACTAAAGCGCCGCCGCAACGCGCGAAGCGCCTCCGATGCTATCCACGCCGCCGAAGTGTCCGCGCGCAACGACGCCAAAAGGCGCGCGTCATCGCCCTTGGCGTCCACCGCGACCTCGCGAAGGGACTCCTCGGCGTCGATGAACGACGGAGACGATTCGGCGGCGGATCGGCTCACGGATTCGTGATCACCACGTCTCCGACGATGGTGCGTTCGCCGCGGTCCGCACGACGGGTGAAGTGCGCAATTGAGAGGGGGCTGGCGGAAACGATCGAAGGGAAAAAGCCAGCCAATGATTGGGTGACCGCACTGGACTTGCGGGTCCAGCGATGACCGCCTGCCGCGGCGACGGTGCCGACCGCGGTGCGGAGAGCGCCGGCCGTCGCGTCTTGGTAGGCGATGGTCAAGGTGCCCGACGCATCGACGACAATCGCCGAGTCGTCGCCGACAATGTGCTGACCGTCGCTCCAGCTCGAGTCGAAGCCGTCGTCGACGAGTTCCGGGGTGCCGATGGTGCCATCAGGTTTTACGGAAACAATACGAAGGTCTTCCGTTGAACCGTTAACGTAAGATACCCACAAGGTTCCGTCTTCCGCAAACGCGAGGTTCGCGCCGATGCCGACGTCGCCGGTGTCGACGGCGGTGCTTGCCGCGCGGCTTCCTGTTTCTCCGTCCGCGATGACCGTGGTCCACTTGCCGGCGCCGTAGCGGCTGACCAGCAAATTACCGTGCTGCCTGTCGTAGGCGGCGATGGCGAGTGCGCCATTTTTGCCAGACGCGATGCGGGTCACAGCGCCCGTGATCGGCGCGTACGAGTCGATCTGATCGGCGGCTAGAATGTTCGCGCACACTGCAGTTGAGCCGCTCTTGACGCACGACTGCGTGGCCGCGCATGCGGGGGCGCATCCTGTCGCCTTGGTCGCACACTGTCCGCTCGCTTGGCAGACGTCGCCGGCGCGACACCAACCGACGCGGCATGGGGTCGTTTCGTCGATGACGGCGTCCTCGAACGTCCAATCACTCGCCGCCGCGGGCATGGCCACCTTGGCGCGAGCCACGACGATGGACGAGCGAACCGCACCGCTTGCGGCAACAGGTTCGACCTGCGCGAACGCGATGACGGGCTTTCCGTCGACGAGAATCATGCGTGCGGATCGGCCCGCTTCGCCGACGTTGACCTCGCGTACAACGTAGGTTTTCCACGTGGTGCCATCGAGCGTCGCGAACTTGAGGCGCTTCTTCGTCATGTCGAAGAAGCTCACCATCGGGGTCGAGCCCGAGAACTGAATGGACGTGTAGAGGCCGACGTTGGGCCCTGCTTCGTCTTCGCCCGCGCGCCAGCCTCGCGGGTCCGCGTCCGTGCAAACGCCTTCATCGCGTGCTGCAGGAAGACCGTCGGCCTGGGCCCATGCGAACGACTTTTTCGCCACGTCGTACGTGCCCACGACGAGGTCGCCGTAGTTCGTTGGCCGCGTTCCCATGAGGGCAAAGTCCGAGTAAGCCGCAGCCCAAATGGTGCCGTCCGGGGCCTTCGCCGTGGACAGGTACGCGCCGAGGACGCCTTGCGGCAGCGGGTCGGAGCATTCGTCGCTGCAGGTCGATCCGCACTTTGGAGGCGGAGCGGGCGGGATGACCGCTTCTTGGGCCTGTCCGCCGCATCCCGGCGCCGACGCGAGGACGAACGCGCTCATCGCGAACACGCCGACGCCTGCGATTGTCGATGCACGTCCGGACCGACGGCGACCGAAGACCGCCGCCAGGGGAAGGAGCGCGAGCCAGCCGAGCGTCGTCGAGCCCTGTGATGAGCCCGCCACGGCGCAGCCGCAACCAGACGCAGCGCCAGCAAGCGTGGCGTCGGGACGGCCCCGAATGGCCTGTGCCGAGGTGCCAAGGTTGCCCGCTTCGTCTTGCGCTTCGACGTCGACGGCCTCGCCGGAAGCGACTTTCGCCGCGACCGTTGCGACGTCGGTCCAGTCGGATTGCGTGCCCTTTGCATCGACCCAGCGTGCCTTGAGCTCGCGCTCGCCGGTCACGACGTCGAAGGTCTTGAGCGCACGTTTGCCGTCTTCGCTGACGATGCGCACCGAAGGCGCGAGCACGTCGATGAGGACAGGAACCTTGGCCGTGTCGAGCGAAACGAGGGCGTGATTCTTGGCGTCGCGCACCTGAACGTCGAGCGTATGACGGCCTTGCGCCATGAGGACGGGCGAGGTGATGGTCCGGTGTTTCTCAGACGACCAATCGGACCAAGCGGCTCCGTTGATGGTCACGAGCCACTCGAGTTCGCGTTGTGCGTCGGGCCCCTCGGCGCCGAGATCGAGCTCGACGGACGGGGCCTTCGTCGCGTCGAACGCCGCAACGGAAAGGGCCTTCGCGTCGACGTGCATCGCGGAAACGTGCGCGGTGGGACGGAGCACAAGTGGCGCGGTCGTCGTGCCGGCGGGGGTGATGCTCGCGAAGAGCGCGAGGAAGTCGTCCGTGCCCTCGGTGAGCTTGCGGATGCCGCCGTCGGCGATCTTGATCGACACGCCGAGGCTTGCGGTTGCGCTCGCCAAGTCGATGGGGCTGATGGCGCCTCCGAGCTGGCCGCCGAGGCTTCCGAGAATGGTCGCGAGGGACTCAGCCACCTTCGTTGGAGACTCGAGGAGCGGGTCGCTGTTGGTGACCACGGCGTTCGCGATGACGAGGTCGCCGAGCTGTGGCTTCAGTTTTCCGTCGGCGGTGACCTGCAAATTCAGGGGCACCGTGATGTCGGCGGTCAGCGTAAAGACACGCACGAACCGCTCGCTCGTCATGACGTAGAAGTCGACCGCGAATTGCTCGAGCTTCAGCTTGAGGTGCGGGTCGGTCTTGATGTCGGTGCCGTTGCCAACGGTGATGGTCGCGGGCTTCTGCGGACGCGTTTGAATCGCGACCGGAGCCGCCTTCTGCTCGATCGAAAAGTACTCAAGGCTGCCGACGAGCACGCTCAGTAGGCCCGTCTGGAGCTGCGCAACGGTGTCGGTCGTGACCCCGAGGCAAAGAAGCCCCGAGTCGTGCAGCGTGGCGAAGGTGTGATCGAGGTAGCGCTTCGAAATGCCGATGCCCACGTGGGGCTTGTCCGCAGTGGCTGGCCAGTTCGGCGGCTCGTTCGTCTTCAGCGCCGAGGGCACGGGGATGTCGCGCGGAATCGGCATGTGGGCCAATGGGGCGCAGCGCGTCGCCGGGTTGGGCTTCGTGCCCGAGAGCATCGTGAGCGTCAAACCGTTCGGCGTATGGCCTGCGTACGGCGTGTTGTCCGCGGCTGCGAGCGCGTCCGGATTCATGTCTCCGCCCGCGGCGAGAATCAAATCGAACTCGGACGACGTGGAAGGTGAGGTTCCCTTCAACGACGCGCCAAGATCAAAGTGACCTTCGGTGCCGAGCATGATTCCCAGGCACTGGGTTGCGTCGGCGTCGAGGTAACAGATGCCGTCGCTCGGCTTCTTCGTGCTGCCCGAAGGACACTCGGGCGTTCGCGTCGCGTCTGCTTTTTCGCAGAAACTTTGCTGAAGCGTTCCCGTGAGCTGGCTCGTGATCTGCCCGATGGCGAGGTTGAAAACGATGCCCTTCACGATGTCGAGGGCGCTGTTGCAGAAGCCCGAGATCGCTCCGCAATCGCCGCAGATCTTCACGTCATTCTGCGTGATGCCGATGTCGAACACCGCGTGCTTGAAGTCGACCTTGGTCAACCCGTCGCGTGGCGCGTTCGTCTCGTTGATGAGCGGAAGCGTGATGTTGAGCGGAAACTCGTGGAAATCGGCGACCGGATTGATGCCGCTGCACTGAGGTGCGCTTGCGCCGTTGGTGCCCGTGCCGCCAAGGCCAACGCCGAGGTTGAGCGGCAGTCGAAACGCCCCGATGCCCGGAAGCAGGATGTGGATCGGCAGGTTTTTGAGGCGGATCGGCAGCGTGCCGGTGATGGCGACCGAGTGGGGCGTGACGCCGTCGATGTGAAGCTTCGCGGCTCCGAGGTTGATGTCGACACGGCAATTGTCCCCGGTGGGGCCGCCGGGGCAAATGGTGATGTCGGTGCCCGATTGCGTGGTCGTCGACTCGGGAATGGGGAAGTTGGTGACTCCGCCCGTGCCGCCGAGGCCGAGGTTCGACGCGATGCTCGGAAGGCTCGTCGCGAGAAACGTCAGGCCGGGCTTGGTGACGCGAACCGTGATCGCGTTATCGATTCGCTGGTCTCGCGGGTAGCTTTCGGCGAGGGGTTTGCTGCATCCCCCCGCGCCGCCACATCCACCGCCGCCGCTGCCGCCGGAGCAGGCCGCCAGGGCGACCGCGAAGCCGACGGACCATCGATATGCGTTGCGCTTGTCGATCATGGTCAAGTTCCTTTTGGGCACGCGGAGGGGCTTACTGCGCCGCCGGTGTGCAGAACGCGTCTGTCGGGTTCGGGTCGATGCTGGTTGCGCTTGCCGCGAACGTGGCGGAGATCCAGAAGCTGTCTCGGCATCCGCCGACGGAGTTCGTCGTCGAGCAGTAGTCGCCTTGCACGTCGAGCGCGCCGGCGGCCGTCTTGGGGCAGCTCTTGTTGTCCGCGCCCGTCTTGCTCGTGAGCACTGTGCAGAGGGTTTTGCCGATGTCGACGATGTCGATCTTGTCGGCGTCCTCGAGGCTCACGAACCCTCCGAGCGAAGCGCCCGTGGTCCACTTCGAGCACGACGTGTCGTCTTCTTTGCAGCTGAGCGCGCTGTCGAGGCCGCCGATGCGAAACCCGCCGATGCAGTTGCCGCTAGGCGAAACGGTGATGTCGCGCACCGTGACGCCGCGAAGCGGGAGGATGATGACGTTGTCGCGCTTGTTCTGCACGAAAATGGGAACGTTGAGGACCGGGACCGTCTCCGTCGCGTAGCGCCCCTGCGCGTCCTTCGTGAGCTTCACGTCGATGGGGGCTGCGTCGAACCCGTTGAGTTTCGTGCGGACGAAGCAATAGCTACCGTTGCCGGTCACGTCGGCGGGAGCCGCTCCGCCGGTGATGAGGCGATTGTTCGCCGTGTCAATTTGCATGATCCAGTTGAAGCTGCCGTCGCCGCGCTCGCTGCACGTGGGGTTCGCCAAGTCCATGGCCTTGTTCAGGATCGTTCGCTGAACGATGATGTCCTTGAGGCTTGGCGGTGACGCGATATTCAGTCGGCGCACGCGAAGCGCGAGCTTGGTCTTCCCCGTGTTGTCGACGGTATTGAGGCACTCGTTCGTGTTGCCGCAGCTCGACGCAAGCGTGCATGTTGCACACACTTCGCATTCGCCGCGACTCGCCTCACAGTCGGCCGCGGGGTATCCGCCAGGCTGCACACTGCACGGCGCGGCTCCGCCGTCGGCTGCCGGAGTCGAGCACCCGGACGCCGTCGAACTCGAACTCGAACTGGATGCGCACGCCACGACAGCGACCCCGAAGGCCCCCACGAGAGCCATCACTGCGAACGAAACCCCATGACCAATCGCTTTGCGCACGCGTCCTCCACTAACTGTTCAACGTATTCCAGCACACATCCGTGACCAACCCGACCACCATACACAAACTCAGGGCAACGTGGGCAACGGGCCGCCGTAGTTCATCATGGATTCGAACGCCCGCAAGCGTTCTCCGAGTGCAGCCCGATCGAGCGTGAGAAGGCGCTCGGGGCCTAGACCCTCGACGCCAAAGCTCGCGACCGTCGATGCGATGATCATGGCCTGACGAATTGCAGCGCCGTCGGTGCGACCAAGGCTCGCGAGCACGCCAAGAAGTGCGCCCGCAAAGCTGTCTCCGGCGCCGGTTGGATCCCGGAGTTCCTCGAGCGGATACGCGGGGACGAAGAAGACTCCGTCGTCGTCGAAAAGCGCGGCGCCGTGCTCGCCCTTTTTGATGATGACGCGCTTTGGGCCCATCGCGCGGATGGCTTCGGCGGCCTTGCGCAGCATGCCGTGACCGGTGAGGTCTTTCGCCTCTTCGTCGTTGATGCTGATGACGTCGACTTTGCCGAGAAGCTCGCGGAGCGTTTTGCGCTCGGTGTGAATCCACAGGTTCATCGTGTCGGCCACCACGAGCTTGGGTCGCTCGACTTGCGCGAGGACGTCGAGCTGGAGCGCCGGGTGGATGTTGCCGAGAAGCAGGTACGGCGAGGTCTTGTAAGAGACTGGAATTTTTGGGTGAAAGTCCGCAAAGACGTTCAGTGCCGTGTGGATGGTTTCGCGGCTTCCGAGGTCGGCTGCGTAGCGCCCGTGCCAGCGAAAGGTCTTGCCTGCGGCGCGTTCAACGCCAGCGATGTCGACGCCGCGCGATGCGAGCGTTTCGAGCACCGCGGCGGGGAAATCTTCGCCGACGACGCCGACGACGCGCACGGGCGCAAACGATGAAGCCGAAATGGCGGCATACGTCGCGGCGCCGCCGAGCACGTCGTTGAACGTGCCGTAGGGCATTTCGAGGTCGTCGAAGGCCATCGAGCCGACGATGAGGACGGGTTCTTTCACGCAGATCTCCAAAAGGTATTACGCGGAGGTTGGGGCGTCGTCGGGGACGATGACGTCGTGGCGCAAGAGGGACTCGGCGAGTCCGGCACGCCGCGAGCGTCGCGATCGCTCGGCCACGATGATCGACGAAAGGGTTTCGAACGCGCGCTCGATCTGGTCGTTGACGACGAGGTAGTCGAAGAGCGCGTAGTTCGAGATTTCGCGCTTAGCGCCTGAAAAACGCCTGGCGATTGCCTCTTCAGACTCGCTCCCGCGGCCGCGCAAACGACGCTCGAGTTCGGCCATGGAGGGCGGCAAGATAAAGATGGGGACGACGTCCGGAATGCGCGCGCGAATTTGACGAGCGCCCTGAAAGTCGATGTCGAAGATGATGCCCGCGCACTTGGGGTCTTGCTCCGCGCGGATGATCTCGGTCAGCGAAGTTCCGTAGTAGTTTCCGTGTACTTCGGCCCACTCAAGGAACGAGCCGCCGCGCACCTTTTCGCGGAAACTTTCGTGGTCCGTGAAGTGGTAGTGCACCCCGTCAATCTCGTTCGATCGCGGCGCGCGCGTCGTGTGCGAGACGGAAAAACGCAGCTCCGGAAAGCGCTGCTGAATCATCCTCGTCAGCGTCGTCTTCCCGGCACCCGAAGGCGACGAGAGGATGAGCATGAGGAAGGGCGCGGCTCCCGAGGGAGCTTGCGGCGGAATCGACGTGCCAGCGTTCATCGTGAGGCTCGCGGGGCGAAAACTAAAGCAGCCCCCGCTTGCGGCGAATGGCCTCACCGATGCGGTTGAACTCCACGTCCCACTGGGGCGTGCCCTCGGTGACATGGCGAAGTTGCGTGCGAATCTCCGCGTCGAGCGCTTCGTCGACGTTCACGTGCTTGCGAAAAACGGGCGCGAGCAAGCGGCGCAATTCGCCGTCTTCGACGAAGACCTCGTCGATACCGTCGTCTTCAAGGAGCATGGAAACCGTGCGATCGAGCAGGTGATCGATCGTTTCGTCGCCGATGCCAATGCCGTGCTCTTCGGCGACCAGGCGGCGTACGCGATGCATCTCCGTGCTTGATTTGCCCGTGCGATCGAGCACGACCTTGGCTTCGTCGTACACGGCGCGTTCTTCGGCCAAGTAGCGCTTGAGTTCCGCCGCGATGGCGATCTCAACGTCCTTTGGACGAGCGGCCTCAACGGCCTTCGCCGCGAGGAGCGCACGAGCACCGTCGGCTGCGATTGCATCGACCTTCCCCGGGAAGAGCTTCATGGAGAGGCTCGTAGCGCACGGACGGTGCTCCGCGACGGAAATTCGCCCCCGTTGAAGGAAACACCGAGGGGCGTTCGCTCAGCGATCACGCTTCGGGCCGCCAAGGCGATGACCGCTCACCCGGTCTTCGCGATCGCCGAGATGAAGGCGTTGCATCACGGACTTCTTTTGGCGCGATTTGTAGGCCTCATGCGACGTGTCGCCGAGCTCGTTCGCTTGGTCGGTGGCCTGGTCAACGAGCTGAAATTCGCAAATGACGAAGCCGATGCGGCCGAGCTGGCCCGACCCGGGCGCTGCCGCCGCGAGGAGCTCCTCGGAGAGACGTACGGGCATGTCGACGACGATGTGAATGACCCGGTAATTGCCGTGGCTAAAGCGATTGTCCGTGTTCGCAATGTCGTCGTGAAGGCCGACCTGCATGTGCTCGAGCATCGGCGCGAGGTGAGGGTTCGTCTCACACGTTTGCTGGAACGCGATGATGTTGTTCGTGCTCTGCGCCGGCACCACGTAGTTGAACGGAAAGAGGCGCTTCGTCAGGAACTCGAGCACCGGAAGCAGGTCGTCTTGCGACCTCGTGACGATGCGGAAGCGGAGCTTGTCGTAGACCTGTGCCGCGATCGTGTCCTGCTTCGAGAGAAGCTTCGTGAAGAGCGAATCTCTGTTTTTTCGGCCGCCAACGAACTCGACCACCGGCAGGCCGCCCGCGAGCATTTGGCCAATGACGCGGAAGACTTTCTCTTCGACGAGCCGAAAGACTTCTTGGTCCGAAAACGGGAGCACGAAAAGGAGCTCGCGCCCCTCCAGATGGTGGATGACGTGCATCGCCTTGAGGATGGTGCACGCACACGCTTGACGATGGCCTTTCGTCGACGCGAGGAGCAGGAGCTCGCGGACGGTGGCATCCTCGACCGGTTTAGGAACCGGGTAATGGAATTGGCGCCGCAAGTAGCCAATGGCCTCTTGCTTGACGTGGGTCATGCGCCCGAGATCGAGCGGGTCGTCCGGGTCGAACTCGTTCGCGCGGAGGAACGAGTCAACCTCGTCAAGCGTGGCAAAATCCAGCCGATGCCAGTCAATCACCGAGTCGCCGCGAAGGGCAAGTCGTACCGCCTCAAGATCGGCGAGGGTGAAATCGCCGAGGCGTTTCAGCGTCCCGGGCGGCAGCGAACCAGTCGAAGTGGCCATCGGGTGCGGAGCCTACAGCAGCGGCGCAGCTCGGGAAGGTGCGATCCGAGAAAAATCAGGCCTTCGTCGCCGACGACACGACCGGTGGGGTCTCAAGGGCTCCGGCGGCGCGCGGCCGACCAAGCGAGAGCGTCCCGAAGAAGATTCCGAAGGTGACGGCGAGAACCGCGAGATGACCGACAGCGGTGCCCAAGCAGCCGAGAGCGGCGATGGGGGCGAGAGCGGCGACGTACCAATGGGTGAGCTTCATGCTTTTCTCCAGCGTGGGTGGTGCGATCCTAAAAGACCCGGCCTTGGACTTGGGAGCCCGGAGGGGGGAGAGAAGATGAAGGAGTATGTAGGATACGCTACGACTTCGCGCTTTGAGGGCCAAGAACTACGTCGAACTACCCTGAACGGTCAAAGAAAATCTGTTCAGGGTGGCATCTGTGCCCTGGTACTAGGAAAAAAATGCGGAGTTGCATGGCTGTTTACGTCGCCCGTCGGCGATCTCTACGGGTGTGCGGACGGGCTCCCACGGGGAACGCTCCTTCGTCGATACCGATCGTAGCCTTTGCCAGCGGGGCCACGAGGCCGCTAGGGTGCGCCGGATGAAGCCCGCGACGCTCCTCCGCAACTCGCTTCCCCTTATGTTTTCCTTGATCGCCGCGTGCGGGGTCAACAAGGACGAGCATGCGAAACTCAAGACGTCGTTCGATCAAGTCTCCGCCGATCGCGATGCGAAAGCCGCCGATCTCGAAAAGACGAAGCTCTCGTTCGGCGCCTCGCAACAGCGTGGCGACGACCTCGGCAAGGAGCTCGAGGCTTCGAAGCTGAAGGCCACGCAAATGGAGGCGGAGGCGGCCGGCTGCCGAGAGAATTTGGCGGTTTGCGCTCGCGATCGCGACAAGTTTCGCGACGATCTTTCGACGGCCGTCAAGGACAAGACGGGTCTTCGTGACTCGGTCGATCAGATGAAGAAGGCCTTGGCGTCGGTCGAAAAGCAGCAGAAAGAGGCCGAGGCGCGGGTCGCGGAATTCAAGTCGCTCATTCAGCGCTTCAAGTCGCTCATCGACAACGGAACCTTGCGCGTGAAGATGGTCGACGGGCGCATGGTCGTGTCGCTCGGCGCGGACATTCTCTTTCCGTCCGGGTCGGCGGGCCTCAGCCCCGAAGGTCGAAAGACCCTCGTGGACGTTGCAAAAATCCTGGGCGGCGTCGATCGCAAATACCAAATCGAAGGCCACACGGACAACGTTCCCATTCGCACCGCGCAGTTCCCCTCGAACTGGGAGCTCGCGTCGGCCCGTGCCATCACGGTCGTCGAGACGATGATCGACGCTGGCGTCAAGCCCGAGCGCGTTTCGGCGGCGAGCTTCGCGGATTCGCGTCCCGTGCAAAAGAACGAGTCGTTCGACGGACGAAAGTCGAACCGCCGTATCGAGATCGTTGTGCTTCCAGACCTGTCGACGCTTCCGGGTTTCGACGAACTCCAAAAGCTCGACACGAAGTAACGCGGTATTGAACTACGGCGCCTGTCATCGATTTGGGTGACGGGTTGAAGTGCGAAAGCTGTTCGCGCGTCGACGGTGTTCGGTGGTATCTTCCCCCGCATGCCGTCTTCTTTGATGCCGCGTTTGGCTCTCGCGCTCTCGCTCTTTCTCGGCCCAGCCTCGCTCGCGGGTTGCGTAGAGGCCTTGCCTGAATCTTCGGGTGACGATTCGGACGCGGCGACGCCGGTTGACGATGCGGCGACGCCTCCGGGTGATGCCGCTTCGCCGAACGATGCCGCTTCGCCGAACGATGCCGCTTCGCCGAACGATGCCGCTTCGCCGAACGATGCCGCTTCGCCAGTCGATGCTGCGGACGCAGGTTCATCCGATGCCGGTCGAGCGGACGCGGCTCCAGCCGATAGCGGTGCTGGTCCTACGTGCACCACGGACCAACAATGCGGGTCCAACGGGCGCTGCGCGGCGGGGCATTGCGATTGCCAGGCCGGATTCGTTTGGTCGGGCACGCAGGCCTCCGGCGCCTGCGTTGACCTCGACGAGTGCCAAGTTCAGTCCGATCGCTGCGGTGCGATGCCGGGTTCCGCATGCAACAACAGCCCGAACGGCCAAGGCTACACGTGCACGTGCCCGCCGGGCTATGTCTCGAGTTCCGGCGCGTCGCCCGTGTGTCAAGACATCAATGAGTGCAACTCAAGCAACGGCGGTTGCGCGCAAACCTGCGCAAACACGACCGGCGCCTACACGTGCAGTTGCGGCGGAGGCTTCACGCTCGCGCCCGATGGTCTCGCGTGCAACGATGTGGACGAGTGCGCCACGAACAACGGCGGTTGCTCCCAGTTCGCCGTGTGCACCAACTTGACCGGCAGCCGACGGTGCGCCTGTCAGAGCGGGTTCACCGGAGACGGCGTCACCTGCGATAACGTGAACGAGTGCACGCAAAACGTCACGGTGTGCGGCGCAACGCTCGCCGTTGGGGTTTGCTCCGATACGCTCGGTTCGTACTCGTGCGCCTGCGGAAGTGGCTACACGCCGTTGAATGGCACCTGCCAGAACGTCAATGAATGCACGGCGGGCTCCTCGAACCCATGCGGTGCAGGCACGTGCGCCGATACATCGCCTTCGTACACATGCTCGTGCTCATCGGGCTACGCGCTCGGCACGGGGTCGAACGCCAGCCCTACCTGCCAAGACGTGAACGAGTGCAACTCGAACAATGGCGGTTGCGCGCAAAACTGTTTGAACTCGCAAGGTTCGTTCGCCTGCTCCTGCACATCGTTTTACCAATTGGCTCCGAACGGCACGAGCTGCTCGGACATCAACGAGTGCCTCTCGAACAATGGCGGCTGCTCGGCCTACGCCACGTGCGCGAACAACTCCGGCGCGGCCCCCACGTGCACATGCCAGGCAGGCTTCAGCGGCAATGGCATCACGTGCGCCGACGTGAACGAGTGCACCACCGTTTCGAACGTTTGCGGCGGCAGTACGGCGGCGACGTGCTCAAACACCTCTGGGTCCTACACGTGTTCGTGCAACGCTGGCTTTTCCCTAGGGACGGTTGGCGGTCAGCCCGTTTGCCAAGACGTGAACGAATGCAACTCCGGCAGCCCGTGTGGCAGTGGCGCGACATGCGTCAACACGGCCGGCTCTTACACGTGCTCGTGCCCTAGCGGGTACCAGCAGGGCACGGTCAACGGCGCCATCGCGTGCGTCGACATCAACGAGTGCCTCTCGAACAACGGCGGATGCTCGGCAAACGCCACGTGCGCGAACAACGTGGGTCAGCCCGTCACGTGCACGTGCAACACGGCGTCGAGCTACTTCGGCGACGGCACGACGTGCCAGGTCTTGAATCAGCTCGTGGTCGGCCAGGACTTCCAATGCGTGCGCACGGTTGGCGGCAACGCGAGCGCGAGGGTCTACTGCTGGGGCGACAACTCCTCAGGCCAGCTGGGCGACGGCACGACCAACACCCGCAATTATCCGTCCGGCGCGAAGCCAGTGAACTTCAACGGAATCTTTTCGCCTGGCCAAGAGGTTCTGACCATCAAGGCCGGCGCGAAGTTCGCGTGCGCCACCTATTCGGTGCCAGGCAGCGGTCCCAACGTCGCGTGCTGGGGCGACAACACGTCCGGTCAGCTCGGCGCGAACGCAACGGCCATCCAATTCTCACACACCCCGCTCACCGTGAACGTGGGGCCGTATGTTCCGAATGGCGGGCCGCTCGTCGTCGGTCAGCTCGCCCTCGGAAAGCAGCACGCCTGCGGTTACAACGTCGATTCCACTTCGCTGTATTGCTGGGGTGACAACACGAAGGGCCAGTTGGCGGCCAACACGTCTCAAGGAACCGGGAGCCTCAGCCAATCGAACTCGTATTACGCGATGCCATGGGCCGCGCAGATCGACGTGAACAACGCCACGTACTCCGTCAAAGAGGTCGCCGCGAACGCCGACAACACGTGCGCCATCCTTGAAACGTCCGCGACGTCCCAGTCGGGCAACATCCTTAAGTGCGCAGGCGCGGCGGGGCCTACCGATTCGGGCTCGGTCATCTCCAACGCCGGCATCACCGTTGCCGACGGAGCGGCGTGCTTGAACGGGGGCCTTTATGGTTGCCTGACCAAAATGTCGGCCAGGGTGACGGTTACCCCGTCGGGTATCGTGCCCGCCAAGAGCCTCGTTGCGGGCGGATTGCACTTCAGCGTGATCGGCTCGGACGCCAAGATTTACTCGTGGGGCACGAACACCTCGGGCCAGTTCGGCGACGCGACCACGGCGAGCAGGTCGAGCGCGACGCAGGCCGCGATGAGCTGGTTCACGACCAGCGGCTACACGCCCATCACGTTGTCGGCCGGCGCGGCGGCGACCTGGGCGCTGACGTCGAGCGGATATGTGGCGGCCACCGGCGACTGCTCCAAAGGCCAGTGCGGGGGCGGGTCGAGCACGACGAGTTACGGCGGCGCCGGAGTCTCAACGGCGGCTGTCATCGCCCCTGGGGTCGACCGAACGTGCGTGCTTCGCTCGAGCGGTAGCGGTTCGCCGCAGTCGCTGTCTTGCGCAGGCGCCGATACGGGCAGCGGTTCGAAGGCCACGCTCGGAACCACTCCGATCGGCGGCTCCGCGCCGACCAACAAGTATTTCAACAACGTATACTGGAACTAGTCTACGTATGCGTTGATGTAGAACGCACGAAACCCCGAGGTGCCCAAAAAGCTCCCCGGGGTTTTTCGTTTCGGCTTGGCGACGTTCAGGGCGCGAGGCGATTGAGCATGCGCGGAAAGGGAATCGTCTCGCGCACGTGACCAAGGCCGCAGGTCCACGCGACGGTGCGTTCGATGCCGAGACCGAACCCGCCATGGGGAAAGGTTCCGTAGCGGCGCAGGTCCAGGTACCACTCGAAGGCGTCCCTCGAGAGCTTGTGCGCTTCGATCGCTTTCTCGAGGGTTTCCAGGCTTTCCTCGCGGATACCCCCGCCGATGATCTCGCCGTAGCCCTCAGGCGCGAGCACGTCCATGTTGAGCGTGAGCTCAGGCCTCTCGGCGTCGCGCTTGAAGTAAAATGCCTTCATCTCGGCCGGGTAGCGATGCACGATGACGGGGCGGTCGAACTGATTCGAGATGACGGTCTCTTCGTCCGCGCCAAAGTCGTCGCCGAACTTGGTTTCCGGGTGGCCGTTCGCTTGAAGAATGCCGATGGCCTCTTCGTACGAGATGCGCGGGAAGGGCGGGATGCACTTCTCGAGTTTGCTCGTGTCGCGCTCCAAGGTCTTCAGCTCCTCTTGGCGCGACTCAAGGACGCGGCTGACCACGTAGGAGAGGAATCGCTCGGCCAAAACCATGTCGTCGTCGAGCGTGAGGAACGCAACCTCGGGCTCGACCATCCAGAACTCCGCGAGGTGGCGGCGCGTCTTTGACTTCTCGGCGCGGAAGGTAGGACCGAAACAATACACCTTACCGAAAGCGGCTGCGCCTGCCTCCATGTAGAGCTGACCCGACTGCGTGAGGAATGCAGGTTCTCCGTGGTAGTCGGTTTGGAACAGCGTTGAGGTGCCCTCGCATGCGTTTGGCGTGAAGATGGGCGCGTCGAGAAGCGTGAAGCCGTCGTTGTCGAAGAAGTCACGCACGGCCTTCACGATGGTGTGGCGCACGCGCATGATGGCGTGCTGGCGCTTGGAGCGAAGCCACAAGTGACGATTATCCATGAGGAAATCGGTGCCGTGCTCCTTCGGGCTGATCGGGTATTCGCGCGTGGTGGCGCCGACGACCTCGAAGCTCTTCACTTGCAGCTCGTACTCGCCCTTGCGCTTGCCGTGCTCCTTGACCGTGCCCTCGACGATGAGGCTCGTCTCTTGCGTGAGCTTGTCGCCGCGCGCGAAGACCTCGTCGCCCACGTCGCCTTTGAAGACGACCGCTTGGACGATGCCCGCTCCGTCGCGCACCTCAAGGAAGTGCAGTTTGGCAGACGAACGCTTGTTGTAGAGCCAGCCGCGCACGCGCACGTCTTGGCCAACGTGCGACGAAAGCGATGCGATGGAAACGACGGGAACGGAAACCTCACTCATGGGGTGAGGCCGCTAGCGCGCTTTTCTTCGCGAATGAAGGACGCGCTAGGACGCCGCGGCCTTGCGGCTTGCCCGCCGGGTTTCGCCGGCTTTTTGCGAGGCGACGAGCTCGGGCGTGTCGAGAAGCAGAGGCGGTACCGCCATGGGTTTGCCTTGGGCGTCCACGGCCACGAACGTGAGGACCGCTCGCGTGCAGACCCACCGCGTCGCCTTCACGGGGTTCTCGCCGGTGACCTCGACGATGATTTCGAGCGAGGTGCGGAATGCGGCCGACACGCGGGCCTCGAGGCAAACCACTTCGCCAACGCGCACCGGCGCGACGAAGTGCAGGTTGTCGACGAACGCGGTGACGCAAGGCAAACGGGTGTGACGGCTCGCGCAGATGGCTGCGGCGATGTCGACCCACGCCATGATCTGCCCGCCGAAGACGTTGCCAAACGAGTTCGCGTGCGGTGGCAGCACGAACTCGGTCATGTGCGTGACGGATGCACGCTGCGGCACCGGGGACGCCGCCGAGGGTCGCGGAAGAAGAGGCGGCGCGTCGTCGTTCACGAGGTTTTTTCCTTGGGGATCCACGCGGCCGGAAGTCCTCCGAGCCATTTCGCGACGAGGGTTTTTTGCGCGTCCGACGCGTCAGCCATGGGTTCGATGGCGACGACCTCGGGCCGAGCGGCGTCGAGCGTGACCTTCGACTCCACGATGCGCCCGTCGCGCGACACGAGGATGCGCAGATCGTCGTCGGCGTCGTGCGTGCGCAGGTGCGTGTCGAGGTTCGACTCGGTGACGCGCCATCCGTTGATCGCGATGAGTTCATCGCCTGGTGCGAGGCCCGCGCGTTCGGAGCCCGAGCCACGAAGCACGGTGGTGACGGTGACGTGGCCGCCGCTCGTCTTGAGGCGCAAGCCGAGGCTTGTGGTGACGCCTTCGGCCTTCACTTTTCGCACGACGCGAAGACCGAGCGCCGCGAGCACGTCGTCCGCCGGGAGCTCCGCGGTTTTGCGCACCCACGCGTCGTGGTCCGCCGTGAGATCGACGCCGGTGATGTCGCGGAAATAATCAGGAAACGCGTTCTCGGGCACGGGTCGCGCGAGCCGTCCGTGATCGCTCCAAAGGCGACCTTGGACGTCGTCGAGGCCCTTCTCGCCGTTCGTCGCTGCACGGATGCGCGCGTCGAGGAGCAAGCAAACGACCTCGCCCTTGCGGTAGTAGCTGACGGTCGAGTTCGCGGTGTTCGCGTCGGGCCTGTAAAGCTTCACCCACGCGTCGAACGAGGCTTCTTCGAGGCTCTGCACAAAGCGCCCGGGGGTCTGCTCCACGTAATTGAGCTCTTCGGCGAGGTGCGCAAAGTACTCCTCCACGGTGCAGAGGTTCGCGAGTCGCACGATGCGCCAGTCGAAGTAGCTCGTCCCGCCTTCGAACCACCACAAGAGACGCGTGTAGTTTTCACGATCATACTTGTAGGGTGCAAGACCCGCCGGCCGGATGCGCTTGACCGACCAGAGGTGAAAAGCTTCGTGGGCGACGAGCGTCAGCAGGTCGAGGTAGTCCTTGCGCTTGCGGCACGCAAATGGGCTCGCAAGAAGCGTGGTCGCGTGATCGTGTTCGAGCCCGCCGCGCGCGTCCGGAGCGAGGTTCAGAAGGAACGAATAGCGTTCGTACGGGGCAGTGCCAAAGAGCTGATGCTCCACCTCGAGGACCTTGCGCGTGTCGTCCACGAGCGACATGAGTTCGTTTCCCGTGAGCGCATCCTGTGGCCATACGGCGTATTGGTGAGGGATGCCGTTAACGGAAAACTCGCAACGATCGAGGACGCCGAGAGAGACGGGCGTGTCGTAAAGGGCGTCGCGGTTTTCTGCGAGAAAGCATCGACCACCGGCGCGAGGCGTCGCATCGCTCGGCGGAAGCGGAATCACGACGCTCCAACCCTCGCGAGGCACAATTTCCAAGGTGGCGGCCTTCTCCGGTGACGAGCCTTCGACGTAGAGAAACGTCGCGGCCGCGCAGAGAAGGGCATGCGTGCGGTCCACGTGATTGGTGCGCACCGTGAGCTCGTGGCACCAAAGGCGGTAGCGCACGATGATCTCTTTCGAGCGGTCCGCGTCGATCGTCCAAGCGTCCTTGCGCTCTTTTCGCGCAACGAGTTTCGCCCGCGCGCCGGTCGTGGCGCTGAGCTCTTGCACATGCCGCGCATATTCGCGCACGAGGTACGAGCCTGGCGTCCACACGGGCATCGCGAGAACGATTCGACCCGCAGGACCGTCGAACGCGAGGTGCAGCTCAACGTCCACGAAGTGAGCGGCGACATCGTCGAAGGTGAGAACGTGATGCTGGGAAACGAGCATGAGCACGCTTCTAGAATCGCACGGACCTGCCGTCACCAAGCTTTCGCCGGGCGTCGAACATCAGGGGGCTGCAAGGAACGCGTCGAGGACCCACTGCCCGTGCGCCCCGTCGAAGCCGGTCAGCACAATCCAATAAGTGCCGGCATCGAGCACACGGTCGAGAAAGCTTCGGTCGGTCGTGAAGCCGACGTGGCACGCGGACGGAATCTCGAGCCCGGGGCAGGTTGCACCCGATCGGATCGAAGCGACCGTGGTGAACGCCGATCCGTGCGTGTCGAGAAGCACCCGTTGGCGCGTCGGGAGATTGAGCATGAAGAGCTGCGTGGGCGCGCGCGGGTTCGCGAGAGCCGTGTCGCACGTCGACCCGATCGTGCTCGGAAGCCCAGTGGAATCGCCGGAAAAACGACCGCCATTCGCACCGATGGGGACGGCTGTTGCGCAGTCGCCACCGCCTCCAGCCACGGGTGTCTCCGGCGTCGGTGGCCGCGTGTAGACTGCAAGTGTTCCCGAACCTCCACCGTTCGTTGCGAGCGCGACGAAGACGGGACCCGGGGAGACGGCCTGCCGTGCGACGTGAAAGGGTGTCGAGCCCATGGTGCAGCTCAGCGGGGCACCCGGCGTGCATTGGGCGTCGAGGAGCGCCATCGAGCCGATGGCCACAGGCGGAAGGCGGCCCACGTACAGCACGTCGGATGCGCTGGGAAGATCCAGTCGAAACGCTCCCGCGGACCCGCCAGAACTGCAGCCGCTCCGCACGAGGTCCGGACGGTCGTCGAAGGAAACGGGAAGTTTTTGGCCAGGCGCGATCGGCGTTGCGAGGAGGCAAAGCGAGCCTGTGGTGAACGAGCTCGGGGGGCCGAGCGTTGCGGTGAGTGCAATGGCCGTGGCGCCTGTCGTGGCGGCGGTGACGACGTAGCGGCCCGCGGCGAGGGATGGATGCACGAGCGGCCCCGTGTCCGTGCTGCGGCAGGCGATCTCCGACGAGAGGTCGACGCACGCGCTCTGGCGTAGGCCAATCACGGCACTTCCCGAGCCCGTGAGGGACGTTGCGGCGAGCGTGAGGGAGCTTGCGACGGGAACGTCGAGCACGAAGGAACGAAGCCCGGAGTTCGTGCAGTCGCTCGGGAGCGAAGCGCGAAGGCTCGTGAAGTCGATGCGCACGGGCACACCGGAAGTCAGCGCGGGCGGGTTCGTGCATTCGCCGGTGAGCGGCGTGGGGTTCGCGGCAATCGCATAGGTCCGCAAGCGAAGCGTGGTTTCGTAGGCCGTGACGACCGCGAATGTTTCCGTTCCGGACGCGCCTGCTTCGACGCGAACGCGCGGAAAAGGCACCATGGCCGACTGTTCGCACTGCACGGCTTGAGTCCCGCACGCGGCCAATCGCACCAGGGTGACAGGGATCGCGGCGTCGCTCACCTCGAGGACCGTGTCGCGATCGACGGCTCGTGGAACCGTCACGAAAATGGTTTTCGACGAGGCCGAAAGCGGGAACGGGCAGCCGCTTGGCACGGGCGCGGTCGACCCCGCGGTGCTCACGGTGCGCTCGCCGGCATCGGGCAATGCGAACGGCGCGCTGCAGTCGGCCCCCTGTGGAACGAGGCACGCGGCTTCGTCGACCTGCCCGTTGCAGTTGTCGTCGAGGCCGTTTCCGCAGATTTCGCTCATGCGGCTTGAACGACGCGCGTCCGTGTCGTCGCAGTCGCCACCGCCGCAGTGGTCGTCCGGGTCTCCGTCCGCATCCGCATCGCGAGGAACGGTGCTGCATGTGCGTGCTTGCTCGTCGCAGCGGGCGATGTTGCAGCCGTTTCCGAGGCCACAAACGTCGCCGCCCGCAATGCATCCGCGGCGCAGGTTGCACACCTCGAAGCCGTTGCAATACACACCGTCGTCGCACTGTTCATCGTGTGCAACATGCACGCATCGTCCCGCGAAACGATCGCAACGATCGTCTGTGCACGCGAAGCCGTCGTCGCACGGGCCATCGTCGTTGCACGGAACGTCTGCGATCGGAGGCGCTACGCTGGCGTCTGGGAGCGTGCCGGCGTCGGTGATTCCCGCGTCTTCAACGAGGGTGTCGTTTCGGAGGGAACGCTTTTCGCTCGAGCACGCAAGCAGCAGCAAAGCCGCGCAGGCCACACTCCGGACAACGAGCGCGGTGGCGCGAGGAAGGGCCGACGCAGGCATGGCGTCATCGGTTAGCACGAGGCTCGACGCAGCGCCGCGGCCCTCCGTTTCAGCGGGGAGCGCAGGCCGTTCCGTTGAAGCAGGTTGCGCTCGGGCAGACGCAGACCTTGACGCTGTGGCTATTGGACGGCGAGCAGCCGCAGGCGCCTATTGCGCAGGTGTTCGGAAAGTCGCCGGTGGACCCGCAGCAAAGGCTGTCGGAGACGATGCCGCCTGACTTTGTGCAAGGGTCCTCGCCACCCGCATCCGCGGCGGGGAAAGCGTCGTTCGCAGGCTCCGAAGCGTCCACGATCGGCGCGGCGTCGGTGTTCGCGTCGACGAACGAGGCACCGTCCGCAACGGCCCCGTCCATGGCGACCGGCTGCGCATCGGCAGAGCCGCCATCCGCTGTGGCCACCGCGCCCGTCGATTCGGAGGTGCAGCCGACGGCGAGCGTCGCAAGCGAAAACGCAAGCGACAACGCCATCACAGGTGCGGCGAAGGGGGACTGGGAAACCATGGGCGCATCGCATCACATGCGCCCGCGGAACGCACGGCGTAACGGCGTGCCCTACGGTGCCTTGGCGTCGCCCTTTGGCATCACGAAGACGTATTCGCTCGGGCGCACGAGGCCGAATTCACGGCGGGCCACGCGCTCGATCGCATCGGGATCTTCCTTGAGATCGCGAATGGCGCCCTTGAGGTCGGCGATGGCTCGGCGCACGCGATCGTTCTCCGCGCGCACGGCGTCGAGTTCCCGGCGAAGAGAGACCATCCGCACGAGGCCATCGCCACTAAAGACGAGCCACGGGACGGAGGCGAGGGTGCCCACGAGGAGCAGGGCTGGCGCGACGAGCGCTGGACGCATGATTCGGCGGGACCATCGCACAGAACCCGCAGCGGGGCGAAATCCCCAGCATCGAAGTCGCGCGGGTCGTGCTATTCGCCTGGTCCCATGACGACCTACGAAGCGGTCATCGGTCTCGAGGTGCATGCGCAGCTCCTCACGAAGACGAAGGCTTTTTGCTCGTGTTCCATCCAGTTCGGCAACGAACCGAATACCCAGACATGCCCCACGTGTTTGGGCCTTCCCGGCGCGCTGCCGGTCCTCAACAGGCAGGCGGTGACGCTCGCGGTGAGGGCGGGCCTCTCGCTCGACTGCACCATTCGCGAGACGAGTCGCTTTGCCCGGAAGAACTACTTCTATCCGGACTTGCCGAAGGGCTACCAAATCAGCCAGTTCGACGAGCCCATCTGCGAGAACGGCACGCTCGACCTGTTCATGGGCGAGGGCGACACCGCGTACACGCGCAGGGTGAACATCCAGCGCGCGCACATGGAAGAAGACGCAGGAAAAAACCTGCACGACAGGGGCGATGACTCCATCGTCGACCTGAACCGATCGGGCACGGCGCTCATCGAAATCGTGACGCATCCGGACCTGCGTAGCGCGGCGGAGGCGGCGGAATACCTGCGCACGCTGCGCGACATTCTCGTCTTCGCGGGCGTGAACGACGGCAACCTCGAAGAGGGAAGCTTTCGTTGCGACGCGAACGTATCGATTCGTCCCGTCGGCACGGAGAAGTTCGGCACGCGCGTCGAGCTCAAGAACATCAACTCGTTCCGCTTCGTCGAAAAAGCCATCATCGCCGAGGCGAAGCGCCAAGAAGAGTGTCTGCGCACCGGCGAGCGAATCGTCCAGGAAACACGCGGCTGGAACGACGTGGCAGGTACGACGTACCCGCTTCGATCGAAGGAAGAGGCGCAAGATTACCGCTACTTCCCCGAGCCCGATCTTCCCCCGCTCGTCGTGACTGCGGCCGAGGTCGAAGCGGCTCGCGCAAGCTTGCCGGAGCGCCCGCGTGAGAAGCGTGCACGATACATGGCTTCGTTTGGTATTACGCCATACGCGGCAGGTGTGCTCACGGGACACCCAAAGGTAGCCGCATTCTTTGAGGAGTGCGTTGCCTCGGGTGCGGACGCGACGAAGGCTTCGAACTTCATCCAAGCGGAGCTTCTCCGCGACGTGCGCACGAAGGGCCTTGAGGCGGAAATTCCCGTATCGCCAGCGCAAGTCGTCGAGGTGCTGTCGCTCGTTGACGGAGGCACCATCAGCGGCAAGCAAGCGAAGGAAGTGTACGCGGCCATGCGCGGCACGAACAAAGCGGCCAAGGCGGTTGTCGCGGAGCTCGGTCTTGAGCAGATGAGCGACGAAGGTGCGATCGAGGTCATCGTCGTCAAAATCGTCGACGCGAACCCGAAGCAGGCCGAGCAGTTGCGCGGCGGCAAGCTTGGCCTCATGGGGTTCTTCGTGGGTCAAACCATGAAGGAAACCGGCGGCAGCGCGAACCCCGCGATGGTGAATGCCGTCATCAAGCGTGTGCTTGGTCTTCCCTGAGATTTCTCAGTGATCCCGTACTTCGTCGCCCCCAGCTTCCCGATCTTCGGGCCCCTCGCCATTCATCCGTTTGGCGTGCTCGTGGCGCTTTCGGTCCTGCTCGGCACGAGCTTCATCGCGCGTCGCGGCGACCTCGTGGGCTACGACTCGGACACCATCCAAGACTTCGTGACGCGGTCGATGCTGTGCGCGTTCCTTGGCGGCCACGTCTTCGATCAGCTCTTCTACCACCCGGACGAGCTTCTCACGCGGCCGTGGGCCATCTTCATGCTCTGGGAGGGCCTCTCGTCGGCGGGCGGCTTTCTCGGAACGTTCCTCGGCGCGCTCCACTGGTCGCTCTACGAGCAAGTGCCCGGTGATTCATTTTTGCCGCGTTATCGCAGGCGTTCGCAACGTTTGCCGCTTCTGCCCGTGACCGAAATCACGCTGCATGACTTCCCCGTCGCGTGGTTCGTTGGACGCCTTGGATGCGCCGTCGCCCATGACCATTTGGGTGCGGCGGCTCCGGCGGGTCATTGGCTTGCGGTGGCGGCCCCGGTTCATCCCGCTCTTGAGCCTCCGTTCTGGTCGTGGCACGGCTTCGCGCTGTACGCAGGGTCTCAGCCGCGATTTGACTTGGGCCTCCTTGAGGCGCTCTGGGCGGGCGTGATCGGCATCGCGTTCATCTCGACATGGTCGCGGCGCTTGCCCCTCGGGGCGTACAGCGCGGCGGCGCTCATGGCGTACGGTTACGTACGTTTTTTCCTCGATTTTTATCGACTCGAGACCGGTTCGACTGGCGACAAGCGATGGGGGGAGCTCACCTTCGCTCAGTACCTATCCATCGCCTTGTTTCTGACTGGTTTTGGGATTGCCACACGATTGGCTCGTGGCACCCGCTTCGACGACTCTTTGTTGCTGCGCAAGGTTGCAGCGGGGGCCGGTCGCGAGTAGGGCCCGCGCCGTACCTATGGCGAATCCGAATCTCCGCAATGTGGCCATCGTCGCCCACGTTGACCACGGCAAGACGACCCTCGTTGACCTCATGCTTCGCCAAGCCGGCACGTTCCGCGAGAACGAAGCAGTTGTCGACCGCGTGATGGACTCGAACGATCTCGAACGTGAGCGCGGCATCACGATCCTTGCGAAGAACACGTCGGTTCGCTGGAAGGGGACGAAGATCAACATCGTCGACACCCCGGGCCACGCGGACTTCGGCGGTGAAGTCGAGCGCACGCTGTTCATGGCTGACGCGGCGATTCTTCTCGTCGACGCCGCCGAAGGGCCGCTTCCGCAGACGCGCTTCGTTCTCAAGAAGTGCCTCGAACTCGAGTTCCCCGTCATCGTGGTCATCAACAAGATCGACCGCGCCGACGCGCGCCCTGAGGAAGTGCACAACGAGATTTTCGATCTCTTCTGCGACCTCGGTGCGAGCGACGAACAGGCGGACTTCCCCGTGCTCTATGCCATCGGCAAGCTCGGCATCGCGAAGACGTCCCTTACGGACCCGAGCATGACCCTCGAGCCGCTCTTCGATCTCATCCTGAAGGCCGTTCCGCCGGCGCCAGGCAACATCGAGGAACCGCTTCAGATCCTCGTGAACAACCTCGCGCACGACGACTATCTCGGTCGCCTCGCGATCGGCCGCGTGGTTGCGGGCAAAGTTCGCGCGAACCAGTCCATCGGCATCCTCAAGGACGGGCGCGTCGCGAAGGGCTCCATCAAGCTCCTGACGACGTTCGAAGGCCTCAAGCGCACGCCGACCGACCTTGCTGAAGCGGGCGACCTCATCGCCATCGCAGGCATCGACGACATCGACGTGGGCGACACCATCGTCGACCAAGATGCGGGCTGGGAGACGCGTGCGCTTCCTCGCATCGTTGTCGAGCAGCCGACCATCAAGATGAAGGTTGGCGTCAACACGTCGCCCTTCGCCGGCAAGTGCAAGGCCTCCAAGTACCTCACGAGCCGTCAGCTTCGCGAGCGTCTCATCAAAGAGACCCGTCGTAACCTCGCTCTTCGCGTTGAAGACAGCGAGTCGCCCGACACGTTCATCGTGCTCGGACGCGGCGAATTGCAGCTCGCCATCCTCATCGAGACCATGCGTCGCGAAGGATACGAAGTGCAGCTCGGCAACCCCGAAGTCGTCACGAAGGTCATCGACGGCGCGGCGCACGAGCCTATCGAGACCGTCATCGTCGACGTGCCGGACAACTTCATCGGCGTCGTCACCGAGCGTCTCGGTGCGCGTAAAGGCCGCATGACGAAGATGCAAAACCACGGCTACGGTCGTGCGCGTCTTGAGTACCGCATCCCGTCGCGCGGCCTCATCGGATTCCGTGGCGAGTTCCTCACCGCAACGCGCGGCACGGGGCTTCTCAGCACGCAATTCGACGGCTGGGAGCCTTGGGGTGGACCGATGATGAAGCGCCAGTGCGGCGCCATCGTGTCCGACCGCGCAGGCGTCTCGACGCCCTACGCCATGAACCACTTGCAGGCGCGTGGCTCGTTCTTCATCTCGCCAATCGCGGACGTGTACGAAGGCATGATCGTCGGCGAGCACAACCGCGCGAACGACGCCGACGTGAACGTCATCAAGGAGAAGAAACTCTCCAACGTGCGTAACCACGGCAAGGACGACAACGTGCTTCTCGCGCCGCCGCGCATGCTCAACATCGAAACGGCGATGGAGTGGATTGACGCAGACGAATACGTTGAAGTCACCCCCGACGCTGTCCGCGTGCGCAAGCAAGAGCTTCGTTGCAACCTGCGTCAGCGCCGCACGGACGCCATCGCGGACGCGCAGTCGGTCGACGACTACTAGGACGACTGCTCGCGCGTCGTTTGCGGCAACGCCGTCATTGATGCAGAGTGCAAACAAAAGGGGCCCGGTCTTTACGACCTGGCCCCTTTTGTTTTAGCTGGAAAAAATCAGCTACTTCTTCGTGTAGAGCGCTTCGACCTTGTCGCCGTAGGCTGCCCAAACGGCGCGGCGCTTCAGCTTCATCGACGGGGTGAGCATGTTGTTCTCCGTCGTGAAGTCTTCGCTGATGAGCGCGAAGTCACGGATCTCTTCGAACGCCTTGAACTCGCCCGAACGCTTCGCGATCTCGTCACGGAAAAGCTGACGCACGCGCGGCTCTTCGAGCAGGAGTTCGGGGCGCGCCACGGAGACGCCGTTCGTGCCGGCCCATTCACGGACCGCGTCCATGTTCGCGACGACGAGGGCGACGTTGTGCGACTTGTTGTCGCCGTAAATCATCAGGTTCGCGACGTAGGGCGAGAGTTTGATGTCCTCTTCGAGCGGGCCAGGCGAGACGTACTTGCCGTTCTCGAGCTTGTACTGCTCCTTGATGCGACCTGTAATATACAAGTATCCGTAGGGGTCCAAGTAGCCGAGGTCGCCGGTGCGGAAGCCTCCGTCCTTCGTGAAGACGGCGGCGTTCTCTTCGGGGCGGTTGTAATAGCCCTGCATGATGTTCGGGCCGTAGCCGACGACTTCGCCTTCGATCTTGGTGAACTTGTCGCGACCGGTGAGGACCTTGTCGGACTTCGACGTATCGATCTCGATGCGGACGCCAGGAATCGAACGGCCAACGGAGCCGATCTTGCGATTTTGCGGCGAATTCGCCGTGAGGATGGGGCTCGTTTCCGTGAGGCCGTAGCCTTCGTAAACGGTGACGCCGAGCGAGTCGATGAACTCGGCGACGTCCTTCGAGATGGCCGCGCCGCCGCTGAATGCGTACTTGAGGCGCCCACCGAACTTGGCGCGAACCTTGGAGAATACAAGCTTCTCCACGGTCGAGAGAAGCAGGTGCTCCGGGAGAGAAATGCGCTCGCCTGCGCGCTCTTTGGCGGTGACCTTGAGGGCCTCTTTCACCATGAGCTGCACCGCTTGTGGCTTCTCCGAGAGTTGCTTCTGCACGCCGCCGTAGATGCGGTTGAAGATGCGCGGAACCGAGCAAAGCACCGTGGGTTCAACCTCGGCGAGGTTCTCGATGATCTTGTCGACGGACTCGGCGATCGCGATCGAGGCGCCCATGGAGAAGAGCCCGTGAAGCTCGACGGTTTGTCCGAAGATGTGAGCCCACGGAAGAAACGAAAGGCTGCGGTCCGAGCGCTCGAGCGGCAGCACTTGGTGCATCGCGCTGATGTTCGACGCCAAGTTGTAGTGCGAGAGGCAAACGCCCTTTGGGTTGCCTGTCGTTCCCGAGGTGTAGAGCAGGCACGCGAGGTCGTGCTTGTTCGGCTGAATGGGCCCTTGCTCCTTCTTGTTGAGGAGCGAGCGAAAAGTCACGACGCGATCTTCGGAGGCGATTCCCTGGCCGGTGCCGTCGATGATCACGATGGTTGCGAGCTTGCCGCCCTCGAGCAAGTGAGCGGTGCGCTTCAGGATCGCTTCGTTCGCGACGATGAGAACTTTGGCGCCGCTGTCGCGAAGAATGAACTCGCGGTCCTTGTCGCTCTGCGCCTCGTACATCGGCACGATGGGCGCGCCGAGACCGAAGGCTGCGTATGCCGCGATGGCCCACTCGACACGGTTGTTCGAGATGATCGCGACGACGTCGCCCGCACCCACGCCGATCGATGCGAGACCGCCGCGGAATTGCTCGACGCGGCTGCCAAACTCTCCGTACGTGGTCCACTGCCAGACCGCCCCGCGCTTCGTGCCAAAAAGCTCGCGGTTTGCGTACGCACGCACGCTCGCTTGGTAGATGTCGACGAGGGTCTCGAATTGCGCGAGGAAAGGCATGCGGGAGAAATACGGCCTCCCGTCCGCGTGCGGAAGAGGGATCACGACGACGCGGCGAATTGTGCACTTCGCCGAGCCTTCACGTGGTGGGCACGAGGACAATCGCTTGACGAACGCCTGCTTTCCCATCGTGTCCACGCTCGCTCGCGCCGAGGCTTCCCGCCGTACCGCCTTCGCCTCCGGTTCCGCCCTCACCGGCTGAGCCGAGCGTCACGCCGGAAGACGTCTCCTCGTCCGCCGTGACGATTCGTCCCTCGACCCGAAGTTCGGCGATGGAAAACAGGACGATTCCCAAGGACCAGCCCCCTTGGCCGCCGCCGCCGCCTGCGCCGCCAGCCCCGTACCCGCCGTCGCCGCTGCCGCACGGCCCCGGACCGCCGACGACCGGTGCCTGGAGCCCATGGCCTCCGGGGGCTCCACTTGCGCCTTTCCCGCCGCGACCGCCTCGACCGCCCGTTCCGCTGACGAGCTGCGTGCGCGTCAGTTCGGCGATGCCTTGACGGACCACCATCGCGATGCTGCTCGCGCCGCCACCGCCCGCGCGGCCTCCCTCGCCACCGCAGCCGCCGCTCGCGCCCGAGGGTGCGCCGGATTCGCCGACTGCCGTTCCGCCGCCGCCTCCGCCTTGACCGGGTTCGCCCGGGGCGCCAGCGCTCGCGTTCGCGGCGAGGAACGTGTCGGGAGCGAGTGCCGACGTCGCCTGGGGTGCAACGGCGGGTGCTCCGTCGAAGCCGCGAAGGCCTGCTGTGCAGGCGCGTTGAAAGGTACCTCCTTCGCCGGCGATGCCTTCGTTCGCGCGCGCCGAACTGCTTGGCGTCCGTGCACCGCGCTCGCCACGGGCGTCTTGCGCGACGCCGTTTGAGGAGCCCCCGCGCCCGCCCGATGAGGAGCTTCCGGGGACGCACGCGGTCACGATCGCCATTCCGCCCGCCGCGCCCGTTGGGTTCGCTCCGTCGCGCCCGGACAACGCGGCTGACGTGGCATCCACCGCAGGAGTTCCAGCGCTTCCCGCACCGGCCTGCACGGAGACGTCGATGAGCGACGCTCGACCTCGCGTGGCAATCGTGAGCGCGACGTTCGCGACGTCGAGGCCTGCCGCATCGCTTCGTTCAAGCCTCATCATGCGAAGGGTCCCGCCCGCCGCTTCGATGCGATGGGTGTCGGTCGAGACGAACGTCGTCATGCCGTGAGCGCTCGCCCATGCATCGCTCGAACCTGGACACCCGTAGCCGCCGGTCACCGTGAGGACGCGATCGCGTGTCGTGAGCGCGAGGGTCTGCGCATAGGTCCCTTCGCACACGCGCACAAAGCTCTTCGCTGCGGTTGTCAGCGCGATGGCTTTATCAAGCGATTGCACAGGGTTTTCCGGCGTTCCATCACCGGTGTCGTCGGAACCACTTGGAGCCATATGAACCGCGTGGGCCGCATCGTCGTGGTCGACGACAGGCGAGGCGGCTGCGTCGTTCGCGTCGCTTGCATCGACCGCGACCGTGGACGCATCGGCGCTCGTGCAACCGGGTCCATCGCACAGGTCCGCAGGGAAGCGCGGGCACGCGGCGAGGAGCGGCACGAGGAGCGCGGAGACGACCCGCCACGACGTTTCAGGACGCGCGCGCGGCATCGCGGACCTTCGGATACGCATCGTCGTGCTTGCGGCGTCCTCGCGTTGACGAGCGCTTTGCGGGCGCTGCAACGTGAGGCGGTTGCGTCTCGGTGGTCGAGCCGACGACGGGCTGGCGACCGAGGTCAAGGACGGCGATTTCCAAGTCAACGATGCGCCGCACCAGCGACTCGCGGGCCTCGATCGACGAGCCTAATTGGCACTCGAGGCGCGTGGCTGCCTCGGCGCACGACAACGCCTCGACCGCCAAGTCATCGCGTCGCAACGAGGGCGGCAGGTCGTCGAGTCGCTCGCGAATGTCGTCGAGCGCACAGCGAACGATGTGAAACCGTGTCGAAGTGGAGCGGTCGTCGTCGAACTCGTCGTGCATGCATGAAGTGTAAGTGATGGTAGGTGCAGCAGTCTTCTTTTTGGCGAAAGAGCTGTTAGGCCTAGGGACCCATGCCTTCGCTCGTATCGCCGCTCGTGTCGCCGCTCGTGCCTTCGTGGCCGCGTAGTGGTCGCGTTCTTGCCCTGGATTCTTCCTTGGGTCCGGGGTCTGTCGCCCTTGCCGAAGGCGGTGAGCTTCGTGCGCAACTGCACGCCGATGGGGACGGGAAGGGGAAGCTTGCACTCCTCATCGATGAGCTTCTCCGAGGCCAGTCGCTTGCGGTTTCCGATGTGGATGCGTTCGTCGTGGCGGCGGGGCCGGGGCGCTTCACGGGCGTGAGAAGCGCGGTCGCGGTGGCCAAGGGCCTCGCGTTTGCGACGGGGAAGCCAATCGTTGCGGTTGGAAGCCTTGAGGCGCTCGGTGCGGGAACAGAACCGTGCGTGGTGCTTGGGGATGGCCCGCGCTCGCTCTACGTCGACGACCGTTCGGACGCGTTGAATGAGGGGCCGCGAGCCCATGATTTGCAGGAGTTTGTCACATCGCTTCGCGACGGCGCCAGGAGTGTTCCCGCGCGCATCGTCGGTGCGTCGCTCGGGCCGCTTCGCGAAGCGCTTCATGAAGCAGGCGTGCGCGTCGAGCTTGTGGAGCACGCGCTCGACGCGTCGGTGCATCTTCGGGTCGCGCTCTCCGCGGGGGTGGTCGTCGCGATGCACGATGTCGAGCCGCGCTACGTCCGCGAGGTATCGATCACGCCGCCGAAGGTGGCCCCGGTGATCCTCCCGTTTGCTCATCGCTAGCGGAGGGGCCCTGTCCGGCGCTCGCGAGCCCGTTGCACGCGCAGGTCGCTCGCATCTTGAGAATCCGCGCATGATCGTCGGACGCCTCGCATCGGCGTCGGTACGCATCTTCATGGACAAGGGCCCGGCGCTTCTGGGATGGTTTTCCCATGAGTCGCGATGAGTCTTTGATCGTTCCCATCTTGCCGCTTCGCAACAGCGTGGTGTTCCCCGCGAGCGTGGTGCCGATCAACGTCGGACGGCCGCGAAGCGTGCGCCTCGTCGATGACATCGTGGGCCTCGAGAAAGCGGTGCTCGGCATCGTGACCCAGAGGCGTCCCGACATCGACGATCCGCGCTTCGACGAGCTGAACGAAATCGGCACGCTTGCGCGCGTGGTGCGAGTGATTCGCCTTGGAAGCGACAACTACTCGGTGGTCGTCCACGGCATCGGCCGCATGCGCATCGTCGAGCCCGTTTCACTCGAGCCCTATGCGCGCGCTCGCTACGAGAGAATCCCCGACGACCTCGAACGAACCCCCGAGCTCGATACGAAAGCCAACGATCTTCGCACGCTCGTCAGGCGCCTCTTGCCGCTCGTTCCGAATCTTCCGAAGGAGCTCGCGCAGGTCGTCGACAACGTGCGCGAACCCGGAACGCTTGCGGACCTCATCACGGCGAACCTCGCCATCGATCAGCTCACGCTAGAAGAAAAGCAGGCGATTCTCGAAACCCTCGACCCGCTCAAACGCATCGATCGCGTGTCGCTTGCGGTCCTCAAGCACCTCGACGTGCTCTCTGCGAAGCACAAGGTCAGCGCGTTCATCGCCGAAGAAGGGCGCCGCGAACGCGAAGAACTTCTTCGTCAGCAGATGCAGCAGATCAAGGCGGAGCTCGGCGAAGAGGACGAAGAAGAGATCGACGAACTTCGCGAACGCGTGCGCAAGGCGCGCATGCCGGACGAGGTGCTTCGCGTGGCCCGCAAGCAGGTCGCACGCATGGCGAACATGTCGTCGCAGAGCGGGGAATACAACGTCGCGCGCACGTACGTGGACTGGCTCGCGGACATGCCGTGGTCGAACGTCACGCCGGAAACGCTCGACGTCGAGAACACGCGGCGCTGCCTCGACGAAGATCACTACGGCCTCGAGAAGGTCAAGAAGCGCATCCTTGAGTACGTGGCGGTGCGCAAACTTCGTGCGGACAAGAAGGGGCCGATCCTCTGTTTCGTCGGGCCGCCCGGCGTGGGCAAGACCAGCCTCGGACGTTCGATCGCTCGGTCGATGGGCCGTCATTACCATCGCATCGCGCTCGGCGGCGTGCGCGACGAGGCGGAAATTCGCGGCCATCGGCGCACGTACGTTGGCGCGCTGCCTGGGCGCATCGTGCAAGCGCTCAAGAAGGTCCAAGTCAAAAACCCGGTGCTCGTCCTCGACGAGATCGAGAAGCTCGGCGTCGACAACCAAGGCGATCCTTCATCGGCGCTCCTTGAGGTGCTCGACCCGGCGCAGAACGACACCTTCCAAGATCACTACCTCGACGTGCCCTTCGACCTGTCGCAGGTCATTTTTCTCTGCACGGCGAACGACGAAAATCGCATCCCCGACGCGCTCTACGATCGCCTCGAAATCATCCACGTGCCGGGTTACACGCGCGCGGAAAAGCTGGCGATTGCCAAGCAACATCTCGTTCCGAAGAATCTGTCGAACCACGGCCTTACCGACGAGCGCCTCGAATTCACCGACGACGGTCTCGTGGCGATCCTTGAAGGTTACACGCGTGAAGCGGGCGTTCGCGGTCTTGAGCGCGAGATAGGCGCCGTGTGCCGTCACGCCGCGATGCGCATCGCAGAGAGCGACGTGGAGCGCATTGTCGCCGATCGCGAGACCATCGAAACGATTCTCGGGCCGTCGCGGCAAGGACCTGAGCTCGCCGAACGTTCCATGGTGCCCGGCATCTCGACGGGCCTCGCCTGGACCCCGTCTGGCGGCGACATTCTGTTCATCGAAGCCACGAAAATGCCTGGGCGCGGAAACATCGCGGTCACGGGCAACTTGAAGAGCGTCATGAGCGAGTCGGCGCATACGGCGATGACGTTCGTGCGCAGCCGAGCCGAGCGGTTGGGTCTCGCGCCCGACTTTCTCAAAGACATCGACATCCACATCCACTTTCCAAAGGGCGGCACGCCGAAGGACGGTCCTTCCGCCGGCATCGCGATCTTCTCCGCGATCACGTCGCTCATGCTCGGATGCCCGCTGAAGGGCGACGTGGCCATGACCGGTGAGATCACCCTGCGCGGGGCGGTACTCCCCGTGGGCGGAATCAAAGAGAAACTCCTCGCCGCGCATCGTGCCGGAATCAAAGACGTGCTCGTGCCGATGCAAAACAAGGCGGACCTCGACGAGGTGCCAAAAGAGATCCGTGATGCACTCTGCATTCATCTCGTGAGCCGCGTCGACGAGGTTCTTCCCCTTGTGCTCGACCCGACTTGGGTTGCACCGAAGGCCGCGGTCGCCCTCGACGAGGCGAGCGAGTGACCCGGGGGCGTCGCGCGTTTTCATTCGCGACGCTCCTCGTGAGCACGGCGGTGGCCTGGGCACCTCTCGTCCACGGCCCTGGCTACGAACATGCGCTTGTGCTTGGAATTCTCCTGCCAACGCCGATGGCGGCCTTCGCCGTGTTCGAGGCAAGGGCAGGGGCGTCACCGGCTGCGGCACTGGGCCTTTGGTCGAGCGTCTTCGGTGCGGCACTTCTAGGCGCATGCACACCGTGGGCGCGCTTCGGGGCCTGCGCTCCGCTCCTCGACGTGGCGTACGAAGTCCTCACGCTTGGTCTTGGTCTCGCGGCGTCGGCGCTTTGGGGGTTGCATTCTGCACGCATCGTTTCGACACGTGCGGCATTCGCGCTTGCCGTAGGAGGCCCGCTCGGGAGCCTCGTCGCCGCGCTTGGCATCTTCTACGGGACGCCGACGGTTCATGCCTTCGATGCCTTTGCAGGGTATTTTGCAGGTCCGCTCTACGACACGGTCCTGCGCCTCGACGGGCCGTTTGCCGTGCACCGTGCCGCGGTCGCCCTCTGGTTCACCGCCGCGTGCCTGCTTCTTTCGCCGCGTGACCACAGATCGTCGCGCGCGGCCTCGCTCGTCGCGCTTGCGAGTCTCGGGTGCGTGGGAGCCCTCGGGTCCGTGCTCGGTTCGTGGACCACGCGGACAGGGCTTGCGTCGGACCTTCCGCAAGAGGCCGCCGTAGAGGGGTGCATTGTGCATGCATCGGCGGCGATCAAGCCCGAGCTCGTGGCGCGTGTTGCGCGTGATGCTGGGGAACGACGGCGCGAGCTCGAAGCCCTTTTTGTGGCTCCATTTCCTGGAAATATTCACGTCTTCGTCTTTCGCGATGGCGAAGAAAAGGCGCGACTCGTGGGCGCGGCCGATACGCTCGTGGCGAAGCCTTGGCGTGGTGAGGTCTACATCCAAGGCACCGCGTACCCGCATCCGGTCCTCGGCCACGAGCTTGCGCACGTCATCGCGGGCACGTTCGGTCGCGGGCCGCTGCGCATTGCAGGCCGATGGGGCGGCGTCGTCGCGAATCCGGGGCTCGTCGAGGGCGTGGCGGTTTCAGCGGCGCCGCACGACGAAACGCTCTCCGAGCGTGAATGGACGTCGGCGATGGCGGACCGAGGTCTCTTGCCGCCGCTCGACGAGCTTTTTGGCCTGCGTTTTCTCAGTGGAAATGCGAGTCGAAGCTACACGGCCGCCGGAGCATTTGTCGACTTTGTTCGCGAGCGTCATGGGGTCGAGGTGCTCAAACGCTGGTACGGCGGCGACGACCTTGCTGCGCTCGTGAACCGGTCTTGGAGCGACCTTGAGCTCTCGTTTCACGCGTGGCTCAAGGAGTCGGTCCCCACCGATGCGGGACGTCGTGTGGCGGAAGCGCGATTCGGTGCGCCCGGCTTGGCCGCACGTCGTTGCCCGCACGTGGTGGACGGCGCGCTCGCGACAGCAGACGCGTGCTTGCGCGACCATCGCATGAACGAGGCCTCTCGCACCCTCGAGCGTGCGCGAGCATTGGACCCTGAAAACGCAGCACTTCAGCTCCTCGACGCGTCGCTGCTGGCCGCGCCGGATGCGGAGCTTGCGTACGTCGCGCTCGCTGCGAATGAACGCGCGTCCGCGACCGTGCGGGACGAGGCGCTCGTGCGGGCGGGCGATCTGGCGTGGCGAGCGGGTCACCAAGAAGTCGCAGCGGCCCGGTTCCGCGAGGTCGAGCTTCGATCCATCGACGACGCACGCTTGCGGATGCTTGCGGTGAAGGAGGTCTTTTCCTCGGACGACACGACGCCGCCGGCGATCGTTGCCTACCTCACGCAAGGCGCTCAGCGGTCCGACGTGGCGGTTGACCCCTTCGTTCTCGGCGCGACGCTGGCTTCGTGGTCGTCTCCGCACACGACGCCCCTCCACACCGCCTTTCTCGCCCAGCAGTTCTTCCTGCGTGACGAGTGCCCGCGTGCGCTTGCTCTGGCGGCGACCGTGGACGATGCCGCGTTGCCTCCAGCGCTCGCGCGCGCGATGCTCCGTGGTCGCCTTGTTTGCAATTGCTTGGCGCACGACGCCGGCGGAGTCGCAGCGGCGCGAGGTGCCCTCGATGCGCTGGGAAGGCCCGTCCCACGTGCGATGCGCGCGTCCCTCGTTCGCCTCGCGGAACGATGCGTGGGGAAAGAATCCTCAGCGGCACCAAAAAGTCCTTGACGGCTTTGGGGCGCCATGAGACAACGTCGCTCCTTCCGCGGGAGTAACTCAGTGGTAGAGTGCAACCTTGCCAAGGTTGACGTCGAGGGTTCGAATCCCTTCTCCCGCTCTCGGTTTCATGGAATTTTGGGGCTTCGGTCCCTTCCGTGAGACCTGAAGCGTCGCGGTAAAAGAAAGCGCATGGGCCCAAAGCCTGTGCGTTTTTTTTTGCCGTTTTCGCTGTCGGACCTTCGTGGCTCAGACCCGGTCCACGGAATTCGCGCCTTGACCGGCTGAGCGGTTGCCGAGGTCACACGTCGCGTTCCACTGCGCAACTCCGCAAGCGACGGAAGGTCCGCGTGGGCGCCAGAGGTGAGGCCCGCTTTTCGTTCTTCCGCAAGTGGCATCCGCGGGGCTCGTCTCGCGAAGCGTAGGGCTTGCGGCGTGGCATCCGACGACGCAATGGGTTGACGATTCTCAACGGATGAAAACGGCCGCTTCGCGCCGGAACCGATCGATTTCACGAGTGAATAGCGGACGATAAATGCCGGGAGTCCGTCGCGGGTACAGGAAATTCGGCCCGCCTTGTCAAGGCGTATGCTGCCGAAAATCGCAAGGGTCGCGCGTTCATGGCCGGCGAATGGACGAAAGCGTGCGTGTTGCCGGCGACTCGAGAGTCTGTCGTGCAACACCGAACGTCCATCGACGCGAATCGTCCGGCGGATGTGCGTTATTCTTGCGCAAAACTTTCTAGCATGCACAATTGGACTCATGAACGCCGTACCTGCCACACGAAAAAGCCGCAAGCCACGCTCCAAGGCGGCTCGTAAGCCCGGTCCATCTCCGAAGTGGACCGCGCGAATCGAGTTGCGTCTTTCACCAGAGCAATACGACAAGCTCGAGCGCATCGCGAAGACGCAGCACTGCTCGCGTGGGTCGCTCCTCCGTGCGTGGATCGCGACGGCAACGGAGTTTCAGCTCGCGCACGCCGGCTGAAGCGAACGCGGTTTTACGGCACGCCGACTCGCGCGGGGGCCTCGAGGCCCCACGCACGATGCCGCACGATGCGGAGCGGGGTGATCAGCGCGCGGGCGTAAGTTCCGCGGCGCGCACGACCTGCAACGGCTTTCGCGGCCGGTCGTCGCTGTCGGTCGCGACTTTTTCCATCGATTGGAGCACGTCGAACCCGCGGATGATCTTCGCGAACACCGGGTGGCGCGAGGGTCCAGGCGTGAACCAGTCGAGGTAGTTGTTGTCGACGGTGTTCATGAAGAACTGGCACGATCCGGAGTTCGGGTCGCCGACGTTCGCCATCGAAAGGGTTCCAGCCGCGTTCGTGAGTTTCGCGGTCGCAAGAAACTCGTCGCGGATGGTGCCGTAAGGGCTGTCGCCGGTTCCCGCGCGATGGCTCTTCGGGTCGCGGCTGTGCGGGCAGCCGAACTGAACCATGAATCCGTCGATGACCCGGTGCACGTGGAGCCCGTCGTAGAATCCGTCACGCACGAGGCGCAGGAAATTCCCGCCGGTCAGCGGCATCTCTTCGACGAGCACTTCCACGTCGAAAGTGCCCAGCGATGACTCGAAGCGAACGATCGGGTTGGCCATTCCACGAGCTATACGCCTTGCTCAGTCAAACGGCGCGAGAAGCGTTCGCGCGAAGCTCCTGTTGTTTCAGGACGGCGCGTTCACGATCGCGTCACTCGCGCGCGTGACGTCATCGAACGACGCCGAAGGCAAACGGTGTTGCGCCGGCTTCCATGAGACCGTCGCCGAGCAAAAGCGAGGGAACTTGCTCGCGGCGATCGTTTCGGGCTTCGCGCTCCACCCGGGGGGTGACCCATGCGCGCAGCTCTTCGATGGACACAAGGCCGTCGCCGTCCATGTCCGCTCCACCGGTTCCGAGGCCTTCGGCGACGAGTTTGGAGAAGAGTCCACCGTCGCCGCCCGGCGCGGGACCGCTCGTTTGTGCGCCACTCGACGCGGTGAAAAGGGCGACCTTCGCCGTCGGCCTCACGGTGCGCACGGCGACGAGCGGACGCATTCCTGCGGGGAGAAGCGAGCGGCCACCCGCCCCGGAAAAACACGAGTCAACGACCGCGAAGACTTCGGAGGCGCGCGACTGGTTGAGGCGCTCAAGCAGCTTCGGCATCGCAATCGCCGTGGGCTCGAGTGCCTTCGGATCGCCGTCGTACGGCACGAGGAACGACGCCCCGGTCGACGCGTCGGGGGCGCCATGGCCGCTGTAGAAAAAGTAGATGCGGCCCCGGGCCGGGACGTTCGACGTGAGCCAGGAGAGCTCCTTGTCGATGTCGCCGCCGGTGGCGTGGTCGTCACGAAGGCTGCGCACGTGCGAGGCGGGAATTCCAAGAGTGCGCGTGGCGAGCGCGGCGTAGCGCTGTGCGTCGATACCCGCGCCGGTGGCCGCGGGAGCATCGCGGTAGCGCTCGATTCCGACGATGAGCGCATAGGCGCCGGGTTGCGGCGACCCAGCCAGGTACGACGGAGGCGCAAAGGCAGGCGTGGTCGCGGGCTTCACGGCAACGAGCTGGGGCAACGAGATCGGCGCGATGGGCGTCGTTCGGGACGCGACCTCGAGACGCTCACGGC
>CAIQDA010000307.1 GCA_903870415.1 uncultured delta proteobacterium
CCTTCGGGCGCTAGGAGCGACAGGCTATTTGAGATGGTGGGACCGGTTGGGTGAGCGTCCTTGGACGCGAGCGCGGCGAGCGCCAACGCGTAAAACGCATCGTACGTCGTGTTCGGCGACGAACCCAAGGTGACCGGGTTCGCGTCCGTCGTCTCGGGCGGGAACGTAGCGTTATATAGATTCGTAAACCGCGAATTTTCGTCTGTCTTGTTTGCGGAGCTCACGGCAAACGCGCGATGGCGCATCATGGGATCGGTACCCGACAGGCTGATCATCCACGGCGGCATGACGAGAGGCGTCATGAAGAACGGTATTTTCTTTGACTTTTTCCACGAAGGCATGAGGGCGCGGTACGCGTCTTCCGCAGCGGGCATCGTGCTGAAGAGAATGTCAGGGGCGAAGTCTTTGAGTTTCTCGATCACCGCTGACTTGTCGCTGCATGCTCCTGCGCAAACGAGTTCGCGGTAAGCCTTATCGTTTTCAAAGAGCGAACGACCGTTTAGGCGAAAAACTTCATACAAGCTGTCGCTTAGGGCCTGGTCCGCGGGTGAGTCTGAGCGCAAGAACGCCATTTTCAGCAATGACTTCGCGGGGACACGCAGTTCCTTGCGAGCGCGCGACTCAACTTCCTGGGAGAGGAGGCTTCCCAGTGCGGGCACGGCGCTCGCGAGACTATAGATGGTCCGGAATGTCATTCGCGGCTGCCCCTTCGGCACCGCCATTCGGCCGATGAGCGGATTGAGGTTCGACGAACTCAGCGCGATTGCGCCCGCCGGACTAAAGATAGTGGGGGCGAACTCGAGCATCTCGGCGCTCTTTCCGAATCCGACTACGGCTGCTGCGTGGACATTGTCAACGAGGTGTTTCGCGGACGCTTTCGCGTCGGAGCTGTCGTCGCACGCCACGATTCCAAACGTCGGAAGTTGCGACCCGGGCGATCGAGCCTCGGGCCCAATGACCTGCGCAACCTCGCGCCGAGCCAGTTCAAAGGCGTTTCGTTCGTTGCGACCAAACGCTTTGGCGTCACCGCCGGTCAACGGCATCATCAAGCCGAACCAGACAATTCGCTCGGAAGCGACGTCGTCGACATCGACCATCGCTGCGCAATGCGTGCTTTCAATCGGGCGACAAACGCCCACCGTCGAATCGCAACGCCACGGTTTTCCACTGTGACTTGTGACGCATCCAAGGTTCGTCGTGCACTCGACGGGGGTCGACCGAGTCGCCACCTCCGCGCGGGACTCCTGACGCATCACGCCTCCACGCGACCGCACAACGAGTCCAAGGGCGAGAAACAGCGCGATGGCGCCAAGCCCAGCTGCAATGCCGTGCCGACGTGCCCACCCGCTGTCATTCGCCGCATTCGCCGCATTCGTCGCATTCGTCGCATCGGGTGCAGGGGGAGAAACCGATACCTCGCTTCGCCGAGTATCGACGCCCATCGGCGGGGCCTCGCTCGCGCTTCGGCGAGCGGGGGCAAAACTTTGCGATGCGCTCCTCGCCGCTTCGGAG
>CAIQDA010000308.1 GCA_903870415.1 uncultured delta proteobacterium
AGAGACGATTCGAAGGCGAGGCCGGGAAGGGAAGGAAAGGCGGGTTCACTCATGGCGCGCTCCCGCTCTTCATCGCAACGCCGACCGTTGCGCAAGGGCCGAAGGGGCCTCGTCGCGTGAGCGGCTCACGCGTGTGATTGCTTCGTCGGACGCGGCGCAAAGGGCGCACGAGCGCGGCAACCGCTGCGTCTATCCAGGAAACGCTCGTTCGCCCCTTGTGGTCGCTGCCAAGACGAACGATGCTTCGAGCGTCGCCATGAACGCCCTCGAACGCCCTGTTGTCATTGCTCTCGACGGTTCTCCTCGCGCCGCGGGCGTCCTCGAGCGAGGGCTTGAACTCGCGAAGGCCCTTGGGGCGAAAGCCCACGTGGTTCGCGCCGTGAGCATCGAAGGTGAGGCGCACGAATCGCTCGCGGAGAAGACGCCGGCTCAGGTGCGTGACGACGTTCTGAGCGATGCAGCAAGGGACCTGCGCGTTCTCTTGTATCATGCACATACCGACGCGGAGCCCCATGCGATCCTGGCGGCGCCGGTCAGTGGCATTTGTGAGTTCGCAAGAAAAGCGGACGCGCAGCTCCTCGTCGTGGGCTCGCATGGGTACGGAGCCCTTGAGCGCCTACTTGGAACGACGGCAGCGCGGGTCGTGGAGAATGCTCCCTGCGACGTTTACGTGGTGCGCGCGCGGGCCTGAAGGCACCGGCGACGCCTTCCGTCGAGGACTGCTAACGTCGGCGCCCCATGCGCGAGATCGTCGAGTCGTCTGAACGAAACGCGTCCGTTGGGCGCTTCACGCAAGCCGGGCTTGTCGCGGTCGTCATCCTCGGCGCGGCGGTTCGCCTTCTCGTGCGCGAGGGCGTGGCGTTCTATCCGGCGGACGAGGCGCGCTACCTCGCCATGGCGGGAACCATCGTCGACGGCGGCCTTGGAGCGTACCCGGCCCTCGTGGCGGAACACCTGCAAAAGACCTGGCTTCATGAGTACCCGTCGCCGCTCCGCTATGCGCACGTCATCCTCGCGGCACTTGCATGTAAGCTACACGGGTCGGTTTCGTTCGCCGCGCTTGCAGGTCTCTCGACTGCGGCGGGGGTCGTCACGGTCGGGGCAACGGCGGCGCTTGGGGCACGCATGGCGAGCGTGCGTCACGGCGTTGTGGCCGCTCTTTTCGTCGCCGTCTCGCCGCTGCAACTCGCGCTTGGTCGACGTGCGCTGCAAGACGAAGTCGTCGTGGCGTCGTGCGCATTGACGCTGCTCGCGTTCACGTACGTTGAGCGCGACTTGCGGTTTTCGGCTGGAAAAACCCTTGCGTCCGCAGGGCTCTTCGTGGCGTCGGCTTCTGGCTTTCTCGCGCTGAAGGAGACCTCGGCGCTGCTCTACCTCTCCTTCATCGCGCTCGTGGTCGTGGACGCGCTTCACCGTCGCGGGTCGTGGGCCCCTCGCGTCTTCCTTGTGCTCGTGCCTCCCGCGGTAGCGGTGCTCGGTTTTTTTTTCCTTGGCGGCTCGCTCGAACAAGGGGTTGAGCTGCTGGGACTGGCGGCGGCAAGCGCGGAGACTCCTTACGCGCGCGCGTTCATGGCGGGGCCTCCACACCGCGTGATCGTCGATCTTTTCCTGCTCGTTCCGTGCACCGTGGGGCTTGCGGCCGCAGGTCTAGGTGAGTCGTCGCGTCTTCGAACGTCGGCCGGATGGCGAGTTGCTGCGACCTTCGCGACCGTGGCGCTCGTCGTTGCAGCCGGACTCCCCAAGAACGTGCGTTTCACCGCGGCTGTTGAGCCCTTGCTCGCGATCTACGCCGCCGACACTTTGCTCGCTTGGTCGGACGGTGCGACCACAACCGCCAAGCGTCTCGTGGTCATGGGTGCAGGATGCATGCTTCCGGTGCTTGCGTCCTGGGCAATCTTCACGAGGGTTTTTCTTGAGCGCGGCGTTTACGACCCGACGACCGTCGACTTGCTTGCGGCCCTCGACGCGGTGCCGCATCCAGGGCTCATGGGCTTGGGGACTCTTGCGGCTCCGTGGCTCGTGCTGCTGGCGTGCGTGACAGCTTTCACGGTCGCGTGGACCGTTGCCGTGCACGATGAGGCGTAGAGGCCCTCAGCCCGTCGCTGACGCGCGTTTGGCC
>CAIQDA010000309.1 GCA_903870415.1 uncultured delta proteobacterium
ATCCCCCAAATCTCCGACTCTTTCCCCAATCCCAATCCCCCAACTCTCCTGCTCTTCCCCCAATCTCTCTCACCTCCCCCTCTCTCCCTCCCGCCAAAAGAAATCCAAGCAAAGCGGGTCGAGGAGGTGGTGACTGTGCTGGGTGGCGCGGAGCGGAGGAGCCTCGGGCGAACCATCCCGCGCGGCGGAGGAGGGGCAAGCGTGGGCAAGAGCCGAGTCGTGTCCCGAGGCGACGGAGCGGAGCCGACGCCCGGCGCAGGCACCACCGGTCGGCCCAGCGACGCGCCTCCCGCCCCGTAAAACCTCCCCCTTCAACGTCGCACGCCGACCCGTTGCCGCGTCTTCCCGAAAACAAAAACGCGCACCCCGAGAGCCTCGGAGCGCGCGTATTAGCGACGTATAATCCGCGTATGCGTCAGTGCTTGACCGCCGTCGCTTGCTTCACGCGGGCGAGGAGAATCTTGGCTTGAAGGACGAGCGGCTCGGGCACCGTGGCGCCGAGTTTCTCGAAGAATTCGAGGCTCGACGAAAGCTCACGGTCCCATTCGCCGAGGTCGATGCGCGTGGCCTTGGCGAGTTGCTCGTCGGAGATGTCGAGGCCCGTGAGGTCGAGGTCGTCGTCCTTTGGAACCCAGCCGAGGAGCGTTTCCTGGGCGCCGACTTTGCCGCGCGCGCGGTCGACGATCCACTTCAGGACGCGCATGTTGTCGCCGAAGCCCGGCCAGAGGAACTTGCCGTTTTCGTCCTGGCGGAACCAGTTGACCATGAAGATTTTCGGCGGGAACGGGATGCTGTGCTGCATCTCGAGCCAGTGGCCGAGGTAGCTGCCCATGTCGTACCCGTGGAAGGGCAACATCGCCATGGGGTCGCGGCGAACGATGCCGACCTGACCCACCGCGGCGGCGGTTGTTTCGCTGCCGAGGGTTGCGCCGAAGAAGACGCCGTGGAGCCAGCTGAACGACTGCATGACGAGCGGCACGGTGGTGGCGCGGCGACCGCCGAATATGATCGCGCTGATAGGAACGCCACGCGGGTCATCGGCTTGGAAGCTGAGCGCGGGGTTGTTCGCGGCCGGTGCGGTGAAGCGCGCGTTCGGGTGAGCGGCCTTTTCCGTGGAGCCCTTCTTCCAGGGGCGACCTTGCCAGTCGGTGAGCTCGTCGGGGACCTCGCCGTCCATGCCTTCCCACCAGACGCCGCCGTCTTTGGTGAGGGCGACGTTCGTGAAGAGCGTGTCCTTCATGACCGTCTTCATCGCGTTCGGGTTTGAGGCGTTGCTCGTGCCCGGCGCGACACCGAAATAACCGGCCTCGGGGTTGATGGCGTAGAGCTTGCCGTCGGGGCCGACGCGCATCCACGAGATGTCGTCGCCGACGGTCCAGATCTTCCAGCCGTTGAAGCGCTTCGGCGGAATCATCATCGCGAAGTTCGTCTTGCCGCAGGCGCTTGGGAACGCCGCTGCAACGTACGTGGTTTCGCCTTCAGGCGATTCGACGCCGAGGATGAGCATGTGCTCCGCGAGCCAGCCTTCTTGCTTGCCAAGGAAGCTGCCGATGCGAAGCGCGAGGCACTTCTTGCCGAGGAGGACGTTGCCGCCGTAGCCCGAGCCCACCGACCAGATCGTGTTGTCGTAGGGAAAATGGCAGATGAAGCGACGGTCCGGGTTGCAGTCGAGGGTCGAGTGCAGGCCGCGGTTGAAGTCGTTCGACTCGCCGAGCATGTCGAGGGCGGGCTTGCCCATGCGCGTCATGATGCGCATGTTGAGTGCAACATACACGCTGTCGGTGAGCTCGATGCCGATCTTGCTGAGCGGCGATCCGATGGGGCCCATGCAGTAGGGCACCACGTACATCGTGCGGCCCGTCATGGAGCCGTCGAACATGGCACCGAGCTTCGCGTACGCGTCGGCCGGCGGCATCCAGTTGTTGAGCGGGCCGACCTCTTCCTTCTTTGGCGTGCAGATGAAGGTGAGCTGCTCGACGCGCGCCACGTCGTTCGGATTCGAGCGGTGGTAGTAGCAGTTCGGCCACTTTTCCTGGTTCAGCGGGATGAGCGTCCCGTCCGAAACCGCGAGTGCCGTGAGGCGGCGCTTCTCGTCCTCGGAGCCGTCGCACCAGACCACTTGGTCGGGCTTCGTGAGGGTCGCGATCTCCTTCACCCAGGCGAGGAGATTCGCGTTCTTCGTCAGTGTCGTCGCGGTAGTTGCTTCGTTCGACATGATGTTCACCGATCGCGCGTCCGATAGAAGCGAACGCAAGTTGCGATCGCCCTAGCGCAAAGGGTCGAAAGTGTCGTGGTGCGGGAGGGGAAAAGAGGGGGTGACTCCTTTGGCTGGAAGAAATGCAGGTCTTTGCGCTACGCGTCGGCGTCATGAAGCGCCTCCTCTTGGCCGCGTTCGCGGCGGCTGCGGCACTCGGGTGTCAGCGCGAATCGACGATGGTTCCAGCGAACGCGCTCGTGGACGCCGCAGACCCGCCCGATGACGGAGGTTCCTCGCGAGGGAGCGCCGGCGGCCTTCAACACGCGCAAGCCCTCGAAGCGCTCGTGCGATTTCCGATCGGAACCGTGCAGAGTGCAGACGGTCGCGTGCGCATGTCGCTTCCGGCGGGCGCGCATTGGAGGCGGGTCACGTTTTGGGGCTTCGACGCTTACACGGGTTTTCGCTTCGGTCAGGACCATCACGGTGTCGCGGGCGTCACGCTCATCGAGCCGCTGAAGGGCGAGGGAGACCGCGCGTGCATTGCGGCTTTCGACGAATGGGCAAAGCCGTTCATCGAAGCGTTCTCGCTAAAGTTGAGCGGGGCGGCGGAGACGAGTCTCACGCTTGCGGGACGACCGGCGTTCGCTCGAAGGGTCTACGCAACCGGGGACAGCCCCATCGGCGTCGTCGATTATTACAGTGCATACGCCGTCACACGAACGTCAGACGACGTATGTGTTGTGCTCGGATTGGCGGTTCCCGTTCG
>CAIQDA010000310.1 GCA_903870415.1 uncultured delta proteobacterium
AGCCCGCGGCGAGTTCATGTCGCCCGTTCGGTGACAGGAAACCGCTGAATGCTGGGCCGCGGCGGGGCGTCTATGTTGAGATTCTTGGAGTCCCTATGCGCCCCATCGTTTTCGCCACGATTCTTCTCTCCTCGCTCGTCGTCGCCTCGCCGGCCCCTGCCGCCGACGCGGGCTCGATTCCCAAGCTCGCCGATCTCGCGGCCATGAAGCCCGTGGCGACCGCTGTTTTCGTGCCGCGCCCCTTCGAAGTCGACGGGCTCAAGGACGGCTCCCCCGCGGTTCGTTCGAACTGGGTCATGCCCGGCCAGCGCGAACGCTACGGTCACGCGGTGGCGCTCATCGACGCGCCGATCGCTTCGGTGCTCGCGCAGGTTTCATCGTTTGCACACTACAAGGAACTCGTTCCATCGAAGTTCAACACCGCGCGCGTCGTTCGTAAGAAGGCGCCGGAGACGGACCTCTACGTGCAAGTGCCGTTGAAAATCGGCGGCATCGTGCTCTGGGGCGTCACGCGCTTCATGGCGGCGCATGCGGTCGAGAGCAGCGACGAAGGTGGCGGCGATGTGGAGGTGCTCGAAGGCAAGCTCCTGACCGGTAACTTCTCGCAGTTTCACCTGATCTGGACGCTCAAGAGCGTTGACGCGACCCACACGGCGCTCGCGTGCGACATGCTTCTTGGCCTCGACGTGCCGGCTCCCCAAGGGGCGGTCGATGAAGAGCTTCGCGATGCGTGCGGGCAGGGCGTCGATGGCGTCGCCACGCGGGTGGCCGTTGCGGAAAAGGCTCGCGCGGGAAAGAAGTGAACGACGTCGTTGTCATCGGTTCCGACGAGAGTCATCCGGTTTTCGACACCATCGCCGAGGAACTCGAGGCCCACGGTCATCGGGTGGAGCGGATGCCGATCGGAGTCTGGGGTCCGTGCGCACGCGCGGTTGCGGAGCGCGTCGCGCGTGGCGATGCGGCATTCGGGGTCGTGTGTTGCTGGACAGGAACGGGCGTGAGCATCGCGGCGAACAAGGTCTCCGGCGTGCGCGCGGCGTTGTGCGTCGACGCGGCAACGGCCGAGGGTGCGCGACGCTGGAACGATGCGAATGTGCTGGCGATATCGTTGCGGCTCACGAGCGCCGCCGTCGCGAAAGAGATCGTCGCCGCGTGGGTGCGTGCGCCCTACGGAGGCAGCGAGGGCGAGAGCCTGCGGTGCCTCGCGGAGCTCGACGCCGGTGCATGATTCGACGGTTCAGTTGCCGCGCGCGCGGGCTCACGTCGGGTTTTGCGTCCCCGCCGTCATGGTCATGCGCAAGGAAGTGGACCGAAGGCTCGACCTCGGTCGCTCGCGCTCCTAACCTCCGCCCCATGCCACGCGCGACGCTTTCCGAAGACTTCGTTCACCCCGCCATTCGCGAACGCGTGTCAGGGCTGAATCGCGAAATCGTTGAAGAAGTGCAGGGCGCCGTCGCGGCAAACGCGGTCGTCGTCGTCGGCATGGCGCAGAACCCCGCACCGAAACGTGCTCGCAAGGCGCTTGATGCTGCGGGTGTAAAATACACGTATCTCGAATTCGGCTCGTATTTGGGAGAGTGGCGCCGACGCAACGCGCTCAAGATGTGGACCGGCTGGCCGACGTTTCCGATGATCTTCGTAAACGGCGTTCTGGTGGGCGGAGCGGACGACCTCGTGAAGCTCATCGATTCCGGCGAGTTGAAAACGCTGCTCGCGGCGGAGCGCTCCGCGTGAGTGCGGAGCTCGATGCTTGGCGAAAAGGTGGCTCGTTCTTTTTGTACCGCGGCCATCGCATCTTTTATCGGGATCGCGGACACGGTCCGGTGCTCCTGTTGCTTCACGGTTTTCCGAGTTCAACGTTCGACTTCGACGCGTTGTGGCCCGCTCTCGTTGAGCGCTTTCGGGTCGTGGCCTGCGACCTCATCGGCTTCGGACTCTCGGAAAAGGCGCCTAATTACCCCTACACGGTCAAAGATCAGGCCCTGCTCCTCGGCGCGCTCGCACGGAAGCTCGGAATCAAGTCCGCGAATCTCTTCGCTCACGACTACGGCGCCTCCGTCGCGCAAGAGCTCATCGCGCGGATGCAGGAAGCCGCAGCCGATACGGAAGGCGTCCTTCGTATAGACAGCGTATGTTACTTGAATGGGGGTCTCTTTCCGGACCTTCATCGGCCTCTCCTCGTGCAGCGACTTCTCGCGGGGCGATTTGGAAAGTTCGTCGCGCGCTTCACCTCCGAGCGCACGTTCGGCAAGGGAATGCGCGACGTTTTCGGCAAGAGCACGCCACCGAGTCCGTCATGGCTCGCCGACGGTTGGTGGCTTCTTTGCCAAGACAACGGGAAGGTCGTGTTGCCCAAACTCATTGGCTACATGGCCGAGCGGCAGCTTGAGCGCGCGCGTTGGGAGAAGGCCGTGGTCGAGTCTCCGGTGCCTGCGCGTTTGATCAACGGGACGGCGGACCCGGTTTCGGGCGGTCACCTCGCCGACCACTACGCGGCGCAGGTTCCGAACGCGGACGTGGTGCGCCTTGCGGGCATCGGGCACTACCCACACGTGGAGTCTCCGGATGCGGTTCTTCAGGCATTCCTCGCGTTTCACGAGCAACGCGGGGCGCTGCGCGACGAGGGTCCCGAATCGCGAAACCCCGAGCCTGAATCGCCGAGCGAGCTGATTCGAATTGGTTGAGGCCGTGGCTCACGAGGGCCGAAGCTCGCAGGCCTTTGGCGCATGACTTTGGAGTTCCGATGAATCGAATGCCGACGGTCTTCATTCCCCATGGCGGCGGGCCATGGCCCTTCGTCGAACTTGGTTTTGGGACGAAGGCTGAGGCTGCGGAGCTGCTCGACTACTTGCGGTCGCTTGCGCGTATTTCTCCGACGCCGCTCGCGGCCATTCTCGTCGTTTCGGCGCATTGGGAAGAGCGAGTGCCCACGCTCATGACGCACCCTTCGCCGCCGCTGCTCTTCGATTACTACGGGTTTCCCAAGGAATCCTACGAGCTCACGTGGCCTGCCCCCGGGGCTCCGGAGCTTGCGCCTCGGGTCGAAGAATTGTTGCATCATGCAGGCTTCCCCACGGCGCGCAACGACGAGCGCGGCTTCGATCACGGGACGTTCGTTCCGCTCAAAGTTGCGTTTCCCGAACCGTCGATCCCCGTCCTCCAGCTCTCGCTCCTCGAAGGGCTCGACGCGCACGCGCACTTGGCCATGGGTCGAGCGCTTGCACCGCTTCGCGATGAGGGCGTGCTCATCGTGGGAAGCGGCATGAGTTTTCATAACCTTCGAGCGTTCTTTCAGCGTGGCGCGGAGCCGCAGGCCGAAGCGTTTGACGCCTGGTTGAAGGACGCCGTGACAAGGCCTCAAGCGCTTCGCGAAGAGCTGCTCGGTTCGTGGCAGAAGGCCCCTTTTGCGCGAGCCGTTCACCCACGCGAAGAGCATCTCGTGCCGCTGATGGTCGTGGCGGGAGCGGCCGGGGCTGACGAAGCGCGTGTACCTTACAACGGAACCTTTGCGGGCCTTCGGTTGAGTGCGGTGCAGTTCGGCTGAAGCTTCCCGATTGAACCGCGCGCGTACGCTTGCGTTCCTCGGTGCCACGTTCCTCGTCGCTCCGGCCTCCGGCGCGGACCTTTCCTACGCATGGAAGGCGGGCAGCACGTACCGCTTCGACGCCATTCACTCAGCGGATACGTGTTCCTGGGGCCTCTCGCCGCGTCGATCGTTGCGCGAGCGCGTCTCGCTGCGCAGCATCTTTCGTGTTCCGACCATGACGCCCAGGAGCTGCCGTACGCGTTTGTACAAGGGTTCTTGCACATAGGGCACGCCGTGGCGCTCGCAGGTGGCTTTTACTTTTGGCTGAATGCGCTGGTAGACCGCTGGCGGGAGGTCGGGCCACAGGTGGTGCTCAATTTGGTAATTCAAAAAGCCGTGGAGAAAGTCGCGCAGGTCTCCGCCCGTGGAAAAGTTCACGCTTCCGAGGACCTGCCGCACGTAGAACTCGGCGCGGTCGCTGACCTTTCGGTCAAAGCGGTGCATGTCGTCGCCCGCGTGGTTGGGCGTGATGACGAGAAAGCTATGCAGGTTGGCCACGAATTCCGCGCCAACTGAATTGGCCCAAACGCTGAACGCCGCCCAGGGTCCTAGAGGCAGAAAAGCCGCGGGAAGCGCGACGAAGCGCGTGAGCCCATAAGGCAAAAGGCACGCGCGCCAGAAGCTTCGCCCCTCGGGCGACCGAGGATCGAACGCGTCGAGAAGAGGCTCAGGGTTCGCGATGCCGTCGACAGAAACAGGTCGGCCCGCGGCTTTTTCCCGTTCGGCTCGGCGAAGGACTTGCCACGTATTGGGCGCGTAATACGACCACTTCCACGTGAGCGCGAAGAACGCTGCTGCCGCGTAACGAACCGCTGGCGAAGCGCCTTCGAGGCCCGCGAAGTTTTGTTCCACGAGGTCCGGGTCCGCCGCCTCGTTCGTTCGGTAATGGTGCAGAACGTTGTGCTCGTAGTGCCACGCGTCCGGGTGAATCCAATCGAACCAATCGAGGAGCCTTCGCTGGCCTTTTGCAAAGCCTTTGCTCGTGTAACGGAGCGGCGCGCCCGGCACGCGGTCCATGCCGCCGTGGGTCACGTGATGCGTGACAATGGTCCAGCGCGCGGTGCTGCCAAGGGCGATGGCGACCGCGGAGACGGGGTTTGGTGCCACCCACGCCGTTGCGTACCCAAACGCTTCGCATGCGCGGCCCCAGCGCTCCAATTTTTTCAGGTGCGTGAGGTCGTCAGGGCCGATGGACGCCACGGCTTCCGCGCGAATGGCGTCGAGGTCGCGAGCAAACGCATCGTAATCGAGGTGGGGGAGCGGGTCGCGCGTGCGCACGCCTGGAAGATAACGAGGGCCCCGTCGACGGACCAGGAGATTCCGTCCGCGGTTTTCGTTGCGGCACGGTCGCGCCGCCCTCTCCATGGCGGTCGGTTCGTTCGATCGGTGCACGGGTCATCCGGAAAAGGTCAACGATGGCGCATACCATGACCATACGGAACCTGCCGCCATCACAAACGACGATTCGAACCTCGTTGGCGTGATGAAAAACGGATACTTCGCGTACGGCCGTCGTGAGGTCGATGGACGTATGCCGTATAACCGTGACAGTACGTCAGGTCATTCAGGGTTTACGACGCACAGCCGGAATCCACCCGTTTACCGCGTGGCGTTCGGCTTCGGCGCCTTGCAGTCGGCGAAGTACGCGCCTGACACGGCGGCACCACGGGCCCACTGGTCGTCTCCGCCTGAGGCGATTTCCTCGTGGGCGGGAAGGGCTCCGAGGCTCTCGATGACGGCGATTTCGAACGCGAGGGCAAAACACGCGCGGCCCGACGCATGTCGAACCGCGAAGGCCTTCGGTGCGAACGCGGCGAGATCGTGATTCGAAAGCGTGCACACCCGTGCGGCCAGCGCGCGCAGGTTGTCGAGGGTCATGCGCGGTCGCACGTCCGCCGTCACCTTGGGCAGCCACGGCGGAGCGTTCGGAAACTCCGTCAGCGTTCCCGTCCACGAAGCCCCGACGCCGTAGAGGGTTCGGGGCGAAATGCCCTTCGCGAATCCCGCGAGGACGCTGATGGCGAAGGCGCGTTGGCGAATGAAAGCTGTGCATTGCACGGAGTTTTGTTGCGCGACGTCGGTTGGCGCGTAGCAAACGGAAAAATCAGGTTCCTTCTCAAGCGCAGCAAACGTGACGCTTTGGCCTGCCTTCACGGAGATCGCTTGGCGTTCATCGTCGCGTTCGCCCGAGGTGCCCGACGCGAGCTCGGTCGTGGAGCCGCCGATATCGACGATGGCGAACGGGGCCGTTTCTCCCGTGAACTCACGGACCCCAGCCCACGCGAGCTTGCCTTCTTCCGCGCCCGTGATGGCCTTCGTGACCACGATGCGGATGCCTTTTGTGCGAAGAAATCCGTCGATCGTCGTCCAGACCGCGGCCCACTCGGGCTTTGCTTCGGGCTCTCCGGTCGAGGCGTCGCGGTAGCCTCCGGTGCCCAGCGCCGCCGCTCGGCTCACGTTCGCGAGCATCGACGGATCGCGTCCGGAGTTTCGCACCGCCACCTCGAGGGCGGACCACGCAGCTTCGAGCTTCGGCGTGATGATGGCGGAAACCTGGCTCGGCGGCGCTCCAAGCGCGAGTTGCGCGAGGCCGCCTTCCGTTTTCCCGCAAATGGCCTTCGAGGCCCCGACGAAGCAGGTCCCGCTCTCCGCGTTGGGCACGGTGTCGAAGAGGCAGAAGCGCGTGCCCGACGACCCCGAGTCGATGACCAAGTGCGAAACGGCGCCTCCCGCGTGCGGGCGTTGCGCCCCAGGCGTTTCCGCGATCGCGTGGCAGCCGGTGACCCCGAGGATCGCCATGGCCGCAAACGCGAAGATGATGCGCATTGCACCCGATGTGACCGTGCTCCGTGCGCCGCGTCCAGGCGGAAGCGCTAGCGCCTCGCGAAGAGCTTTTTATCGATTCAAATACAAAAAAACCCACTCATTGCTGAGCAGGCTTTCTTGGGTCGAGTTGCGCGGGCAGGATTTGAACCTACG
>CAIQDA010000311.1 GCA_903870415.1 uncultured delta proteobacterium
CGCGACGGGTTCGACGGGAAGGACCTCCCGGTCGTCGATGTGAATGGCCTCTCAGCGGAAGGGACCACGTCGCTCGACTGGTGGGCGGCGTCTCCGAAGGGGAATGTCGTCGCGTTTGGGCTCAGCGAGAACGGCAGCGAAGATTCGGTGTTGCATCTTGCACGCATCGACGCGAAGGGGCACGTGACCGAGGGCGGCGAAAAGATCCCGTACACGCGTCATGCGGCAGTGGCTTGGCTCCCTGATGAGACGGGTTTTTACTACACGCGCTACCCCGTCCCGGGCACCGTGGGCTCCGGCGACGAGAAGTACTTTCGCAAAGTCTACGAGCACCGACTGGGCAACGACGGCGCCGCCGACGCCTTGGTGTTTGGCGATGGGCGCGAGAAGACCGATAGCCCCAGCGTCGAGGTAAGCCCCGACGGGCGTTATGTCGTCGTGACCGTGCACATGGGTTGGCAACGCTCCGAGGTGTACCTGGCCGATCGCAAAGCGAAGCCGAGAAACTTTGTTCCCGTCGCTGCGGGCAAGGAGACCATCTACGTGCCGGTCCTCGGCGACGACGCGCTTTATCTTCGAACGAACGATGGTGCACCGAACGGAAAATTGCTGGCTGTTGACTACGCGAAGCCCAATCTTGAGAAGGCTCGCGTCGTCGTGCCCGAAGGGAAGTCGGCGCTCACGTCCGTCACCCGTGTCGGGTCACGCTTCGTCCTTCACCGATTCGAAGGTGCTGCGTCGCGGGTGAGCATCGTCGAGAAGGACGGCTCGGGCGAGCGCGAGGTTTCTCTCCCAACGTTTGGTACCGCAACGCTTGGCGCAAGCGACGCCGCCGATACGGGTATTCTGCACTTTTCATCCTTCGGCCAGGCGCCGGCCGTCTACCGAGTCGACGCGAAGACAGGAGTCGCGGCCCGTTGGCAAGGCGTGGAGCTGACGCGGGAACTCCCGGAAATCATCACGGAAAAGCGCGTCATCACGTCGAAAGACGGCACCGAGATTCCGCTTTTTATCGTGCGCCGGAAGGACCTTCCGCCCGGGCCGCACACGACAGTCCTTTACGGCTACGGCGGCTTCAACGTGCCGGTCCCGCCCGGTTTCTCGGCTCGGGCGCTGGCGGTCGCGCTCTCCGGTGGCGTATGGGCGCAGGCTATCTTGCGCGGCGGTAGCGAGTTCGGCGAGGCGTGGCACCAGGCGGGCATGCGCGGTCAGAAGCAGAACGTCTTCGATGACTACTTGGCGTGCGCGCGCGCTCTTGAAGGCGATGGCACGACCGATGCGGAACATCTCATCGCGATGGGCGGGTCAAACGGCGGACTTCTCGTGGCGACAGCAGTTTCCCAGGCTCCGGAGCTCTTTCGCGTCGGGCTCTCGCTCGTGCCGCTGACGGACATGGTGCGATACCCGCTCTTCCGAATCGCCAAGCTATGGATACCGGAATACGGCGATCCTACGGTGGAAGACGAGTTCAAGTGGCTGTCTGCGTATTCGCCGTACCATCGGGCGAAAGCAGCGCGGTACCCGTCGATGCTCTTCACGACCGCCGAGAGCGACTCGCGCGTGGACCCGATGCACGCGCGCAAAATGGCTGCGCGACTCCAGTTTCTGCAAACGGACAAAGAGCGACCCGTCCTCGTGCGCGTGGAGAAGAACGCGGGCCACGGGGCAGGGAAGCCGACCACGAAGCTCGCCGAAGAGATGGTCGACGAGCTCGGGTTCGCGTTCGGTGAAACGGGCCTCGAGCCGTCACCGTGGGTCGAAACAGCTCGCTGACAGGGCGCACCTGTTCAGGTGCATGCGAGGCGACTGCGCACGAAAACGAGTCAATGATCAGCACAACGTGAAAATCGTCTCCATGAATTGGATTCGTGTTCAGTACTGAACATAAGGTCCCGTCCATGGCACCGCATGCACTCGTTCTCTCCGCTCTCCACACGCTCACCCGTCGCCAGCTCCCGACCACCGGCAAGGCGCTCGTGTCGGCGACCGCCCTCGACCCTTCCGAGGTCGTCGCGGCCGTTCGTCTCCTTTCACGTCGCGGCCTTGCGCGTTTCGTTGGCTCGGAAGCGCGCCTGACCCTCGAAGGCTTCGCTCTCGCGTCGTCAATCGTCGCGCGTCGTTCGCGGCGCGGGCGGCTGCACGTGCTTCCGGTTTCGCTGCGTGCGCCGACGCTTCGCCAAGCTGCGTGACGCCGATCTCCGAGCCTCGGTCCGCGTGATTGTTCGTCGGTGAGTCGTCGCGAGATTGCCGTTACGCTCGGCTCCGTGCGCGCCATTCGACTTCTCGCTCCCTTCGTTGCCTCTCTCGGACTCGTGTCGTGCGCAGCGTCTTCGTCGCCTCCGGCGTTCACGACCGTTGGCGAGGGTGCTGCGCAAGCGACCGCTTCGGACGATGGCTTCACGTTCGTACGTGGTCCGGTCCGCGTGCGCGTTCCGTTTTCGAGCATCGAGCTTGGCTTCGTCGACGAGGTCAAACGCACGGTGAACTACGACCCTTGGGCGATCGTGGGTTCGAGTCCGCTCTTGAAGCCGCCTGGGTCTCTCGAATGGCGTGCGCCCGTGCAAATCACCCGAGAAGGCGCCTCCGTCACGCTGCGGTATGGCGACGACGTGAGCCTCGCCGCGACGCTTACGTCCGACGGACAGGGCGCGTTCACCGGCGAACTTCGCGTGGTGGGCGGGGCCGCGCGCGTCGCTTACGTGCGCTTTGCAAGCATCGTCCCAGAGGGCGAACCGCTCTACGGCTTGGGCGAACATCTCGACGTTGTGAACCAGCGCGCGGTCGCTCGCGCCATGCAGCTTGAGCTCGACAGCACCACCGAAGGCCCCGACAACGAGGCGCGCGTGCCGGTTCCGCTCCTCGTCTCTCCGAGCGGCTATGGACTTTTCTTCGACGGACAGCGTCCGATGAGCATCGACGTTGCCAAGGAAAAGCCTGACGTTGTGAGCGTCATTGTGGACGTCGCTTTTGCTCCGGGCGCCGTCGTACCCGTTCGCGTTTACCTCGGCGCAAGTCCGAGCGATGTTCTCGCGCGGTTCAACGAGCGCGTGGGGCGACCGACGCTGCCGCCACCGTGGGCGACGGGCCCGTGGTTTTGGCGCGACGAAAATACGAATCAAGCGCAGGTCGAGAGCGACCTTGACGCCATCCGATCGAACGACCTCGCCGCGTCGGGCTACTGGATCGACCGACCGTACGCGACCGAGGTGAACAGCTTCGACTTCGCGAAGCCGCAGTTTCCAAACCCGGAGCGCATCTCGCCGAAAGCGAATGCCTTGGGAATGCGCACGGCGTTGTGGCACGTGCCGTACCTCGACGAGAACGCCGCCGCGACGAGCGCGCTCGTCGACGAGGCCACGCAGCGAGGTTTTTATCCGCCCGTCAGCGGCGTGTTGCTCAACCGATGGGGCAAGCCCATCGACTTGACGAACGAGGCCGCTCGGACCTTTTGGAAGGGCAAGCTTGAGGCGTACCGCGAGCTTGGCTTCGAGGGTTACAAGCTCGATTACGCGGAAGACGTGGCTCCGGGACTCGGGCTCGCGCGCAACGAGTGGCGCTTCGCGGACGGTTCCGACGAGCGCACGATGCATGCGGGATACACGGACTTGTACCACCGCACGTACCGCGAGACGCTGCCTGCGGAGGGCGGGTTTTTGCTGGTCCGGCGCGGGTACGCAGGAGATCAGGCGAAGGGGGTCATCGTGTGGCCAGGCGACCTCGACGCCACGTTTGCCATGCACGGCGAGCGCATCACGAACGCGGGTGAAACGTACCTTTCGGTTGGCGGTCTTCCGGCTTCGTTTCGCGCGGGACTCAGTCTCGCCACAAGCGGGTTCCCGTTTTTTGCGGCCGACACGGGCGGCTACCGACACTCGCCGCCGGACGGTGAGCTCCTCGAACGTTGGGCGCAAGCGAGTAGCCTTTTCTTCGCCATGCAGATTGGAAACAGCGCGAGCACCGTCGTGTGGGAACCCGACGTGGCGAACGCAATCACTGGAGAAACGCTCGCGTCCGTGCGCGCTTCGACGACGCTCTTCACGAGGCTGCACCCGTTCCGGTGGTCGCTCCTTGCACAATACAAGAATGGCGGAGCACTGCCCCTGACGCCGCTCGGCCTTGTCGATGCTTCGCTCGCGGCGGAAGAAGAAGAGGTGCTCATCGGCGGGGTTCTTCTTGGCGCGCCGGTTCTGCACCGCGGCATACGCGAACGTGACGTGGTATTTCCATCGGGTCGTTGGCTCGATGTGAACACGCGGGTCTTTCACGAGAAGGCGGCGCGCGTGGCTGCACCGCTGAACCTTTTGCCGCTTTTTCAGCGGGCGGGGTCCATCGTGCCCATGGCTCGTCCGACTGTGAAAACGCTCGCGCCCGCGACGGACTCGAGCGTCGACTCGTTCGCCAACGAACCGGGTCGCCTCTACGCGCGCGTGGTGCCCGGGGCGGCCGCATCGTTCGCGCTCTACGACGGTGGCTCGTTGCGCTGGGACGATGGGGCGACGAGCACGTTCGTTGCGACGGCCGGAACGGTGCCATGGAAGGGCCTCGACCTTGAGGTCCTTGGCGACGCGCGCGCCGTTGCACAAGTCACCGCCGAAGGAGGCGCGCTTGCTCGCTGTGCGGACGACGACGCGCTCGATGCTGCGGACGAGGGCTACGTAGCGAGCGGCGTACGCTTGCGCGTGAAGGTGACTTCGTTTGCCAATCGCCTGACGATGACGCGATCGCCGTGAGGTCGCGAAGCGACGGGTGCTGAATACACGCATCGCGCATGCGGAGCCTCAAGAGGTCGCATGCGCGATGGCGCGAGGTCGAGCGATGACGGGGTCAGCCGAAGGCTTCGTCCATGAGCATCTTGTGCTCGATGTGGTGCGCGCCGTGGCTTCCAGTGGCCGGGCTCGCGGATTCGGCTCGGGCCGCACAGCGAGGCGCTGCGATGCTCTCACCGGCCAGCTCGCTCCAGCGCACGGCGATGAAGCCCCATGCGCCCATGTTTTTCGGTTCGTCCTGCACCCAGACGAACTTCGCCTTGGCGCCGAAGGAGGCGAGCGTGTCGCGCATGGTTCCGGTGATCGGGTAGAGCTGCTCGAAGCGCACGATGGCAACCTCGTTCTCTTTTCCGAGGGCTCCGCGCTTCGCTTTCAGATCGTAATAGACCTTGCCCGAGCAGAGCAGGACGCGTTCGACCTTCGCGCGATCGCCGGGGCAATCGACGATGGCGTGCTCGAATCGGCCCTTCGTGAGGTCGCCCGTGACGGAGACCGCTTCCGGGTGCCGAAGCAAGCTCTTCGGCGTCATGACGATGAGTGGCTTGCGGATGGGCCGCAGCACTTGGCGTCGGAGCAAGTGGAACATCTGCGCGGGCGTCGTCGGCTGGCAGATCTGGATGTTGTCTTCCGCGGCGAGCTGCAAGAATCGCTCAAGGCGCGCCGACGAGTGTTCGGGGCCTTGGCCTTCGTAGCCATGGGGCAGGAGCATCACGAGGCCCGAAAGGCGCGACCACTTGTCTTCCGCGGAGACGATGAACTGGTCGATGATGACTTGCGCGCTGTTGGCGAAGTCGCCGAATTGCGCCTCCCAGATGGTGAGGCCGTCCGGGTAGTCGAGGCTGTAGCCGTACTCGAAACCGAGGACTCCCGCCTCGCTGAGGGCGCTGTCGAAGATGTCGATGCGCGCCTGCTGCTCGGCGAGATTGCGCAGCGGCATGTACGGCGCGTTGCTTTCGGAGTCGTAAACCACCGCGTGACGGTGCGTGAAGGTGCCGCGGCGCACGTCTTGGCCGGTCAGGCGAATAGGTGCACCCTGCACGAGTAGCGTGGCGAGCGCGAGGTGCTCACCGGTGCCCCAGTCGAACGTGTCGCCGTGGAGAACCTTCTCGCGGCGCAGTTCGAGGAGCTTTGCGGCCTTCGGGTTCGCTTTGAAGCCCTCGGGAAGTTTCGCAAGGCGCACGGCGATTTCGTGGAGAAGCGCTTCGTCAACGCCGGTTTCGTTTTCGACGATGCTGCTGTTTGCGCCGCCGGTGTACGTCTTCCAGAGACCCTCCATCGCAGAGGGTTTCTTGTTGAAGTCGCCTTTGCGCGTCTCTTCGAGGGCTTGGTCAAGGAGCGCCTTACGCTCGGCCACGATGGCGTCGCACTGCTCCCTTGAGACCTTGCCCATGGCGACGAGGCGGCGCACGTACATCTCGCGCACCGTCGGCTTCTTGTCGATGAGCGCGTACATCTTCGGCTGCGTGAAGCGCGGCTCGTCGCCTTCGTTGTGACCGTACTTACGGTAACAATACATGTCGATCACGACGTCTTGTTCGTAGCGCTGGCGGTACGCGACCGCGAGACGCGTGACTTGAATCACGGCCTCCGGGTCCTCACCGTTCACGTGAAAGACCGGGACCTTCAGCATGCGCGCGATGTCCGTGCAGTAACGCGTCGAGCGCGAGTCCCAGAAGTTCGTCGTGAAGCCGATCTGGTTGTTGATGACGAGGTGCACCGTGCCGCCGGTCGCGAAGCCTTCAAGGTTCGTGAGGTTCAGCGTTTCCGGAACGACTCCTTGGCCCATGAACGCCGCGTCGCCGTGGATGAGGAGCGGCATGACGGTGCCACGCCCCTTGTTCTTGCGGTCTTGCTTTGCGCGCGCGCGGCCTTCGACGACAGGGTTCACGAACTCGAGATGGCTCGGGTTGAAACACAGCGAAAGGTGCACGTTCTGCCCCGAGCTCGTCTTGCGATCGCTCGAGTAGCCGAGGTGGTACTTCACGTCGCCGGAGCCGATAAAACGCTCGGGCTGCTTGTCGTCGAACGCGGCGAAAATCTCGCGGACGTTCTTGCCCATGATGTTCGCGAGCACGTTGAGACGGCCGCGATGCGCCATGCCGAGGACGACTTCGGCCACGCCTTGAGAGCCCGCCTGCTCGATGATGCGGTCGATGAAAACGATCATCGACTCGCCGCCCTCAAGGCTGAAGCGCTTGGCTCCGACGTAGTTCTTGTGGATGAACTGCTCGAAAATTTCCGCGTCGGTGAGCTTCGTGAGCGCGTCGAGCGTGTCGGCGACCGACAGCGTGCAACGGTTCTGCGACGACTCCATTTCGCGAAGCAGCCAACCGCGTGCGTCGGGGTCTTCGATGTGCGTGAACTCGACGCCGATGGAGCCGCAGTAGGTGGCCTCAAGGTGAGCCACGATGTCGCGGAGAGTGGCGCGCTCACCGAGGCCGTGAATGCCCACGGTGGGGAACGTTCGCGTGAGTTCCGAGTCGGCAAGACCGAAGGTTTCGAGTGCCAGTTCCCGTCGCGCCGCGGTGGGATCTTCGAGCGGGTTGATGGTCGCGTAAAGATGGCCGCGCACGCGGTATGCGTTCACGAGCTGGTAGACGCGCCCTTGGAGCGCCGCAGCTTCGATCATCGCCGGAGCGGCAGCGCCGTCCATCGCGTCGCTCGACGATCCGATCGCGGGAGGAATGATTCCTGCGTCGCCGTTCGACGATCGCGGGCCGGCGTCTTGGACGGCACTCTCGCCGCCAAAATAGCGCTGCCACGTCACGGGAACCGAACCCGGGCTGTGGAGAAAGCGCGCGTGGAATTCTTCGACGAGACCTGCGTTGATGCCGAATTCTTCGAACATGGCGTACGACCGAGCGTGCGTGGATGGCGAATGGGTCGCCCCTCGATGGCGCAGCCAATACTGCGAATCGAGACCCGTGACGAGGGAACCGGCTGCGAAAGTCTCGCGTTTTGAATGTTTTCGCAACGCGCCACGTCGTAGCCTCACCCTAATGCGTAAGCTGCTGCGATTCACCGGCCCCCTCGTCGCCATCCTTGCCGCGTCCGTCACCTTGGGGTGCGCCCACAAGCCTCTCGTGGAGGCGCAGTCGTTGCCGCTCCGGAAGGTCGTTCTGTACCGAAACGGTGTGGCGTACTTCGAGCGAGGGGCCATCGTGTCCGCCCCGACGGTGGAATTTCACGTGCGCGAGAGCGAGCTTGGAGACTTTCTCGCGTCGCTCTCCATCCTCGAAGCGTCGGGCCGCACGGTGAAGGCTGCCGCGTACCCGGTCGAGGGCGTCACAGCTGCGCGTCAAAACCAGGGAAACCCGAACAAGGCGCGCACGGTGACCCTCGAACTCGAAGGCGCTCCAGGCAAACTAGCCGTTGGGTATATTGCGCATTCCCCCGTATGGAAGCCGGCATACCGTGTAGTCATCATGGATGATGGCAAGGCGCTCCTCCAAAGTTGGGCCGTCATCCACAACCGTTCAGGCGAAGACTGGCCCAATGTGAAGCTGTCGGTCGTGTCCGGAGCTCCGCTTGCCTTCAGTTCGACCCTCGGCGAGGCCTTCGTTCCGACGCGTCCGGTGCTCGACGACCGCGGTGACGTGGTGGCTGCAATTCCTCAAGGTACGAGCGTTGCCGGGGCTCCTCCACCTCGGCCCGATCGCTACGCGGGCGCGGCACGAAAGAGTGCCTCGCGTGCTCCGGAGGCGGCCGCCATGGCGATGGGCGCTCCGTCGATGGCCGGTGGAGCGATGCGGGACGAGTCGAGCGAAAAAGACGAACTCGCCTTTGCTTCAGCCCCGCCCATGCCTTCCGAGCAAGCGTCGGTGGCGCAAAGCGGAAGCATGTCGCGGTTCGACTTGCCAAGCAGCATCACCGTTCCCGACGGCAGCGCGACGATGGCGCTCTTGAACGCGAAGGTCGTCAAAGGCGACGTCATCATGCTCTTCGCTCCGGACGCGAGGGTAGGGGAATCGCAGCAATATCCCTGGCGTGTGGCGCGCTTTCGAAACGAGATTGGTGCAACACTCGAGCGCGGACCGCTTGCCGTCTTTGGTCGCGGAGCCTTCCTCGGCGAGGGCGAAATGCCGGCGCTCATGGCGGGGTCCGATGCGACGATTCCGTTCGCTCTCGATCGCGGCGTTGTCGTCAAGTCCACGATGTCCGGGGACGTGGGCGCGTCGCGCCTTTGGGCTGTCCGAAACGGCGAGCTCATCGTGAAGAGCGAATACCGCGCGCGGACTCGGTACGAGGCGACAAGCGCCGCCGAAACCGACGAAGACCTGCGAATTCGCCATGCATACGCGAAGGGCTCGACGATCAAAGGACCCGCGGGCGTGACCCTCGAAGAGGAGTTTGGTCGCAGCAGCATGCTCGTTCCGCTGGTGGTGCCTGCGCGAGGCAAGGCGGCAATCGAAGTCGAGCAAATCTCGGAGTCTGAGCGCGGCGCGGACTGGTTCTCCACCGAGGCGGACCTTGCGCTTCAAGCGTTCATCGCGGACCCGAAACTCGACGCTGCGACGAAGGAGAAGCTTGTCGCCGTGCTCGTTCCTCGTGACCGCATCGCGAAGTTTCGCCGCGATCGCGACGTGGTCTTCACCGAGCTGCGAGGCCTCGACCAGGAGCAAAACGAACTTCGCTCGAACCTGAGCGTCCTCGAAAAGAATCCGCAAGCTGCCGACCTGCGAGCCAGGCTCGTCGAGCGCCTTTCGAAAGCTGCGCGTCGTTCGGACGACCTTGCGAAGAAGCGCATCGAACTCGACCTCGCCGAAAGCCAGGAAGGCATCCTGTTTCAGGAGAAGCTCAAGGGTCTTGTCGTGAAGGCGCTGCCCTGACCGAAGCGGCTGATTTGACGCGAATCGCAAGAACAACGCGCCGCGGTGACGTGGCGTGGCACTGGAATGGTCCGCCGGGGTCGCCGCTCGTCGATCCTCTGTTCTCCGCTGGACGCCGAGCCGTGTTGCCGTGCTAGTCGCCTCACGTTCGCCACGCACGGGACCCGCGCCCTACACGCACCATGAAGAACGCCTCGCTCGCCGCCATCCTCGCCACGACTGGAGCCTTCGCTCTGCTCGTTCCCGTTTCTGCTTTTGCCCAGGCGGCCCCGGCCCCGGCTCCGGACTCTGCGCCTGTTGCAGCGTCCGCGCCGAGCGACCAGGCACCGACGCCCGCGGCTGCAGCAGCGCCCGCGCCCGAGCCACTGCCTTGGGCCGGCTCGAGCATGTTCGCGCAGTTTTCTGTGCCGACCAACGAGATTTTTCGCGGCCAGCAGCAGACGCCCGACAACTCGCTGAACTTCTGGGTGCGCCTTCAGCCGCGCTGGAAGTTCAACAAGCAGTGGCAGCTCCGCGCGGCCATCAGCGGCAGCGGCGACATCGTTGAGGGCGTGAACACGTCGACGACGTACAAGCACGAGTTTTTGCTCAACGACCCGGTCTTCACGCTGTTCTACACGGACATCCCGAAGCTTCCAGGCGACGTGAAGATGCTCGCCGGCGTGACGCTTCGCCTTCCGCTTTCGAAGACGTCGTGGGCCCAAACGCTCATCGCGGCTCCGGGCTTGACGATGCAGTTCGCGAAGGGCTTTTCGTCGATGGGCGGCGATACGCTCCTCGTCGCGTCGGGAAGCTATTCGCGGCCGATTTACCAGAGCCTCACGCCGATCGCGCCGGACTCGCTTCCGTACCCGCGTGCGACGTACGTGGCGGGCCAGACGGGCGGCCTCACGGACGATCAGTTCACCGGTTCGGTCAACACGCGTGACGGGTTCTCCCTCGTCGCGTTTGCGGTTCAGACGTGGGGCAAGTGGTCGCCGGGCCTCTTCTTGCTCGAGAGCGCAGCGCTCCCGTACCAGCTCAAAGACCTCAGCCTGAACCAGACCAATGTGGCCTCGTACCACATTCGCTCGAGCACCTACTTCGGCGCCTGGCTCGACTACGAAGTGAACGATTGGTTCACTCCCGAGCTCGGTTACCAGATGTCGCGAAGCGTCCTCAACTCGGACGGAACCTGGGGCAACCCGTTCTTCGGCCAGTACCAAGACACGCAGGTTTACCTCGGCGCCAACATCCAGCTCGACTCGCTCTACGAGAGCCTCAAGGGCGAGGGCGGTCAGGCCGGCGTCGTGCGCGCACAGAAGAAGCCCATCGGTCTCTCGTTCTGAGAAATCGCTTCTCAAACGACGAACGCCCGACTCGCGAGAGCCGGGCGTTTTGGCGTTTACCGCATGCATTCTACATTCATGCAGAGTGCATGCAGTAGGTCGTTCAGGCAAGAGCTTTGAGCGCCGCGAGGAGCTTCTCGTTCGAGCGCGATTCGCCGAGGCCAATTTCCTCGGAGTACGCGACGACGCCGTCCTTCGAGACGATGACGGTGCCGCGGCCGGTGATGCCCTTGTCCGCGTGGTAAAAGCCGTAGCTGTCGGCCATCTTGCCCTTCGGGTTGAAGTCCGCGAGGAGCGGGTAGGCGATGCCGAGTTCCTTCTTGAAGGCCGCGTGGCACCACGCGCTGTCGATACTCACGCCGAGCACCTGCGCGTCGAGGCCGTCGAACGCGTCAAAGTCGTTCTTGAAGCAGCCGTGCTCGCCGGTGCAGGTCGGGCTGAAGTCGAGAGGGTAAAACGCAAGAACGACGTGCTTCTTGCCGAGGAAATCACCGAGAGCGATGACCTTGCCAGGGCGACCATTGTCGAGCTCGGACGAGGGGAGAGAGAAGTCGGGGGCTTTGGAACCAACGGCGATGGGCATGATGTCTTTCGGGCTTGTACGAGTCGGAGTTCAGGTTCGGGACTGCGCGCGAGCGGGATCCGTGACTTGCGGTCCCCGTCCCGGTTAACGTCTATGCCCATGGCTGCCCAGCGGATCCGCTCCTTCGCTTTCCTGATCGCCTTTGGCTCATCGGTGGGGGCGGCCGCGCCCGGAGCTCCCGCGGTGGTCGGCTTCCGCGTGGAGAAGGGCGTGCCCCACGTGCGCGTGCGAGGGGGCGCGAGCGCGGACATCGAGACCCGAGGCGATGCCAAGGTCGTGGTGCTGCGTATTCCCGGGGCGAAAGCGCTTCGCCGCATCGACCGGCTCCCTATCGAGACAGGCGCCTTCGGCACGTCTGTGCAGCGCATCGACGTGCAAAACGACGCGGCGGGTCTCGTGCTTCGCGTGCGTCTTTCGGCTGCGGAACTCCCGCCCATCGCCGCGGTTCCGTATGCGGCCGAGGGAGTCTCAGGCATCGACGTGCGCTTTGGCGAAGAAGCTCCTCCGGCCGAGTAATCGTTCGACGCGTTCAAGGCCGCGCCATTGTTCGTCGGTCCTGTCTTTACGAACGCCGCGTGTTTCGCGAAAGTGCGCCGCATGACGTTGCCCGCCGTGCCCACCGTTTCCCTCGACGACATTCGTTCCAGTGACCCCTCTCGCCGCGCGCGCGCCGCGGAGGCGTTGAAGCTCGGTTTCGGAACCTTTGGTCTCGTGTACGTGGCGGACCACGGACTGACGGCGGCGGAGCAAGACCGCTTCTACGACAGCTTTCACCGCCTCACGAAGAAGCCCGAGAGCGAGAAGCAAACGTGGGCGCGCGCAGACCTTTGGTACCAGCGCGGCTGGACGCCACCGAACACCGAAAAGGCCGTTGCCGCAGGCGGGCAGCCTGACTTCAAGGAGTGCTGGTTCAACGCGCCCATGGATTACGACGAGGCGGCTGCAAGGCTGCACCCGGAACTCTACGCGCCCAACGTGTGGCCCGAGGGCGAGGACGAGTTTCGTGAGGTTTACACGAAGGTGGGCAAGCTCCTTCACATGGTCGGAGAGACGCTCCTTGTCGGCGTGGCGCAGAGCTACGGTCTCGATGCGCAAACGCTCGTGGGCCTCGTGCAAGGCGCCCCCCACGTCTTTCGCGCGCTTCGTTATCTGCCGCTCAGCACCGAGCAGGCGGATGCTCGAATTCTTTGGGGCGAAGAACACACGGACTTCAACCTGCTCACCATCTTGCCGGGCGGTCGCTTTCTCGACGCCGACGAGAAGCCCTGCGCGAAACCCGATGAAGCGAGCGGGCTCTTTTTGCGAACGCGCGCCACGGCCGAGAACCCAAACGGAACACTCGTGCCAGGCGTCGCGCCGCCAGGGTGCATGGTCGCGCAAGTGGGGCAGCAGCTTGAAATCCTCACGGGCGGCACCCTCGTGGCGACGCCGCACGTCATCACGGCTCCGAAAACTTCGGGCTATTCGCGCCTGTCGTCGGCGCACTTCGTCCACCTGCATACGGACGTGGTGCTTGCGCCCATCGGCCCTTTTCGCACGGCGGCGTCGGTCGCGGCCTATCGTCCGCCCGTGCTCGCGAGCACCTACGATTTGAAGACGCTCGTCGACATTGGTCTGGCGCCGCGTGAAGCCCTCGATGCGCTCGGGTACCGCCATTACGATCGTCTTGCGTCGGCCCACGAAAATGAGCGCAACGACTGACACGCTCCATCGTGTGAGCGCACGTCGGTGACCGAGGCCCGAAATGAACGCTGGGCGTCGAGGCCCACCTGCGCGATGATCCCGCCGTGAACGACGGCTTCCGAATGCCTTACAAGGTTCCGCGCGACGAGGTCGACATGCCGTGGTTTCGCGGCGTCGTCCAAACGTTGC
>CAIQDA010000312.1 GCA_903870415.1 uncultured delta proteobacterium
CGGTAAAACACAGGGGGTTCACCGATCGGAGCCTGGACGGTGACGGTGCTCGACGCGGCTGCGGACCCGTATGGGCGTCCGCTCCAAAGGTGCACCCAGGTTCCTTTCGGCAAAAAGACTTGCCGGTCAAACGAGCACCCGAACGGATTGGCACATTTTGCCAGGTACGGTGCCACGAGCATCGCCGGGCCGAGGAGGAACTCGTCGTCCACGTCGAGAGCCGCTTCGTCGTCGCCGTAGTGAAACGCCAAGTGGCGGACGAGGGGCCAGCCGTGAGAAGTTGCGTCGTTTGCGAGTTCCGTTCGGTACGGAGCGAGTGCCGCGAAAACTTTTGAGAAGCGCGCGGCTTGCGCGATGGTCCCGTCGTCGTCGTAGACTTGTGCGTTCGCCGTTGGGTTATTTCCTTCGTGCGTCCGAAGAATGGACGTAAACGCCGAAAGTTCAATCCACCGGAGCAAAAGCTCGCGCTCGCGCGAATAGCCGAGCCCGTAGCGCGAGAGAGCCGTGTAGCCACCCACGTCCGAGTGAACGTACGCGACGCCGCTCATGCCCGCGTTGATGAGCCCGTGCAGGGCGCTCGTGATGCCGTCGTACTTGTCCCACGTCGTGAGCTGGTCGCCCTCCCAGAGCAGCAGCGAGGCTCCTGGCGTCTTCGTATGACCCGAGCGATTGAACACGAGAATGTCGCCGAGCTTCCCCGCCTCGGTGAGTGCTTCGCGCTGAAGCTTTGCCCATTCGACCGGGTACTGGTTATGGTAAGACGCAGCAGATACACCGGATGCGAGCACGGCGTCGAACGGGAGCGCTTCGGCGAAGTCGGCCATCCATCCGGAACACCCGGCACGCGCGATCATCTCGTCTTTGATCAGGGATTTCGTCCACACACGGGTTTCCGGGCGCGACAGATCGAGGAGGCCCACGTCGAAGGCGGTGAGGGGAAAGATGTAGTCGTCGCCGTTCGCGCGTTTGACGAAGTGGTGACCGGCGCGAGCCTCTTGGTAGAGGTTCCGGCGCACGGTTCCGTAGTCCGCGGGAACGTCGCGCAGCATCGGGTTGATGTAGCAAAGCGTCTTCATCCCGCGGTCGGCGGCCCATGCGACGAAGGGGGTCCAGCCGGGGTGTGCGTTGGGGTCTTGAACCCAGTTCCACAGGACCTGTTCGCCGACGAATGTCGTCACCTTGCCGGACCAGGTTTGGTTCCAAACGCCCGCGATGCGAACGCCGCCTGCCAGCATTTTCTCAAGCAACGTTTTCGTCGTGTCGAGCGGGCGCGCGAGGGCGACCACCATTCCGTCGCCGGCCCAAGCGGGAAGGGGAGGCATGCGTCCGGTGAACTCGGTCAGCCGCTCGGTGAGTTCCGGCAAGGACGATCCTTGTAGAATACGCCCATTGAGAACCGCGGACTCTTCGCGCAGTTCGAAGCTCGTCGGGGCCGTCAGGTCGAAGACGGCGACTTCTGGATCGTCGAGCACGAAGGCGCGGTGCTGGCTCGTGACGAGGTGTGCGGACGGCGCGTAAGTGCTGCTCTCGTCGCCGGCGGACCCAGGAGAAGCGAGGTTCACCGACACGGAAATCGGCTGTTGCCCACGCCCCACACCGCCCTCTTGTGCGATGACGGGAATCGATCGCCCGCGAAGGTTCAGTGTATCATGCACGAATTGCTCGCCCATGCCCCAGAGGCGCTCGTTCGATGGACTCGCCACGCGGATCGAGAGCGCGGTGACCGTCGCGTCGTTCGTCGACAGGCGGAACGTGAGGTGGCCAGGGCGCTCCTCGCAGAGGCGAAGCTCGAAGCGAAGCGACGCGCAGGAAGCCTTGGAATCCTGAAATTGGCCACGCAAAGACGCGACGGTCTCTCCTCGTCGAAGGTCGTCGAAGACCGGCATCTCGCAGCGGTCGTCGAGGCCTTCGGTGATGGCGAATGAACCTTGTCGGTCCTGGGCGCTGAAGGTGGCGCGAAACGCGCGGAGCAATCGACCGTCGGCGGGGGTTTGCCACAGCACGCGGGTGGGGGCTTGCGCGTGGGTCAACGTAAGGCTCGCGCTCGAGGTCGAGTCGAGTTCGAGCTGAAAAGCGCCGAGTGAAAAAGATCGCGGTGTGATGGGTTCCACGCTCGCATTCGCGATGCGCTGCTCGTCGCACGGCCCGAGAGTGGGGCCCGCGTCGATGGAGCCGTCTTCGTGATCGGCGGCGTCTTGGCTCGCGTCGCGGCTGTACGAACC
>CAIQDA010000313.1 GCA_903870415.1 uncultured delta proteobacterium
GACGCTTTGCTCGACGAGGACCTCCGTCGTCGGCGATTGGAGCAGCGCCCACTTCACCTTCTCTTCGAACTCGTCGGCGCTGTAGGCAATGCCTCCGCCCGTGCCGCCCATCGTGAACGAAGGCCGCAGGATGGCCGGGAACCCGGTCTTCTTGACGATCTCCCACGCCTCTTCGACCGTGTGCGCCGCCTCGGCGAGGGGGCACTCGAGGCCAATTTTCTCCATCGCCGCTTTGAAGAGCGAGCGGTCTTCGGCCTTGGCAATCGACTCGGGTTTCGCACCGAGCATCTCGACGCCGTACTTGGCGAGGACGCCGCTCTCGTTCAGCGCGAGAGCAAGATTCAGCGCCGTTTGACCGCCGAGCGTCGGAAGAATCGCGTCGGGGCGCTCCTTCTCGATGATGGCCTCGAGGGTCTTCACGTCGAGCGGCTCAATGTACGTGCGGAGTGCAACCTCCGGGTCCGTCATGATCGTCGCGGGGTTCGAGTTCACGAGAATGATCTCGTAACCCTCCTCCGTGAGCGCCTTTGCGCCCTGGGTACCGGAGTAGTCGAACTCGCAGGCCTGACCGATGACGATGGGGCCAGCGCCCACCAGGAGGATTCGGCGGATATCATCGCGACGAGGCATGAGGGGGCCGGATACCAGCGACCGGCCCAAACGACCAGAGCGACGATCGCCGGCGCGATATGATAGCGGATTCGGATGGTTTCTCCGGTGCGCAAGGCCGTGCTGGTCGCGGCCCTTGGCTACTTCGTCGACATGTACGATCTCGTGCTGTTCGGCGTGCTCCGCGTTCCTTCGCTGACCGGCCTCGGCCTTTCCGGAGCGGCGCTGACCGATGCCGGCGTCTTGCTACTGAACGTGCAGGTCGCGGGCATTGTCCTCGGGTCGATGCTCTGGGGCGTTTTGGCCGACAAGCGCGGGCGCCTGACGGTTCTCTTTGCGTCGATCCTCACGTACTCGGTCGCGAACCTCGGGAACGGATTCGTGACCTCGTTGCCTCAGTACGCCGCGCTTCGTGCGCTCGCAGGCGTGGGCCTCGCCGGTGAGCTCGGTGCAGGCATCACCCTCGTCAGCGAGTCGCTGTCGGCACGTGAACGCGGCTTCGGCACCACGTTCGTCGCGTCGCTTGGACTCGCCGGCGCACTGACCGCCGGACTCATCGCCCCGCGCCTCCCATGGCGCGTGAGCTACATCGTCGGAGGCGTCCTCGGGCTCGGACTCCTGTTCATGCGCACGCAGCTCCTCGAACCTGAGCTTTTTCGCGCACAAACGCAGCTTGAGCGTGTCCGAGGAAGCCTCGCGCAAGTCTTCGATCGCAAGCGCATCGGTCGCTTCGTGCCCCTCGTGCTCGTGGCCATTCCAAACTGGTACTTGGCGGGCATTCTGATGACCTTCTCGCCGGAGGTGGGCAAGGCGCTCGGCATGGCCAGTCCGCCCTCCCCGGCGCAGAGCACGACGTGGATGTACGTCGGCGTCGTCGTCGGAGACGTGTGCTTCGGCCTCCTCTCGCAGGCGCTCCACAGCCGCAAACGAGCCTTGTACATTGCACATATCGGCATGGCGATAGGCTTCGTGGGCATCTTCGTGCACGGCAAAAGCTCCGCGAGCGCCTACCTGGCGTGGATGCTGATGCTCGGGCTTTTCTCAGGTTTCTGGGCCGTCTTCGTCACCACAGCCGCCGAGCTCTTCGGAACGAATCTGCGCGGAACGGCAGCGACCATGGCTCCATGCTTCGTGCGCGGGTTTGCCATCCCCATCACGCTCTCATGGCGCGCGATGCAGCCGCATCTGGGGACCGTTCCCGCCGCGGGCATTGTAGGTGCAGTCTGCACCCTTCTTGCGTTCGCGGGTATTTGGGCGATCCCGGAGACTTACGGTCGCGACCTCGACTTCGTGGAGGAGTGAGGGCGGCCATGGCGGACGGGCGAATCGAAGGACCCCGATGCAGCGTGCGACGCTCGGCTCATGGCTTGTGAGGGCACGACCTTCGGTCTCCTCGGGGCGCGCGCGTATCGGTGAGGGACACCGAACGACGCTGCGGGACTTCGCAAAAGCGATGTGGCAGGCGGTGGGGGGGGGCGTGCGGCCTGAGTTTGGGAAAGCGACGCTCAAGAAGGAAAAACGCTCACGGAAACGATGCGCAGAGCATCAGGAGCTTTAACTGACCACCTCGATCGCCGGAAATCGGGCGAATGCCGGGAGGGTTGAAGTAATCACTTGAAGACGCGCGGCGCGGATTCGTGGCTTGAATGTCCTATGCGCAATGAAAAAAGGCTCATTGCTGAGCGACGTCAATTACATTTCCCCGCCGAACGGCAAGCCGTCGGCATAGGATGGGCGTGCGTCGTCCTCGAAATACTCAGAGGATTCCTTCGTCTTCCGACCAACGATTTGGGCCAATGCGCCTTTTTTCCTTACCCTGCTACTGGCCTTCGGCTCGGAACATGTCGGCAAGATAGGCCTGGCTCGTCTCGCTTGATTGAAGCGCGGCGAGGTCGTAGTGCCAACTGCTGTAAGAGATCGCATCTCGGTGCAGGATGGTCGACCTTGCCGACGAGAACTTCATGAAGTTCGTCAACACCGTGGTTGGGCAGAAGTGTCCGACGAGACTCTTGCGAGTCAGATTGCGATTCGTGATCGGCGATCCACCATGCGCCAGATCGGCGTGCCAAATCAGAATGTCGCCGCGCTTGGCCATGAACTTCTGGAGCGGAAGCCCGCGACGCTCCGACTCGGATACCAGCCACCGACTCCACTCGTCGTGGATCGGATTGCCGTCTTCTTCCGGGTTCCAGTGCTTCTTCGCACCGCCGAAATCGAAGTCGGGCAGGCGGTGACTGCCGACCAGGTACTTCAGCTCGCCGGAGCCCGGTTGGACGTCCTCAAGGGCAATCCAGCATGCTGCAAGCTCGAGCGGACGATCGACCACCACGTAGGCGGTGTCCTGGTGCAGTCCCTGCTCGGAGCCGGTGTCGAAGCTCAAGCTCTGGAACAACATTGGCTTTTCATCGAGCACCGTTCGAAGGAAGCGAGCGAGCCGAGGACTGGAGAACAGATCGAGCGCCGCCGGAATGACGGCGAAGGAATCGACGATGCGCGTGCCGTTGCGCGGCGTCGTGTCGGTGACACGCAGGGGGACGTGGCTCCCGGGCTGCTGCGCGATGAGGTGCTCGTGTCCCTCACGGAAAGCCGTCGAGATTGCCGATTCGAAACGGTTCAAATCGTCATTCGAGGCTGCACCTTCCAGCACGATGAATCCGTCGCGCTCGAACTGCACGAGTTGGGAACGCAGTTCCTCATCGATCTCTCCGCTGCGCACACGCAACTCGAGCTGCTCGCGAAAATCGCTTCGGTCGATCCAGGTTCCGCCGAATTTGGAATGCGTGAGGCCTGCCGTCTGCGTCATGTCGTTCATTGCGTTAAAATTCTTCGATGCCGCGCAGTCGCCGGATCGCGATGCCCGTGGCAAGTATGCTGCCAGCTCGGCGCAATTGTATCGGTGGTCACCGCACGGCGCAAGTTCCCTGGCGCACGGCCTGCGGCAGATGGAAAGAACTTAATGGCGGAGTAGTGCTACGATTTCCGGCCCTTGTCTCCAGCAATGGCCGTCCCGTTCCGCGTCGCCCGCGGCCGCTGAAGCTCGATGGTCGCAGCGTGAGTTTCTCCTTCGAGGAAGGGCCGAAGAAGGCCGACCAGGTTTCGCCCAAGCTCGACAACGACGACCTCGTGGGCGGTGCGACGCTCGAGAGGCGCGGAGCGAACTGAGCGCGGCGTGTCTAACGCGCCTGCACAGCACCCGTGCAAGCGTGTCGCTAAGCGCGTGATCGAGTCCTTTGCCGACGCCATGACTCGCGACGTTGATGTTCCGAGGCGCGGCGAGGCGCTTCAGGAGCTTGCCGACGTTCACCGGCCGCTC
>CAIQDA010000314.1 GCA_903870415.1 uncultured delta proteobacterium
CGCCTGAGGCAAGCGCGAAGAGCCCCACGGCTCCGGGGTGAGAGAGGTGAACGCTGGGGGCCTGCATCACCCCATGCGCGTCGAGGGCGAGCAGTTCTACGGCGCCACCATGAGCGCCTCATGGACGACGCCCTCGCGGCCACTTCGTGCATGGTGCATGGGTCTCTTGGTGGCCCTCCTGCCCGGAAGCTCGCACGCTGCGGGCCTGTATTTCTCCGAGCGCGGCGTTCGTCCGATGGGTCGCGCCGGAGCGTTTGTCGCGGGAGCCGACGACCTTGGGGCCCTTTGGTACAACCCGGCGGGACTTGCGGACACGGGCGGCACGATGATGCTCGACCTTGGCTGGCTCGACTTTCGGAACACGTACACGCGCGAGCTTCGCGTGACGACACCCGAGGGCGCGTGGATCACGTCGAAGTCGCCCACGGTCGAAGGCTCCGCGCCCTTCTTGCCGATCCCCACGTTGGCGGGCGCCATGCATCTCGACAAGGCGAAGAAGTGGACCCTCGCGGCCGGCAGCTTCGGCCCCTACGTGGCGCTTGCGAGCTACAAGCCGCTTGAGAACGGAGAACCTTCGCCGGCTCGCTACACGCTCGGTTCGTTCATGGGCTCTGCTCTGGCCATTTCCGGCGCGTGGCTCGCGTACAAGCCCAACGACCAATGGCGCTTCGGCGTCGGAGCCATGGCTCTCCTCGGCTGGTTCCAAACCTCGATCACGTTCACGACGAGCCTTCAAGACCGCTTGCTCGGCGCACCGGAGCAGCCCGAATTCGACGCCGATTCGCAGATTCGCGTCGGCCCCATGTTCGCCCCATCGTTCAGCGCGGGCGTCATCTACGAGCCGAAGCCGTGGATTCGTTTCGGCCTGTCGGGGCAGAGCACGATGACCATCAACTCATCGGCGACCATCAAGGTTCGGCTGCCGTCGAGCCAGCTTTTTCACACGGCGCAGATCAACGGCGACACTGCAAATGTTCGCTTCAAAATGCCGCCTATCGCACGCGCTGGCATCGAGGTGCGCCCCATCAAGGACTTGCGCATGGAGCTCGCGTACGTGCGTGAGTTTTGGAGCGTGCATGACGAAATCGTCGCGATGCCGGAGAGCATTCGCATCGAGGGCATCGACGGAGCCCCAAGCTCGCTCTCGCTTCCGCAGATCAACGTACCGCGCCACTTTCGCGATGCTTCGAGCGTCCGCTTCGGCACCGAATACGCGACGACGTTTGGCCCCTACCCGCTTCAAATTCGCGGCGGCGTCATGTGGGAAGAGTCTGCGATTCCGCCCGAATACCTGTCGCTCTCAAGTCTCGACTTCGACAAGATTGTCCTCAGCACGGGCGCGAGCATCGCGGTCAACGACAAGTGGCGCTTCGACCTTTGCTTCACGAAGAGCTTCGCGAGCAGCGTGTACGTCGACCCGGCCGCCGCGAGGATTCCCCGCATCAACCCCGTCACGGGCAATGCGCAACTCGAGCCCATCAACGGCGGCACCTACACGGCCAACGCGGAGCTCTTTGGTGCAGGTGTAGTCTACAAGTACAAGTAGTCACCTCGCCCGCGTGCCGGCTCGCAGGTCGACGCGGCCGGGTTTCACGCCTTTCGTCGGCGTCGCGACGGGCGACTTCTCCAGGCGTTTGCGCGGCTTGTTTGATCGTCGCTACGCGGCCGAGGCGACCGATTCGTCGATTGACATCGTGCACACATTCGGAATGATAGCGAGCCGCGGCCGTCGTCGCGCCCGAGAGCCGCATGCAAACATCGTCGAAGGTTTATTCAGTGCTTGGGTGCGGGGTCTTCGCAGTCGGCGCTGCCGCGTGCAGCACCGCATCCCCTGCAAATCATCGAACGGTCGCGCGTTACGAGAGCGAAGACGCTCGCCCGCCGTGCGATGCGTCGATGGATCTTCAAATCGCGTACGCCGTCGCCGAGCGCTCGACGTCCGTCTGCCACGAAGGCGCGTGGGTCGCGGTGAATTCGGCGGCGGGCGCTGGCGCGACCGGAGCTGCGGGCGCAACGGGGGCCGCCTCGCTCGCGACGGTAACGCCGGAGCCCGCAGGAACGAACTGCGCCGCTGGCGGCTACAAGCTCGTGTTCTACGTCGACGCGAATGCCAATGGCCTGCTTGACGCTGCGGAAGAGCAGGACTCACGAAGCCTCTACGTGTGCAACGCCGACGAGGGCGACGCTGGCGCCACGGGTCGCGCTGGCGCAACTGGCACGACGGGGGCGTCGGGAGCCGCGGGCACGACCGGAACCACGGGTCAGGCCGGGCCCACGGGAGCAGCGGGCGCCACGGGGCAAGTCGGCGGCGTCGGGTCCGATGGTTGTCTCGTCACGATCGCGGGCGTTTCGGAGGTGAGTGTCGCGCGCGGCTCCGGCTCGCTCACCTGCGCCGGACGCTTTGCTGGGACCGTGTCCTACGTCTGCGCGAACAGTTTGTTGAGCGCGACGGGCGCCTGTTCGTGCGCACCCAGGTACACGGGAACAGACTGCGCCGCCTGCGTCGCCCCTTACACTCTCGTCGGCGAGGCCTGCGTGACCGGGTCACTCACCTTCACGAAGGCGAACAACACGGACCCGACGCTCGCGGCCAACCAAGACTGCATCAAGCCAGACGTGTGCATCACGCGAGGCCCCCAAAAAAGCATCTACAACGCAGCCGATCCCCAGGGCGCGACCGGAACGAACGACCCCTCATGCATCGCAGCACCACCGAGCGGAGAAGCACCGAGCGGAACGCAGTGGGCGAAGGGCACTTGCGGCGCGACGACCACGCCGTTCGGGGTATTTCTCTCGACGAGCTTTGCCCTGTGCAACCCGCCCGCGGTCCTCAATGTGCCAGGGTGCCTGTTCCTGCCCGCTTACGGCGAGTATTACGACATCACGCTCACCGGTTGGACCCAAAACGCGGGCGGCGGCGGCTTCGCGTACGTGCGCTCGGCGGCGCCTTCGATCGTCACGCCCTAAGCGTTCGCCTCGAGCACTTCCGTCGCGACTCTTCCGATACGCCTGGCCCGATCGTCGGTGCTCAGCCTCCTGCGAAGCGTGACGACGCATGTGCCTTCGCGCCTTGTCGAACTTGCGGTGCCGAACCGATCGGTACGATTTCGTTCGGCGGCGTCAGAGTCCCAGGGACGCCAAAGGCGCGTACGCGACGAAAGGGCCGCGTACGCCCGTGGTCACGTCCAAGGTCACTGCGAGCAGTCGGCGCCTTCGTTGTACCAACGCACGAGCAGCGCGAGCTGGGCTTGGGTGAACGTGTTCGGGTTTCGATACGCGTCCGTCGCGGCCTTCGTGGCGTCGTTTCGAGGCATTTGCGACCCGACGAGACCCGCCCCGCCCTGCAGCTTCTTGTAGAGGGACGACTGAGTCGGATCGATCGGCGCCGTGAGCGGCGCTCGCGCCGTGTCGACCTCGAGGAGGCCCTTCACCTTGAGGCAGTTGAAGACGTAGCCCGAGTAGGTCTTCACGAAGGCGTTCGCCAACGAGAGGCGTGCCGACGACGAGGCCCCGCCTTTCGGAAAGGTCGCCGCCGACGATGCGCCAAGGGACGACCCGCCCACGGCGTCGATGACGGCTCCCGCCGCGGTCGAATTCGCCGCGCTCGTGAAAAAGCTGCCATTCGCTCGCCCGTTGCAATCGCTCGAACTGGCCGAGGCACAGGTCGCTTGGACCGTCAGCGACCCGGTCACCGGCACGGCCGGACTGTGGCAAAAGACGCATGCGACGTTGTTGGAGCTCGTGGCGTCGGCGCTCTTGAGCGGTTCGTCGAAGAGCGGCTGCAGCGTCGTGCTGAACCGCACGGGAGCCGGCGACCCGGTCGCCCCCGTAGCGCCGGTCGCGCCCGTGACGCCCGCGGGTCCCGTCGCACCGGTCGCGCCGGCAGGTCCTGACGCGCCCGTCGCGCCCGTGCCGCCCGTCGCGCCGGTGCCGCCGGTTGCCCCGGTAGCGCCGTTGCACAAATATTGGGTCTGGCTACCGGCTTGCTCCGCGGGATCGAGCGTGTCGTTGTTGTTCGCGTCCGTGTAGACTACAATCTTGAACCCGCCGTTGGCGCAGTTCGCGCCCGCGGGCTCGACCGCCACCGTCGCACGCGAGGCCTTGCCGTCCGACCCCGTCGACCCCGCCGATCCGGTCGCGCCGGTTGCACCGAGCGCCAACCACGCGGATTGGCTGCAAACTGCAAGGGTTTTGTCCGAGACGACGAACGCCACTTCTAATTCGTGGGAGGCGTCGCACGCCGGTCGATCCGCCGGGGTCGCATAGCGAACGACGGCGTTTTCGGTGGTCGTCGCCGTGGTGCACGCCGCGAAGGCCGCCGAAAGCGCGAGGAGAGAGAGTGGCTGAAACGTGATCTTCATTTGGCGATCCCCACTTATCCAAATACCATACATATACGAAATGCGCGGCCAAGGCTTTGGTCACTGGACGAAGGTGACGTCGGCGACGCTGGTTTGCGCTGGCGTGAGCGCTGCGCCGGTGTCGTCAACCAGCTCGATTTGCACGGTCTTCGTGCCGAAGACGCTGCTCGCGCAGGTGGCAAGATTGATGTCCGCGCCCGCGGTGGACGTCGCGACCGCGTTGTAGGCCTGACCGGGCGCGTTGCAGTTGGCGCCGTCGACGGTGATGCGCGCGTGGCCGCAATTCGTGAGGCCCGCGCACTGACCGGGCGCTCGCAGCGTGAAGTCCGACACGAGGAACCGGACTGGCACGAGGCGATTGCCTGGAACCGTCACGACCGCTTCGTCGAGCGGGCTCGTGAGGCGAACCTTTCCGCTCACGAAGGTCGCCGTCGACGACGCGGTTTCACGCGCCGTAAGCGGCCGGTGGTTGTCCGCCACGAGCTCCACGGTCACCGTCTTGGTGCCGAGGGGCCCGGCCAGGCAGTACGCCATGTTCATCTTCGCGGCGCCCGGCGCACTCAGTTGGATGTTGTACGCCTTGCCCGCCGCGATGTTGTCGCAGTTGACGCCGTCGATCGTGACGTGCACGTGGCCGCAGTCCGGGAGTCCGTTGCAACTGCCGGGCGCGCGAAGCGTGTAGCCGGTCGTCTCGATCAGGATCGTCGCCAGGTTGTCCGTGCCCACGTTTGCGATGCCGTTCTGCGCGGGCTCGACGATGCGTATGCGCACGGGAGGACCTGCATCGACACCTGCATCGACACCTGCATCCGCCGTCGCGCCGCCATCGGCCGCGCCGTCGACAGCCGCTTCACCGGCTGCATCGCGGCTTGCGTCGGTCGCGCCGTCCACACCCGCGTCGAGCGCTGCATCGACGCCCGCATCGGGCGACGCGTCAACGGACACCGCAGCGTCGATCGAGGCCGCATCGACGCCGACGGCCGCGTCCGAAAGGTCATCACCCGCCACCACCCGGTAGTCGTCGAGGGAGAGAATTTGCGCGCAGGCCCCAAGGCCCGTGAGCGCAGCGAGTCCAATCGCGAAACCGATACGTGTACCCATGGGAACCCTAGAACGAGCCTTCGAGCGAGACGCTCGCCGGAGTGATGCGAAGTGCCGTGGGCGCCGGCGACGCAGCCGGGATGAAGTAGAGCAGCGCACCGCCCGCAAGGCCGAGCCCGCCGACGACCCACGAAAGCGTGGACAAAGTCGCCCAGCGACGCGCGGCATCGATCGAGTTTTGGGAAGACGGCGGACATGCGCCGGCTGTGCAATCCGAATCCAAGCGGCTTGCCTCACGCCACGCGAGGACACCAAAGGTGGAACCTGCAACGACCCCCGCGGCGCCCACGCCGAGCGCGACATAGGTCCAGGTTCGATCGGGCTCCGCGGCGCTCGCCGAAGGAGCATCCGTGACTGCACCCGCCGGCGCTGGCGCGGCGATGGGGGCCTGCGCGATCGGCCCACCGACCGCCGGTGCAACAGCGTCCGCACGGAGCGAAAACTCGAGTGTGAGCGGCTTGGTGCTCTTCACGTCGACGACGCGTGCCTCGCGCTGGAACCCCGAGTGCTCGACACGAAACTCGTGCTTGCCGAGCTCGAGGTAATACGGCCCTTCGCCGTGGACGAGCGGCTCGTCGTCGAGCGAAACCGAGGCGCCTTCGGGCGCGACCTTCAGCGTTACCGCCGACACGAGCGAGTAGAGCGTGGCCCGCACGTCTTCGGCGCGCTTCGTTTGATCCGCGGTGATTTGCTCGCGGCCGTCGCGCAGAAAGCGCGTGATCTCGTCGATTGCGCGCGAGTAGTGACGGCTCGACTTCGAGCACGCGGCCATGTTCCAAAGCAGGCGCGGGTTCTTCGAGAGCTCGTACGCCTCGAGAAGCTTTGCGTGACCCGTGAGGGTGTCGCCGGCGTCGAAGAGGTCGCGCCCCTTGAGGTAGGCGTCGAGGGCGGCGCCCGTGAGGATCTCCGCGAGCGGTCGCTGCGACTTCTCGACGGACGGGGCACCCTTGGAGGGCTTCTCCTGCGCGAGCGCCGGAACGGAGAGCGCGGCGGTCGCGAAAATCAGAGCAGGCACGATGCGCATGGACGACTCGATGTACGAACGACGGACCGCCTTCAATCGAAGGACATGTCGAGGGAGGAACCGCGCTTAGCGGGGGCCTTCGCCGGCGCCGCGGCCGCAGCAGGCTTGGGCGCGGCAGCCTTGGTCGCGGGAGTGGGAGACGACGGCGCAACGGTGGACTTTGGCGGCGCGGCGTCAACGACGTCCGCGGGCGGCGCGGCTTCGTGGGTCTTTGCGGGCTCGGCCACGACAGGCGTCGTCGGAGCAACGACCGGAGGAGCAACGGCCGTAGGAGCTGCGCTGACCGCGGGAGCGTCCGCCTTCGGACGAAGCGCAAGCGCGGCCACGACGAGAGCCGCACCGATCGCCACGACGAGGGGCCACTTGGCCTTCGCGGGGGCGCTCGACATCTCGGACTCCGGCGAGACTTTGGTGTTCGAGACTGCGGGCCCGGTGCGGTCGGGCATCGGCGTGGGCTCTGCGATCTCCGTGCGATCGAAGACGCTGGGCATCGGGGTGAAGTCCGCGCCCGTCTGCATTCGCTCCGACGTGATGACGAAGCTCGGCGCGACGGACGACGTCCCCATCGCGAGCTGCTCGAGGGCGACCATCACGTCGCGCGTCGACGCGTAACGAGCCGCTGGATCCTTCGCGAGGCATCGCTGAACAATCGCGTCGAGGTCCGCGGGCGCCTCGGGGCGAAACTCGAGGACCGATGGCGCCGGCGCGTGCAGGATGTCCGCGTGGAGCACCGCCATCGACTCGGCCGCGAACGGCGTGCGACCGGCGACCATCTCGAAGAGCGTAACGCCAAGCGACCAGATGTCCGAACGCGCGTCGGCGCTCTTGGAATTCCGGAGCTGCTCCGGCGACATGTACTTGGGCGAGCCCATGATCGCCGACGCCAGCGTGAGGTTTCGACTGGTGTCCTCGGTCTGCTTGGCGATGCCGAAGTCGACGATCTTCAGGACGACGCGGCGGTCCTTGCGCTCGTGCAAGAAGATGTTCGCGGGCTTGATGTCGCGATGCACGACGCCAGAATCGTGGGCGTCTGCGAGGCCTGCCGCCGCCTGAACGCCGTACGCCACCGCTTCCGCGATCGGCAAGCGGCCGCCCGCGCGGGAGAGCCCCGTCGAGAGATCGCAACCGGAGAGATATTCCATCACCATGTATGGCGAGCCGTCGGGGAAGCGCCCGACGTCGGTCACGTTGACGATGTGGTCGCTCTGGAGGGCTGCCGTGGCCCGCGCCTCGCGCTCGAAACGCGTGACGATCTCTGCATTCTGCAACGCGGACGGGAGGAGGAACTTGATGGCGACCTTGGTGCCGAGCTCGAGGTGCGTCGCCTCGACGACGCAGCCCATCCCGCCCTCACCGAGGACTCGCTCGACGCGGAACTTTTCGCCAAGAATAGTGCCTGGTTGCATGATCAGAACGCCGGGGGCCGCGGGGACGACCGAGGATTCGAGCGGCTAACAGAAAAGTGAGCGTCGCACATCCATCGCGCGACGCCACATAGAAAACGCCTGTGGTCGCCATCGTCCCGGTGAAATCTTCCTCCGGCGCCGCGGCCGCAACGGTCGGCGATCGTCATCGTCGCTGCGATCCGGCCTCGCGGGAACGCAAGGCAGGTCGAGCACGATCGGCATCGCAAGTACGCCGCGCAAGGCTCGGCGTCCGGGGCCACGCGTTCGCTCGCGTGCGCCAGCGGCAACGTCGCTCGTCACGCATCGTACGCTCGCCACGGTCCACCGCGTTTCATGCACGATACGCGGTGGACCTCGCGCCTCCATCTCGCTCACGGGCTCCCCGCGACCTCGTTCGAGGGCTCGTGTGGTTTGGTCGATCGATCTGCATGCACCGCCATTGCGACGCGTTGTGTACGGCGCGAGCCAAGCCCGATGCGCGCTTACACCCAGCGTTTTTGCTGCTCACTTCGCGCAGAGAGAAGCATTTTTGCCGGCCGCGGTCGGCCGTGGCCACCTGGCCTGCGTCCGCGAGCGACCCGGTGGAAGCGCGGGCGTCGCCGGACAAGGCCCGATTGTCGAGGATTCATCCGTGCGCCGCGCCCAAGCCTCGCTCTACTTGCCGTGTTCCGAACGGAGCGCTCCAGGCGTTTTGACGCTGTTTCCTCTCGCTGTTCTGCGCCCTGCCCTGGTGCTAGCGGTGCGCGCATGGTCCCCGTGGCGCTGCGCTCTGCTTGGTCCGCGGTCGTGCGGCACAAGCTTCGCTCGGCCCTCACCGTGCTTGGCATTTTCATCGGAACGGCCTCGGTCGTGCTCGTTGTGGCCTTGAGCACCGGGGCGAGCGCGCAGGTCAGCGGCCAAGTCGACGCGCTCGGAACGAACGTGCTCTTCATTTTTCCGCAGCCGTCTCAGTCGAGTGGCGTGCGTGGCAAGAGCATCGGACGATTGACCGAGAACGACGCTTTGGCCATCGCCCGCGACGCTCCGGCGGTGAAGGGAACGGCGCCGTACTTGGAAACGCGCGGGCAGCTCGTGGCGGACAAGAAGAACGTGCAGACGGTCATCATTGGCTCGACGCTCAATTACTTCACGATTCGCGGCTTCAGCGTTTCACGCGGCGAGCTTTGGACCGAACAAGACGAGCGGCTCAAGACCCGCGTTTGCCTCATCGGTCCCACGGTCGCGGACGGACTCTTTGGAAACGTCGACCCAATAGGTCGCACCGTGCGCATCGGTCGCCACGCGTTTCGCGTCGTCGGGCTGCTCGCACGCCGCGGCACCTCGCCCTTTGGCGAAGACGAAGACGATCGCGTCATGTTGCCCATCGGCTCGTTCCGCGGACGCGTGCAACCTACAAGTCCGGGGCGCGTTGACTTCATTCTGGCGAGCGCGCAAACCCCCGAGGCGACTGACCGCGCGAGCAAGCAAGTCACGGAAATTATCAGGCAACGCCATCGCCTCGCCCTCGACCGCGACAACGACTTCGTGGTGCGCACGCAGGCCGAATTCAAAGAGAAGCAAGAGGCCATCACGAAGATGCTTTCGCTGCTGCTCCTTGGCGTTGCGGCGGTGAGTCTTGTGGTGGGCGGAATCGGCGTCATGAACGTCATGCTCGTGAGCGTCGCCGAACGCATCGCCGAGATCGGTTTGAGGCTCGCGGTCGGAGCCCCTCGCGCGGCCATTCGGAATCAGTTTCTCCTCGAAGCGCTTCTGCTCTCGCTCCTTGGAGGCCTCCTCGGACTCGCCGCCGGCGGGGGCGTCGTCTTCGCACTTGCCAAGGCGCTTTCCTGGCCCACAACAATCACGCCCTCGATGGTCGCGCTCGCTCTTGGCACGAGCAGCGTCGTCGGCGTGGGCTTCGGTTATTGGCCCGCGCACAGCGCCTCGAACCTCGACCCGATCACCGCAATGCGAAGGGACGCATGAACGTTTTCGTCACCGCTCGCATGGCCGTCGAGGGCCTCTTGCGCGCACGCGTGCGCTCCGGGCTGACGGTGCTCGGCATCCTCATTGGCGTCACCGCCGTGGTCGTCGTCACGGCCCTCGGTCGCGGCGCACGCGAAGGCGTAGCGAACCAGATTCAATCGTTCGGATCGAACTTCGTCATCGTCATTCCTCAGTCGGCGCAGGTGAGCGGCGCCCGCGGATCGCAAGGGTCAGGACTGCGGCTCACGGAAGACGATGGCCGCGCTTTGCGTCGCGAAGCCACGAGCGTTGCAGCGGTCGCCCCGGCGCTTCGTGCACGTTCGCAGGTCCTTGGCGGGGGCAAAAATGCGTCGACCAACGTGGTCGGTTCGACCCGCGACTTTTTCACGATTCGCCAGTGGCCGGTCACCCGAGGGACGCCATGGACCGACAGCGACGAGCGCACGAAAGCGCGCGTGTGCGTCATCGGCACCACCCTCGCGACCAACCTCTTCGGCCTCACGGACCCCATCGGCCACGACGTGCGCATTGGCCGTCACGCGTACCGCATCCTCGGCGTGCTCGCGTCGAAGGGGCAAGCGCCGTTCGGTGGCGATCAAGACGACACGCTCGTCATGCCCATCGGGTCGATGCGCGCGCGGGTGATGCGGACGCCTCCAGGTTTTGCCGGCGTGCTCATGGTGTCGGCAACGAGCGCAGACACCAGCGAACGCGCGGCCCTGCAAATTGACTCGATTTTGCGCGACCGTCACCGGACGCCTCCGGGTCGCGAACCGGACTTCCAGATTCACACGCAGAAGGAGTTTCAGGCGCTTCAGGAGTCCATCTACGGGCTGCTGACGGTTCTGCTCATCGTCGTCGCCGGCGTGAGTCTCCTCGTCGGCGGCATCGGCGTCATGAACGTCATGCTCGTTTCCGTCACCGAGCGCACGCGTGAGATTGGCCTTCGCATGGCGATCGGCGCGCGCTCCCACGATGTCGAGCGCCAGTTTCTTTTCGAGGCCGTCCTTCTCGCAACCCTCGGCGGCGTGAGCGGCGCTGTCGTGGGAACCCTGGTGATTTACGGGCTTCAACAAGGACTCGGAATCCCGATGAGCCCGAGCTTGCCCTCGTACGTGGCGAGCATCGCGAGTTCGAGTTTCTCCGGCGTCGTGTTCGGATACTTTCCCGCCCGACGCGCCGCGCATCTCGATCCCATCGAAGCCCTGCGCCAGGAGTGACGCCGATGAGCCCGCGCACGCGCACCTGGTCAGTGACCGAGGCGGAGTCGATCGTCGCCGAAGCTCTCGAGGTGCTGACGCGCGGGGGCCTGGTCGCGCTCCCAACCGAAACCGTTTACGGGTTGGCGGCGAGAGCGGACTCTGCGGAGGCTTGTGCGCGGATCTACGAGGCAAAAGGCAGGCCTTCGACCCATCCGTTGATTGTACATGTATCGGGATTTGACGCCGCGAAACCGCTCGTGCACGAGGCCGCTCACCCGGCGCTTGAGCGCTACGCGCGGGCCTTCTGGCCCGGTCCACTCACGCTCGTGGTTCCGCGCACCCGCCTCGTCCCTGACCTCGTTTCCGCAGGCGGTGACACGGTTGCGGTTCGCTGCCCGGCTCACCCGGTCATGGCGGAGCTCTTGGCGAAGGCGCCCTTTGGTCTCGCGGCCCCAAGCGCGAATCGGTACCAAGCGGTGTCGCCGACCACGGCCGCCCACGTGGCCGCAAGCCTCGGAAGTGCAGTCGATTTGCTGATCGATGGGGGCCCATGCGCCGTAGGCCTCGAGTCCACCATCGTGGAGCTTGCGCTACCGTCCGCCACGCCGACGCGGCCTGCGCGCGTTCTTCGCTTAGGCGGCCTCTCCGTCGATTCGCTTCGCGCGTTCGAGCCTCACCTGATCGTCGACACGAGGACGGATGGCGAAAATGAGGTGCACCTCGCTCCGGGCCGGGACAGGCGCCACTACGCGCCACGATGCACGCTCACGTTTATCGACGGGGCGCATAGGCTGCCAAGCCCGCATATGTCTTTGGGCTATCTGACGTATGACGAGGAGTCTCAGCCAGGGTTTTCCCTATGGATCGCGCTTTCCGGCGAACCCGAACTCTACGCCCGTGAACTTTATGCGGCGCTCCATAAGGCCGATGAGGCTGGCCTGCATACGCTGTATGTTCGACGCGTTCCAAGCGGGGGCGCATGGGACGCGGTGCGCGATCGGCTCACGCGCGCCAGCTCGTAGGGTCTCGGGTGCAGAGCCCTCACACAACGGCGCGACGGCCTTGGAGCATGAAGGTGCGCATGTCGCCCTTGCCTTTGATGGCCATGACGCCGCGATCGATAAAACAGTACTGCGCACCTAGCTTCGCAACCACCGACTCGGTGACCTGGATTTCCCCTACGATTCCGTGCGACTCCATGCGACTGGCGGTGTTCACCGTGTCGCCCCAAAGGTCGTAGAGAAACTTGTGCGTGCCGATGACGCCCGCGACCACGGGCCCGGTGTGCATGCCGAGGCGCAACTGGAGCGAGACGCCCGCTTGCGCGGAGATGGATGCAATCGAGTCTCGCATCGCGATAGCGACGTCGGCCACGACCTGCGCGTGATCCTCGCGGGTCTCGGGCACCCCAGCCACGACCATGTAGGCGTCACCGATGGTCTTGATCTTCTCGGCCCCGCACTCCGCGGCGATCGCATCAAAGGCAGAAAAAACCTTATTCAAAACGCCGACGAGCTCCGGCGCGGACATGCGCGAAGCGAGGCTCGTGAATCCGACGATATCGGCGAAGAGAACGGTCGCTTCGGCGAAGCTGTCGGCGATGACCCCGGGACTGCGCTTGAGGCGATCGGCGATGGTCTCCGGAAGCACGCTCTTGAGAATGCGCTCCGAGTCCGCCATGGCTTCGGCGAGCAGCCCCTCGGCGACCTTGCGGTCGGTGATGTCGAGCATCGTGCCAATGAGGCCCGCGAGCGCCCCGCGGCGATTGGCGAAGGTGGCCTTGAAAAAAATGACGTCGTGGTGCGTTCCGTCGGCGTAGCGCACGGCGGCCTCGTACTTCTGCACAACGCCGGGACCGCAGGCGAGGAGCTTCGCGTCGGCCGCAAAGTACCTTTCGGCAAGCTCTCGCGGCGAGATGTCGAAGACGGACTTGCCTACGAGCTCCGCACGTTTGAGGCCGATGTACCCCTCGAACGCGCGGTTGCAACCGAGGTAGATGCCGGCCGCATCTTTGTAGAATACAGGTGATGGAATCGCGTCGATGAGCGTCTGCACGAAGAGGAGCTCTTCACTGAGATCGCTCGTGAGGCGCGCAGCGGTGACTTCTTCGAGGGTCTTTCCCTGAAGGTCGGACTCGGCGCCTCCGAGGAGCTTTTCCGCGGCCGCGTCCAAGGAAACGATTCGCCCGCGCTCGTCGAGGCGAACAGTGGCAAGGGCGCGCGCGTCGGTCATGTCTCCGCGCGATATGGCCCCCATTGGAGTGCGCGCGCAATGAGGGAATCCCGGTCGCCTTCGCCTATGCGGACGAACTTCTCTGTCAGGGGAGGTACAGCGCGCCGCACGAACGGTCCCGGACGAGGTAGTTCCGATCGACGAGGCTCGCGGGCTCAGGCACTTGCTATGGCGTCGCGAGGGACGTGGTTGCCGGGTCAAGCAAGGAGCCGATGTCCGCAACGACGGCATCCCGGGCCAGGAGCTGCCCCGTGGTTCCAAGGAACGCACGTTCGACGAAACGCACGATCGACGAGTGCTCCATCGTCACATGCGATACGTGTCCTTTACGGGCGAAGGGACCGATCGCCAAGAGCGGAACTCGTGTTCCATATGGCTGATTATCGACCGTGCTCGTTGGAGGTGGCGCCACGTGGTCGAAGTAGCCGCCGCCCTCGTCCCAGGTGACGAGAACCAGCGTTTTAGCAGCAACCGGCGAGGCGCTCACCGCGTCGACGACTTTTCGAACGAACGATTGCCCATCGCTGATGCGCGTACCGTAGCCCGGGTGCTCGGTGTGGTAGCCGAGCCCCTTGACGAAGGTGAGCGACGAAAGATTTCCCGCTGCAATATCCGTCGAGAATGCCCCAAAGTCCTTCATGTACCTCGGGTCGTCCTTGAACTGCGAATAGTATTGAAAAGGCACATCCGAGGGATCGTACGTACACGGGTAACCTGGCAAATGGAGCGGGCAATCGAGGGGCGGAAGCGGGCAAATGGTCGCGTTCTTCATCGCCGTATAGCCCTCCGCGTAAAATGCGAAGGTCTTGCCCGCGCCAAGAACGAGGTCGGCGATCGTCGTCTGGCCGTGGTACGTCGTCGCAACTCCGCCGACGATGCAACCTTGCCCAATGGACGCGGGCCGCTCGCTGTTGTCGA
>CAIQDA010000315.1 GCA_903870415.1 uncultured delta proteobacterium
ACCGCTGGCCAGTGTTTGGTCGCCGCGCCGTAGTCGTGCCGCTTCAGCGGAATCCGCGAATCCCCGCAGTGCCAAAAAGTGCTGCGGGGATTCGCGTTTTTTGTCGAGCGACGCACATTCTTCTCGTGCTTTTTGCCGTGCGTTTCCACACGCAGCCTGCAAGTTTGCAGTGGGACAGGTGTGACGCTGTGACAGTGTTTTTGCGTATGTGTCACTGTGAATCATTTTGTGCAACCTCCTGTTCTGGTTAAAAAAATCAACAAGCTCAATGAGACAGTTGTTTGTGCGAGACGATTTCGGTTACCCTTCATGCAATGCGACCATCAGGATTGAGCGCCGAAATTGATGCAGCGGAACTTGAGCGCGTGATTGCCCAGCCGTCACGCTCGGTTTCCGGTATTCACCGGTTGCAGGACAGCTTCCGTGACGTGGCGCTGCTTTCGCAGGCTGCGCTCCAGGCCGATTCGCCGCATCTTGTCGACGACGTTCTCAACTACCTCTACCTACGTCTGCGCGAAGCGCTGCCGTTTGACCGCGTATCCATCGTCGTTTTGGACGCAAAAGCGCAGCAAATGCGTGTGTGGTGGGTGCGAACGGAGGCGGAGAAGGTGCGCCTGAACGTGGGGTACACGGCGAGTTTGTCGCACGGATCGCTCGCGGGCGTGCTCGCTTCGGGGCAGCCGCGCGCGATCAACGACCTGCCCGCGCACGTCGCGGCTCACCCACAATCGCGAGAGACAGCGCTGCTTGTCGCTGAAGGGATGCGCAGCGGCTTGACGTGCCCGCTCATTACAAATTCCGGCCCCGTCGGTTTCATGTTCTTCAACAGCGTCACGCTCGGCGTTTACACGTCCGCCCATCTCGACGCCTACGCTTGGGTCGCGGTTACGCTTGCCGAGCTGGTCGAGCACGGGCGCAGCCATGAAGCCGCCCTCGTCGCTTTGCGGCGTGCGGAGCGCGCGGCGCAGGAAGAACTGTCTCCCGTTGGCCTGCAGAACTGGCACACAGAGCGGCGCGCTGTGACCAAGCGCGTTGGCGAGGCGCTCGTCTCAATGGCCGCGACGACGGCGGCGATGTTGCACGAGGCGCGCGCGCTGGCGGACATCACGGCGAAAGTGAACGCTGGGCTGACGCTCGACCAGACGCTGGAATTCATCTACGACGAGTTTCGCGCGATTCTTCCGTACGAACGGATCGGTTTTGCCTGCTTGGAGGACAACGAGACGGTCGTGCGGGCGCGCTGGGCAAGGTCGGATTACGGCACGGGCTCGATCGGGGGCGGCTATGCGCTTCGTCTCGTCGAAACCAGCCTGGCCGACGTCTTGCAATCGGGGCGCCCGCGGATCTTGTCGGATCTCGACGCGTATCTGGCGGCTCGTCCCAAGTCCAACTCGACGCGGCTCATGGTGCGCGACGGCTATCGCTCCAGCCTGACTTGCCCCTTGCAGGTGCTCGGCAAGAATCTGGGCTTTCTCTTTTTTGCCAGCCGCGATGCGAACGCCTACACGTCGGTGCACGTGGACAGCTATCTCCGCATTGCCGACCGCGTTGCGACGATGGTCGAGAAGAGTCGGCTTTTTCAGGAAAAGACCGAGGCGCACGCGCGAACCGAAGCGCTGCTGCACAGTATTTTGCCCAAACCGATTGCGGCGCGGCTTTAC
>CAIQDA010000316.1 GCA_903870415.1 uncultured delta proteobacterium
GCCCGCCTCGACCGCGACGAAAGGGCGGCCCGAGCTCGATGCCAAGCTCGCTCGAAAACGTCGCGTGCGCGCCGGCGGGACGCGGCTGCGTGTGAAGTTCGCCGTCAATAACCTGCGCGATCAGGTGCTCCGATGCCGCGAGCACGTCCGTGTAGGTTGCAAGCTTTCGCTCGGCGTCGCCCATGCGCCCGAGGGTAGCACACGACCGTTTGTGCGACGATGCGCGGCACCCCGGAACGTCGCGGCCAGCGCGGCCGGCGCGAGGCACAGAAAAAACCCGCGAGCCTTGCGGCCCACGGGCTTGGTTGCAACCTGCACGGGTCTTTCGACGACCCGGGCGCGTTACTTGAGGCTCGACACCATCGCAGGAACCGCCGCGAAGAGGTCTGCCACGAGGCCGTAGTCGGCCACTTGGAAGATGGGAGCCTCGGCGTCCTTGTTGATGGCGACGATGGTTTTCGAGCCCTTCATGCCCGCAAGATGCTGGATGGCGCCGCTGATGCCGACCGCCACGTAGAGCGTCGGAGCCACGATGCGGCCCGTTTGCCCGACCTGGAGTTCGGCTGGCGCGTAGCCCGCGTCGCATGCCGCACGGCTCGCGCCCACAGCCGCACCGAGAAGGTTCGCGAGCGGGTCGAGGACCTGCGCGAACTGTTCCTTGAGCGCACGGCCACCGCTGACGATGACGCGCGCTTCGCCCAAGTCGGGACGCTCGCTCTTTGCGCCTTCGAGGGAGATGAACTCGACGCGCGCGGCGGCAGCGTCGGCAGGTTGCACCGGCACGGATTCGACCGCGCTCGCGCCGCCAGAAGCCTCGGCCGCACCGAACTCGCTTTGGCGAACGGTGACGACTTGGATGGCCGTGGCGAGCGTGCAGCTTCCGTAAGCGTTGCCTGCAAAAACGGGGCGACGGTAGACGAGCTTGCCGCCTTCGGCCGTGACACCGCTGATGTCGGCCACGTAACCCGCACCAAGCTTGGCGGCCACGCGCGGGGCGAGGTCTTTGCCGAAGCTCGACGCCGTGGCGACGACGACCTTGTAACCCTTGCCGAGGGCGGCAACGGTCGGAGCGAAACGCTCACAGATGTAGTTTGCAAGCGATGCGTCGTCGGCGACGAGCACCTTGCCTGCGCCAAAACCCGTGAGCTCGGCGGCTGCGGCTGCAGCACCGGCCCCGATGACGAGAACGTCAAAGGGCTGGGAAACCTGGCGCGCGAACGACACGGCGCTCAGGGTGGACTTGCGGACCTTGCCCTCATGGAGCTCGGCGATGACGAGTGTGTGGCTCATGGTCAAACCTCTCTTCTCGGGCTCTTCATCAGACAACGCGGGCTTCGTTGCGAAGCTTGTCAACAAGCTCGGCGACGTCTTTGACCTTGATGCCAGCCTTGCGGGCAGGCGGAAGCTCGTAACCGCCGTAGGCGATCTTCGAGGCAGCGTCGCTCACCACGTCGGCGAGCTTCATTTCAACGAGTGGCTTCTTCTTCGCGGCCATGATGGCCATGAGCGCCGCGAAACGAACGCCGTCGGCGTAGGTGTGCGCAGGCGAAGCCTTCGAGGAAACGCTGGTCGGCGCGACGATGCGCAAGTCGACCGAAACGATGGCCGGAAGCGTGACCCGCAGCGTGAGCGTGCCACCGTCGACCTCGCGGCCCACGAGGAGCGCCTTGTCGTCTTCGGACTTGATGCTGCCCGCGAAGGTGGCTTGCGGCCAACCGAGGTACTCGGCGAGAAGCTGAGCGACCTGGTTGGAGTCGCCGTCCACGGCTTGCTTGCCGAGGAGCACGAGGTCAGGCTGCTCCTTCTCGATGATGCTCTTGAGCGCGCGGGCAACCACGTCGCCGTCGATGTCTTCGTCGTTTGCGTCCACGCGGATGGCGCGGTCGGCTCCAGTCGCCAAGGCACCGCGAAGCTGCTGCTCCGCCTCCTTTGGGCCGACGGTGACGACGATGACCTCGCCGAGGCGGGCCTTCGTATTTGCGCCGTTCTCCGTCAGGCGGAGCGCCGTTTCGACGGCATACTCGTCGAACGGGTTCGGCTTCCATTGCATGCCCGTGGTGTCGAGCTTGCCGGCGGTCACTTTGACCTTGTTGGCGTTGTCCGGGTCGGCAACTCGCTTGAGCGGAACGAGGATCTTCACGCGCGTCTCCTTCGTCGACAGAACTGAATGACGATTCAGTCAGACTCGACTTAGGCCCCTCAACGCACGGTGTCAACGCTGGCGCCGCGGAAATAAAGACAGCGCCCCCTCTTGCGAAGGGACGCCGGGGCCTCGGGTTCATGAGCCGAGTTCTGTTCCACCGCAAAATTGCTTTCGCGGCGGTGACGATCATTCCTCTAGGCCCCCAGTTACCCGAGGGCTCGAGCAGCCTACCCACAAGCTCGAACGGGCCGTTCTTTCGCGTCGAAACGCAGCGCTTGCCTACGTGGCTTTGCTTCCGATGGGGTTTGCCTTGCCGTTCCCGTTGCCGGGCCCGCGGTGAGCTTTTACCTCACCCTTTCACCCTTACCGTGCGGCCGAAGCAGCACGGCGGTCTTCTCTCTGTTGCACTTTCCTCGGCCTTGCGGCCACCGGGCGTTGCCCGGCATCGCGCCCTGCGAAGCTCGGACTTTCCTCCCGCGACAGAAGTCTGCCGCCAGCGATCGTCGAACCCATTGCCCGCGCTCCTCTGAGCATGGAGAGGCCAGCGCCGCAACCCCGGGTCACCCGTGCCCGTCCGAGTCCCACTCGAAGTCGCCCAGCGAATTCACTGACAACGTCACATCCATGCATTCTGCATATGCTTCACACGTCGGGCGGCCGTTCCGCACGAGACCAAGACGCGCGCCCCGCCCTCAATCATTTCGATGAGCGCGCAGGCAGGCTAGCGTCGACCCCATGGCCGGGAACGAGAGCACGATCACCCAAACGCTCCGCGAGCACTTTCAAGCGCGGCGACGCATCGGCGAACCGTACCCGTGGGAGAAGGCCCTCGTCGCCGCACGAAGCCTCGCGCTCAGCGTTTCGGCACGCGGTGACGCTCCTGCACCACACGTGTATCCTGCAGCTATCATCTTCGACGCGCTCGACAGCTGGTCGCTGGCACTTGCGCCCGCGCTTCCGAGCGAAGACCGGGACAAAGCCTGCGTCGCGCCAGAGCTGCAAGACGGCACGCGCAAGCCCACCGAAACCTCCGCGGTGTACGCGCTCGCGGCCACGCTTTACGAAGCCATCACGGGCTTCCCGGTGGGCCCTGCGATGGGGCGTCCGTGCGAGGTCGTTGCCGATTTGCCTGCCTTCGTGGAGCTTGCGATTGCGCGCGCACTTGTCGCCGACATGACCCATCGGGTGCCGACCCTCGCCCGTTTCGCCGACGAGCTTGGCGCGAGGGGCGCATCGGTGAGCGTGCCTCCGCTGAGCGTCGAGATTGACGTCGACGTGCGCTCAAGCCTGGTTCTCCTCGACGCGGCGCACCCGGCACCGTCGGTGAACGTGCGCCTTTCCGTGAGCGGTTGGTCCACGCCGGACCTTGAAGAGATGGGCCCTGTCTCCGTGCACCCGGTGACCGAAGGCGAGCGACTTAGCGCCCTCAAAGCGCGCCTCGAAGCGGACCCGCGTCCTCGTTACGTCGTCACGCAACGGGGCATCGACCACGGGCCATTCAGTGCCGTCGAGCTCTTGCAGCAAATCGCGCGAGCGTCGTTCTTGGCCACGGACCAGCTCCGCGACGACCTCGGCGGACAAAAGAAGCCCATCGGCGAGTGGCCTGAATTCCGCGACTTTGCCACGCACGCGGCACTCGCGGTCGAAGAGCGAAAAGAGGCTGCGGCCGTCGTGGCAGTCGCCAAAAAAGAAGATGCAGAACGCAAGCGTTCGGTCGGCGGCGGCGTCCTCGTGATGGCGGGACTCGCGGCCGTGCTCGTCGCGGGATACCTCGTTCGCCGTGGTTCGGACGACGGAAACGCAGTGGCCGTGCAGACCGACGAAGCCACGAGCGTGGACGTCGAGGGTGCCATCAAAGGCAAGGCGCGCAAGCGAGCCCCTCAAGGAGGAGGAGGCAACTCGGGCGGCGGTTTTGCAGGCGGCGGCCTGAGTTACGAAGCGGCGCTGAACGCAAACGTCGAGACCGTCGACCTCGAACATGCGAGCGGACCAGACCTCAGCGACTCGCAGCTCAAACGCCCCCTCGACAACGCGTCGTTCATCGACGGGTGCGGCCTCCCCTCTTCCGCCCATGCGACGGTGAAGGTGGCCATCAAGAACGGTCACGCGATCGGCGTGTCGGTCACCACGGTTCCCTCGAGCCCCGGCGCCGCGTCATGCATCGACGCCCACGTGCGCCACCTCGATTGGCCCGCCAACGCGAAGATGGACTCGATGACCGTCAACTACTGACGGCACTGACGGCACTGACGGCTTCAGCGCGAACGGCCTGAAGAAAACCAGTCAATGCGACGCGCCGGCCTGGGCTCAATTGAGCAGGCCACGACCACGCGTTGCGGCGCTGTGATCGCGAGCCTCCGCGATGTCGGCCGGGTCGTCGCGGCACGCAAGCCAAGCGGCGCCCATTGCGAGGACGAGGGTTTCGACGACGAGCACCGAGGTCACCGCGCGCGTGCCTCCGAACGCAGCCTCGACGAAACGAAACGCCACCTGAAAACCGATGGCTGGAAACGCGCCGTCGTCGAGACGCCAGAGCTCCACCGCCACAAGAGCCAGGGCCGCTTCGCGCACGAGCACGAACGGATGGGCCTCACCGAGACCGAACATCCACGCGGCGGACGCAAGCGCGGCGAAGAGGGAAAACACAGGGCGCGAGACGAGCGAACCGAAGCCGCGCCGGAGCATTCCGCGCAGGAGTACCTCGTCGCGAGCGGCCGCAAGCGCGAGCTCAAGGACCGCCACGAGAGCGCCCCAACCGACCCACCGAGCAACCTCGACCGGTGTGCCCGCCACGGCGGAAACGAGCCCCGCCACCGCCGCCATGCCCGCGCCGAGGGCCGCCCCGCAACCCATGTATTCTGCAATATCACGCGAACTTGCGACAGGTCGGTACGCGCTTGTCCACGGCACCGCGAGCTTGCCTCCCATGAACTCGACCGCGAGGAGCTGAAGCCCAAGCGCCACGAAGGAACGCTCGGCGGAAAGCACGGCCGCAAACGCGAGGACGGCCACGAGCACCGCGATGGAAACCACCGCGCGATTGGCCTCCGCGAGGGGTTCGTTGGGCGTCACCGGAGGCACGGCGTTCAACCGAAGGTGACGAGCTTGGCGTTCGCCTCGACCGTGGCTCCGAGCGCCACGTGAACGGTCTGCACGACGCCTGGCCCCTTGGCCTTGACCTCGTTCTCCATCTTCATCGCCTCGACGACGAGAAGCGACTGACCCGCAGTGACCTCTTGGCCTGGCTCCACGAGAATTTTGATCACGCGGCCTGGCATGGGCGCTTTCACGAGCTTCTCGGCGCTGCCGTTTGACCCGGCTCCCGCCTTTGCTTCCATGCGTTCACGCTCGGTTTCGACACGCACCGCCGTGCGAACGCCGCGGGTGATGACCACGCGCTCGCCCCCGGTGACGTCGTTCACGAGGTCGACGACTTTGCCATCGACGACGTAGGTGGTGCGGCCGCCCTGCTCGAAGACCTCAACGCCCACGCGCCTGTCGCCCACGCGGACCGTGATCTCGGAGGACGTTGTGGCCCCGACCTCGTCGATGATGCGTTCGTCGACAGTTGCGGTGCCCTTGAGGTTCACGAAGGTGCGCATGAGGCTCTTTTGCCACGTTCTCGCGTGCGGTTGAAGTGCGCGCGTGGGTCTTCATCAAAGGCTGCAAATCGCCTCACCGCAAAGGCCCTGTCACGGCGACTGAAGAAAGTCGCAGGAGCTGCGCGCCAAGCAACCGTGGGTCCCCGGCCGCGACAAGTACGGAAGGTCGGTGCCCCCGGTGGCGATGAACCGCGCCACGAGGTTCTCCAAATACTGCACGTCGTCAAAGGCCTTGCACGGGTTCGGCGCAATCCACGAGTGCTGGCCTGTGGGGTTCACGAAGGCACCGAGGTGCGCGCCGAGAGGAACCTGCCCTCCCGAGCCGTCGGCGTCCGTGTAGAGCGGCCGCGAAACGCTGCGCGGCCGAAACGCACGCACGAGGCCGTCATCGCCCGTGATTTCCTGAGTAATATCGCGCGCAAGCCGCAGCGGAAACGACGGGTGCTGCTGGTCGTAACCCGCCGCGCCTTCGTCCAGGTAGTCCGGGTCGTAAAGGGTCGCCCGGCACACGGACTGAGAGACGCTCGGCGGACTCGTGCAGACTGCAGATGATGCATAGTTCACCGAACAGCGGGCCCCGGCCGGCGTGCGCTCAAGGCGACTGACGCCCTCGATCACAAACTTGTCGCGAAGAATCTCGTCGGGACTCTTGCCCCAGATCATCTTGATCGACGACGGCACCGCCCACGGAAGATACTCAGGAACACGCGCCGCGTCCGGGCCTGGAAAAAACGGAATCAGTCCAGCAGCCCGTGCAAACTGCACGCTTGCTCCGACGTTCACGTAGCCGTCACCGAGGGTCGCAATGTTCAAGAGCGCACGTCGCCCCATCGCCCGCCCATCGGGGCCATTCATCGGATGGATGACGTATGCCGCCGCATAGTTAACGGGATCAACCGCGTCCATCACATGCTGCGTCAGGTTCATGAGACGGCGGAACTCCGGCGTCTGTCGTCGAAGCCCATAACCGTCTTGCGGCGACACGAGCGCAGACCCGACCCCATATAAAACCGAGTGAAATTGCTGGCACCCGTCCGTGTCCGTGCACCCTACATCGTTTCCAGGAATGTCCTCGGGCACGCTCGCAGAAACCTCCCACGTGCTCACGGTCGCGAGCTTTGTGACGCCAGCTTTCAGCTCACAGGTTCCGTACGAGGTCACCGCGTCTCGCTCTTTGTAGAGGTCGATGGCAAGCGCGTCACCCGCGCTTGCGGCCACGGGCATGCGCACAAGGCCTGCGTCGCTTGAGCGCGCACAGCGGGTCTGACCGTTTTTGAGGTTTCGCAGCACGAACGTGGCCCCGGCGGGCGCGCGATCATCAGCCAAACAGGCCACTTCCAGTTCGCGGCTCTCGGTGAGGTCGTTCACGACGAGGCGCAACGAACGCTGTGGCGCCGTGCAGCGCGTGCCCTTCGACGCACGCTCGGCCGCGGGCACGGTGACGACGAGCGGCGAAAGAAGCTGCCCAAGCACCGGATCAACGACGCCATACGAACGCGACGCCACGTCACCAAGACCCGCCGCGCCCGAGATCGGAACGGCAACCTTCACGAGCGGGTCAAGCGCTCCGATAACCTGCGTCACGAGCGCGCCGAACGACTCGCCGGCAATGGCTTGAGGTGCGGACGGGCCGGCAAAATCCACGATTCCGTTTCCGTCAAAGTCGCCCGCAAGATTGGAGCTTGCAGACTGCACATAAGGCGCAGGAGCGAGGGCCTTGCCGTCGAACGAGCGCAGGACCCGCAAGAACTGAAGCTCGTCGACCACGGCTTGGCGAAGCATGTCGCGCGTGTGAAACGCATGGGCGCTCCAAAGGTCGCCGCCGGAATCGCGGAACCCGTCGCCGTTGAGGTCGCGCGCACGGGTCGTCGTCAACGCGTTCACGAGAGGCGCCAAGCAAGCGTCGGAGAGGAGTGCCTTCGCGAGGCTCGAATCGATTCCATCGAGCGGAAGTCCGTGCCCGGGCATGTCGATGGCCGCGAGCGCAACGCCCTGCCTCGCCATGGCGCCCGCGTGAAAAAGCAGCTCTTCGGCGAAGAGGCCCGTTCCGTGGTTCCAAAGCGCGAGGGGAAACGGCTGCTTCGTGTTCGCGGTCTCTTTCGGAATCGCGATCCAGAACTTCACGCGCTCGGGCGCTACGCGAGCTTCGCCCGTCTGAAAGTTCGCTTGAAAGTGCGCGTCGGGGTTCACCACCGCCGGGTCCCCCACGAGCTGCGGCGACGTGAACGTGCCAACGACCAAGTGATCGACGTGGTCGAGCGCGCCAAGCACCGCGTCGAGTTCCGGGCCTGAAAAGCCGAACATTTGCTCGATAATCGTTCGCGCCGACTTCGCAAAGTCGACAAAGCGCATCGTGTACGGCTTGCCGACAATGTCTTTGCATTCTGCAAGCTTGTCCCAACCAGGCGGGTTCGCGGTGCTCGCGTATTTGCCCACCACGGGAAAGAGTTCGTGCGTCGCCGGGTACGCGCCCGCAAGCCACGCGAACGGGCCCCTCGCGGCGAGGCCGTCACGAAGAAGGCGCAGATCTTCCGTTTGAGGCCCGGTCGTAAAGCTCCACGCAAAGGCCACGTGGCGAAGGCCCGTGCCTGCGAGGTCTCCGAAAAAACGCTGAAGACGCCCGTCCGAGAGCACCGCGCTCAACCGCTCGATCGAGGCGCGTTGCAGCGGATGGTAAACCTGCGGGAAGGGCGATGAAACCGGCTGCCCGATGCCGTCGACGAGGCGATCGGTGAGCACCACCGCGTACTCGTGCTTCTCGACGAGGGGCAGCGTGGGCCGAACGATGAGCGTGTCGGTCTCGCGTTCGTACCAGGTCAAAACGTCGTCGACGCCCGCGATGCCCGTGAGAGCCGCAAAGGTATTCGGCTTGTCGAGCACGCCGTCGAAGTCGGAATCAAGCGCGGGGTCGTACGCGAGCCGCGCGCGCCCTGGAGCCTCGTCGACGGTTTCGAAGAGAAGGTTCTGCGAGTCTTTTCGCGGGTCGTTCGGCCAATACTGCCCGAGCTCGGCCACGGTCTGGGGAAAGTGCCCGTGGTTCACGTCGAGAAGCGCGGGCGTGCCCGAGGTCAAGTCCACGACGTACACGGCGTCGTCGCGCAAGTCGTACCCCGCGTGACGCGCCGAGAACGCTTCAAGGTCGAGGGCCGCCTCGTCGTCGGGAAGACCCGATGGACGTGCAAACTGCACCGATATGGGCGCGCTCGTCCCCCACCCTTCGAGCTCGCTGAAGCCTTCCCGCGCGTGACGCTCGATGGCCGACATTCCCGTGAGCGTGGCGTTCAAGCGACGCCCGGTGCGGCTCGTCGGGTCCGCAAACGTCGCAAGGTCGTTCGGGAGCGGAATCAGAGGCAAAGGCCTCGCCATCGCATCGAAGACCACCTTCGGACCTGCGCCTTTGGGCGTGAGTTCAAGGGCGTCAGGCAGGTCACCGGACGTGCACCCTGCAAGCATCGCAAACACCAGCGCGAGGGCCGCAGGAAGGGCGCGTGAAGAGCGAAGAAAGCGCATGGTCGTCGGCCTCGGGTCCATGGGTCGGATCAAAACTGGAGTCCCGCGCGGCCTTGAACCAGCCACGGCGACGGCATCGTATTTCCCTTCGCATCGGCGAAGGCGGTACCTGGAAAAAGAACGCCCGCCTGCACGCCGAGCTGCGGCACGAGGCCCGCTTCGGAGACCCAGCGTTTTTCGATGGCGGCATCCACTTCGACGCCAAAATCCCTGCCTCGCGGCGCTCCGCCGACGTAGTTCGCGTAGGTTCCGTCGACCGCGAGACGGTACGGGTCCACCACGTCGGCCGTCGACTGCGCCACGAGCACACCCACGGTGAGATCGAGCGAGGCTGTGGGGCGATAGGTGAACGAAGGTTGCATGTAGCTTGCACCTGTTACGCTGCCGCTCGTCGGTAGAAGGTCGACGCCGGGAACGGGACGAGACTGCGCCGCGAGGTACGGGTCTTGAATGGCCGTGGCCGCACGCGCGGTCTGCCAGCGAAGGACTTCGTCGAAGAGCACGAGGCCCACGCGGTGGTTCGTGTCGAACGAAAATCGGGTCTGCGTGCTGGCAAATGGGTCAGCTTGGCCGCTGGCGAAACCGTATTCGAGGGTTGCCGACCACCTCGGCCGCGGTCGAAGTCCCTTTTGCTCGAGGCGTCCGCCCTGAATCGTGAACTCAGCGAGCACACCGAGACCGGCGATGGTCGTGCGCTGTCCACGTCGAAGCGCCTCGGCGGTGCGCGGAACATCGCTTTGGGCCGTGAGGACAGCCACCTCTGCCCCAGCGACGACCTCAACGTCTCCCACGAGGGGGCTCGTCGTACGCACGTAGGCATCGCCCACGAGTGCGCGAAGGCTGTCTGTGTAGAATGCAACGTTCGGAACGCTCGTGCGGTCGTTCGTTTGACGACGAAGCGCGCCATACACGCCAGCCTCGAGGCGCTCGCCTTGCCAGAGAATTGCCGCAACTCCCTGCATGGTCGCGTCGCCACGGTTCTCGTTTGCGAAGGTGTCGCGGCGCACGAGGTCACCGGCCAACGCCACGACCAGCGGTGACGATTCGCCGAGCGGCTTCGTTGCAAACAGCACGCGATCTCCCGTGGACCCTTTGCGGTAGTCCCCGAACCGCGGTCGGTGATCGCCGTCGTTCGCCACCATGCCGAGGCCCCAAAGGCTCGGTTGCCTCCCGACGCGCACGAGACCGACGGGCGTGAGCCACTCAAGAAAGGCCCACCGAAGTTCGGCGTTTCCGATGGAGTCGAACGCGTCGCGCGGATGCCCATCGCCGCTCACGTCACGAGTCAAATCGCCGAGAACAATGCCGCCAAACACGTCTGCTTGCGCGACGATTTTCACGTTGCGGCCGATCTGCAACGTGGGTCGCAAGCGCAGCCATTGGGTGCCAAAAACGCGTTGCCCAAGAGACTCACTCGAAGCGTTCGGATGTGCCGCTGCGTAGGTCGGCGAACGGTCGAGCGCGAGGTCCGCCATGCCCACCCCACGAACTTGAAGTTCACCGTGCCCCAAAAGACGAAGCAGACCTTCTTCCGCCGGCGGGTCGAGCCGGCGCGCATCGTCGTCACGGCGTGTGAGTGCGCTCGCCACAGAAAGACCGTCGACCCTACCCGACTCGAGCGCCGAACGTGCCTCGTCGGCCCGCGCCTCATGCGCATGAAGTGCTGCAAAAAGACTACACGTGAGCCATGAAAGCTCGCGGCAGAAGCGGCGCGGACATGTGCGCATGTTTTTCGTCAAGAACCCTTCTTCCGCCTCCGCGGCGCATCCTGTTGTCGGTACCGTGAATCTCGCGCGCATAGAAGAGTCGCTGCGCTACATTCCCGTCACCGAGACCCTTCGTTTCGGTCAACGCCATGACCGCCGCAGTCCCCCGCCGCCGCTCTTCGAAGCAATCACCGAGAGCCAAAAAGTCTCCGGCCCGCTCCGATCGCACGCTCACCGACGTGACGGTCATGGAGCTGAAGCCCACGCGTTTGCGCGCGGTCGAGAAGGTGTTGCGCGCGGTCGAGCTTCCGCCACTTCGTGCAAAGGCCACGCTGCCAACGCTGCTCGCCACGCTGCCGAGCGCCGTGATCGTCGTCGATCGCGAGGGGCAGGTTGTGAAGTGGAACACGAAGGCCACCTCGCTTTTTGGCTGGCGTCGCCGCGAGGTGATCGGGCGCGCCGTTCCGTTTCTCATCGACGACGAAGAGGACGGTGCACGCGAGCACTGGGTCCTCGCCACGCGCGGAAAGCGATACACCGGCGTCGAAGTTCGGGTGCGACGCCGCGATGACCGCGTGGTGACCATCGAGCTTCATTCCTCGCCAATCACGGACCAAGACGGCGCATCGATCGGCACCGTTCTCGTCGCGGTCGACGTCACGGCGCTGCGTCGCGTGCGCTCGCAGCTCGAGGCCACCGACCGCATGGCAAGCGTGGGCATGCTCGCGTCGGCCATCACGCAAGAGCTCGCGACTCCGCTGACGAACGCGCTGGCGAACTTGGATTTCGCGCTCAAGTCCCTCGCGGAAACCGAAGCCGCGATGCCGCCGAGCACGTACGCAACCATTCGCGACGCGCTCGAAGAGGCCCTCGGCAGCGCGCAACAGCTCGATCGCATCACCATGGACGTGCGCATGCTCGCGCAGCAATCGGTGGCAGGACCGGGTTGCGCGGACGTAGTGAAGGCCATCGACTCGGCGTTGAATTTGGCGCGACTCACCCTCCGCGAACGGGCGCGCCTCGTGCGCCGTTACGACCAAGTTCCTCTCGCCGCGAGCGACGAAGGCAAGCTCTCGCGCCTATTCGTGAACCTCGTCGTGCACGCGGTCGAGTCCATCCCCGCGGGTCGCCCCGGCGAAAACACCATCTCCGTAAGTGTTGAGAATTCCGGCGCGGGCACCATTTGCGTTCGCATCACCGACACGGGCCTCGGCATGAACGACGAGCAGCTCGAGCTTCTCGCGGAGCCCATCGACTCGCCGAAAGCCGCCGGACTTGGGCTCGGGCTTTTTCTCGCGCGCCGCATCGCAAACTCCATCGGCGCCACCGTCCGCTTCGACAGCATCGAGGGCGAAGGCACCACGTGCACCGTGGAATTGCCCATCGCCGAAGCCGCACCGTCGGACTGGGCTCTTCGCAGCCTCTGACCCGGCCTCTGGGGGGGCATCTACGGGCGCCTGCGCAGCCCTTGGGCGGATGGGGCGGTGAGCGCCATCAAAGCGCGCTAAACCATCCCGCATGGCCAGTGACTGGACACGCTCGTTCGCCTCTTCCCTAGGGCCCGCCACCAAGGGGCTCCTCGGCGCTGTCGGCGTCTTGGGAATTGTTGGGGCCTTGAGCGCTCGCGGCACCGGGTCCGCCTTCGAGCTCCTCGCGTGCGTGCATGAGCGCGTGCTGCATGGCGAAGTGTGGCGCGTTCTCACCGCGTCGCTGCTGACCGCTCCGCAGCTCATGTATTTTCTTTTCACGCTGCTTGCATTTTACATCTTTTCGCCGCCGCTCGAGTCGCGGTGGGGCACGCGGCGCTTCGTGACGTTTCTCGTGCAAACGTCTGTGGTCGGCTTCGGCGTCGAGACCCTCGCGTACAGCGTTCTTCCTCGCTTTGGCGCCGGCATCAACTACGGCCCGGGCGTCCTTCTCGCGGCACTCACGACGGCCTGGGGGCGCGAGAACCCGACCGCCGAAATTCGTCTCTTCTTCGTGCTGCCGGTCAAAGGCTCGGCGATGGTTTACGTCACCCTCGGGTTCGCGTTCCTCGGGATGGTGTTCCCAGGCGACGTGCCGGAAGGCTCTCTCGGCATCGTCATGGGCTCACTGATGGGCGTTGCGCTCGCCCGCAGCCCTTCTCCGGCGCGCCGTGCGTGGCTCCAGCTCAAACTGCGCTGGCTCGACTTGCAGGGCAAACGCGTTCGCCTTCCGGCCGATGCGTCGTCGAACGGAAAGCGGAACGCTCCGCACTTGCGTGCCATCCCCGGCGGACGCGACGACGATCGCCGCCCGCCGACCAAGCACTGGCTCAACTAGACGCGCTTGCTCGTGCGACGGCGCAAAAACGGAACGAGGCCGAGAAGCAGCGCAAGCGGAGAAATGCTCGCGTTCCTCGTTGTCGAGCACGAGCACCCACCGGAAGCGGCAGCCGCGTCGAGCCCTGCGTCCGTACCGGAAGGAACGCCCGCATCGGTGCCGCCCGTGGACGCGTCGTTCGCGGGCAAAGTACCTGCATCTTGCACAGATGTTCCTGCGTCGTCCACCGGCGCGCCAGCGTCAACGGGCTCGGTCACGCCTCCAGGGCACACGGGGCGGTCAAGGACGGCGGTGTTCTCAAGGGCGCTGTCGGCCGAGAGCGCCGACGTGGTGAAGAGCGCAGCGGCATCGGCTTCACCGCGCAGCTTCCACTCGAGGTACGCAACCATGTACTTGCGAATGTTGTCGCGGTTCGTGGTTTTTGCCGCGCCGCCGCAGAACGAACTGCAGAGAGCGCGAGGGCCGTCCTCACCGTCGCAGTGCGTGGAGGCTTTGATGCCCATGCGCACAAGCGGGCCCGTGCCGTTGCTCGCGTAAGCCGTCCAGCCCATGTTGTTGTTGCAGCCCGACGGCTGCGTGAAGAAGTTGAGCACCGGCGAACACACCGAGCCGATGGCGCCCGCGCCCATGTTGTTGTTGTCGACGGGGTCGAGAAGGATGAGCAGCGTGGGCGCTTTGTCTTTCGCGGCGAGCGTCGACGCAAGACCACCGGCGCTAAAGCCTTCGTAGACGATCTTTGTCGCATCGACCTTCGCGGCGATCGCTGGAAAAAGACTCGCATCGACTGCGTTGGTGGCGAGCGTTCGGATGTTTGCACTCCACACGGTTTGGTCCGGCGCGAACGCATTCGGCATCGTCGGTGCGATGACCACGTAGCCGTAGCTCGCCATGTGGCGCGCCCAGCCAAGCTGGTTCGATTTGTCGGCCGACCACCCGTGCGTCGCGATGACGAGCGGGTACTGCCCGGCGGCGTTCGGCGTGAAGACGCTGATGGCGCTGTTGCCCGGAAGAAGTCCTGTCGGCGGGGCTGCCTCGGTGAACGCGACAGGGCCGGGCTGGCTGTAGTCGGCGGCGAACACCGAAGACGCGTATGCGACAGAGAGGGCGAAGGCGGACGTGACGAGGGAGCGGCGAACCATGGAGGCGAATCATGCCCGTGACGACTCGCGACTTCAGCGAAAAAGCGCACGGATGAGAGATGGTTCGCATACGAACGGATCCTTCTTGGGTCAGCCGAGCACGGGGGGCGCGCGCCGAGGCGTCGAGCTGCGCTACATCCAAGGTGTGAGCGTGAGCCCTTACAGCCTCGATGCCCCCTCCTGCGCCGCGACGGCCGTCGTGGTTGAGGTTCCGCACGCCGGTCTCGACGTGCCCGCACCGTGGAACGTGCCCCTCGACGCGCACCCGCGTGACGTGCTCCGTGACGCGGACGCGTTCGTCGACGAGCTCGTGGCAGATGCTCCTGCGCGAGGAGCCGCTCTCCTTCGAGCCCATGTGTCGCGTTACGTCGTCGACTTGAACCGAAGCCGCGACGAGTATGACAGCGAGGCCGTTGAAGGCGCGCGGACCGATGTTTCGCTGCCTCACGGACTCTTTTGGCACACGACCGCCGTGGGCGATCGGCTCTTGCGAAGACCTCTCACGGAGGCCGAAGCTCAGCAGCGCCTCGTGGCGATTTACGACCCGTACCATGCGGAACTCGAACGCCTCATGCACGAGCGCATTGACGAACACGGCGTCGCGGTCGTCCTCGCGATGCATTCCATGCCCTCGCTTGGAGCCACGCGAAGTGGGCGGGGTCGTCGCGCGGACGTGGTGCCCGGGACACAAAACTTCACGACCGCATCGCCAAAACTCATCGCCGTCGTCGAAGAATGGGCGCGCGCCACAGGCCTCACCTTCGCCCACGACGACCCGTACCGAGGCGGCTGGGTGACGAAACTTTGGGGACGACCGAGACGCCGCTGCCACGCGATTCAGCTGGAATTCTGCCGCGATCTCTACATGAACGAGGACCGCCTCGAACGAAAGCCGCGCGAGCTTGCGGAGCTCCGAAGCGCATGCGCCAATCTGGTGCGCAGGCTAGGCGACGCGGCATCAATGCTTTCGAAGCGTTGACAAGTCGGGCGAGCGCCGCTACACCACGCCTCCCCCCAGCGGTCTGAGGTTTTTTTATGGCGAAGAGTGAAATCACCGGCAAGCGTCGTCTGAAGGGGAACCACGTTTCCCACTCGAACATCAAGACGAAGCGCTGGCAGAACGTGAACGTTCAGGAGCGCCGCCTTTGGGTGCCCGAGCTCAGCAAATTTGTTCGAATCAACATCACCACGCGTGACCTCCGTACGATCGACAAGAAGGGTCTCTTCGCTTACGCGAAGGAACACGGCGTCGACCTGACGAAGCTCTAAACGAGCTCGCTGGAGGCCTGTAAGAGGCGTTGGGCAATTGCTCAGCGCCTTTTGCTTATTTGCGACTTCGAGGTTCGCGCCCTCGCCCTCGCCCTCGCCCTCGCCCTCGCCCTCGCCTCTCGCGCAGCGCAGGGTGGTTTCGGGATGACGACGCCAAGACGCCAACCAAGACACCAAGACGGCGCCTCGGCCAAAAAGAAAGGGCGGACAACCCTCGGGGTCCGCCCTCCTCGCCGCGATGGCGCGTCTCCGCGTCGGGCGTCAACCCCGGTCGAGACGTGCGACGCTGAGCTCTGGAAAGCTCGCCAGCGCCTCTTCCGCGGTCTGCGCGATGCCTGCGCGTGCCCACGACGAAAGCGCCGCAGATGCCCCGTGCAAGCCCGCCATCGCCGCGAGATGGCCTTCGTTCATCGCGACACGAAGAGGTGGAAGCACGCCAAGGCGAGTCATCGGGTCCACGCGCTCCACGCCACGACGCACGGGAACGGCGGTGCGCGGCAGCACAAGCCCGAGAGCCTCGATGGAATGCCCCTCGGTCACGCGCTCAAGGCTCGCAAACGCCATGAGGCCCGTCGCGTCTCGCGCGCCAATCCACTCGACTTTCGCATCGTCGAAGGCGATGGGGCCCACGGTCGACGGAGCGAATCGGTCGCCGTCGTCCTGCGGGAAGTCTTCGAAGCTCGGTGCCCCAACAAGGAGGTCCGCTTCGACGAGCGCGCCGCCCGCTCCTGGACCCGCGCTCATACGAAGCTCTTGTTCGATTGAACGCTTTTGAAAGAGCGCGGGGCCGAGCGCCCCAAAGGCTTCGAGCACAAGGCGTCGCGCTTCGTTGCTGCACGCCGCAACGGCCGGCGCCGCGTTCGCGCCATAGGTTCCGCGACCGGCGAGCGTGAGCGCCGTGCCAACCGCTGCAAAAAGACGTGGCGTCGGCACGTAGGCCGCCGAGGGAATCGTCTCGTCCGCGCGAAAACCTCGTGGCCGTTTGGCCTCGTTTCCAGGCTGGAGCACACGACCGTCGAGACGACGCGGACTCATCCCGAAGCCCGCGACGACGATCGACGTGGACCCGAATGCGACCGACGGGTCGAGGGCGCAGGCCATCAGAATACCCGTGCAGACTGCATCGACTGCATTGCCGCGACTCATCGCGCTGTCGATGGCCTCACGAATCTCGGCGGACTGGGCGACCACGGCCCGTTCATTTCGCAAGCCGGCCATGGGCTATTCCTCTTCGTCCGCGGCCGCAGCAGCGCCTCGCCGAGCAACCACCGTTCCGGCGGCGGTCTTCGGCGGATGGCGAATGAGCTCGCCAAGCAGCTGCGCCGTGGTGAGCGCGCGAGGCGCCTCGACGACCACGTACACCTCACGGCGATCGCGAAGCTCCGACGCAAGCGCCTCGACGCGCGCGGCACCGAACGAGCGCGTTTCGCCGAGCGCACGCAGACGCAAGTACGCGATGGGGCCTCGAGGAACACCGGACTGAAACGGGTCGACGCAGAGAACGATGCCGAGCTTCTTGGCGAAAACCGCGGCGTCTTCGGCGTCCCAGAGACCGCATGGCTCCCAAACGATTTGCGTGCCGCCGCGCTGGAGGCGCTCGACGAGCTTCGTCAGGCGATCGCGCCACACGTTCGACGGCGTGACTTCGGAAACGGTCTGCACGAGCATCGTCCGGGCCTGCACCGCGTCGACGGTCGAGAGCGTGGCCGCAACGTCGATGTCGAGCTGGTCGGAGGGCCGAGGGGAACGCATTGACGGCGGAGCGACGATGCAGAACTCGAAAGCGGGTCCGGTCTCTTTGCGCCAGGCGCGGAGGGTCTTGAGCGTGGGGTTCGTGCGCGGAGAAGCCACGGTGCTGCCTGCTTGCACCACCGGGTGCAACTCAAGGAGACCGAACTTGCTCGCGTACGACGACAGGGAGCCCTTGAGCTCGCGCGCGGCGATGTGAACGCGGGGGGAAGCCATTGGGGGCCGCAAAGCACGAAGCCCCGCGTGCGACAAGGGACGCGCACCGTGGACACTGCGGAAAGAACGAGGCTCTCGTCGTGAGCCCCGTCGCGTGCGCACTACACGTGCCGCAACTCCGGGTTGTCGGCGAGGATGCGATCGATCATCAGGTTCGCGAGCTTCTCTTGCATCGAGTTCGCGCGAAGACGTTGGCGCAGGTGATCGAAGTCCACGTGGTCGAGTTCTTGATCTTGATTCATGCAGGAAAACACCATGGTTTCCTTGCCTGTCACCGGATGCACGTGACGCTGAAGGCACTGCGCGCAGACCTCCTTCATCATGCACTGCATCGGCGAGTTGATGCTGCCGATGGCCTTGTGCGCACCGAGGTACGGTTCGAGCACGCCGTGGCGCGCGTCCTTCACCGCCGCCATCATGCGGTCCGAGCCGATGGCGATGATTCGCTTGAGCGACCGGAACGAAAACGTGCTGCCGCCGATTTGACCACGCGCGTACGCGGTCATCGCCTGAACGATGTTGCCTCGAAAGTGCACGTCCTGCGGTCGCCGCGGAGTCACCTCGTCGCCGCGGTCGGTCGCGTAGATGACCTGATCGGCCCACGCCTCAACGTCGTCTTGCTTGAAGATATCCGAGCCGTCGCGATAACCTGCAAAGTACAAGATTCGACTTCCGCGCGCCTTGAAGGCCCGCGCGATCGAGAAGAGGACGGCGTTTCCAAGGCCGCCGCCCGCGAGGAGCACGTCTTCGCCAGGCTCGATGTCCGTGGGCGTTCCCGTTGGCCCCATGAGCACGACCTGCTCGCCAACCGCGAGAGCCGCGCAGAGCTTTGAGCTCGCACCCATTTCGAGAACGATGGTGCCCATGAGACCGCGCGCCTCGTCGACCCACGCGCCTGTCAGCGCAAGGCTCTCGGTCGAGACGCGGTAACCGTCCAAGTGCTTCGCGTTCGCCTCGAACGACTGGAGCCGGTAGAACTGGCCGGGCAGGAATTTCTGGGCCGCGAGCGGTGCGTGAACAACCACCTCGACGATGTTTCTCGTGAGGCGCTGCACCGAGTGAATCGTCGCGACAAGCAGCCCGTCGAGAGCTTCGGCGAAGGCGACGAACGAGGTCGCGGGCACTTGGCTCCTGCCCTCGAACAGCTTCGCCACATGCACGCTGCCATGCTTCGCACTCGCCATCGCACGCACGACGCTGCCTGCGTAGTGCGGGTGGTTGTCGCCGTAGAACGAAACGAAGCGCTCGCTCCCCTGCCCCGGCTCACGCGCGTAGCTCGTGAAGAAGCCTTCGCTCGGAGCGCACGCCTGCAGCGAGGCCGAACCGTCGTCGCCGCGAACGATGCGATGCGTGGCAAAATACTGCCCGCGCGCGTCCATGGCAAAGGAGCCTGGCTTCTCCTTCTCGTAAGTCGTGTTCGGGGCGGTGCCCGCGGCAATGCACACGGTTTTCGCCGGAAGCTCCAGAAGCGAACCGTCCGCTCGCTCGAAGACCATGGCCTCGACGGCGCCGAAGCGATCAACCTTCGCCTCTTTTGGCGAGAGACGCTCGAAGTACCGCACGCCCTCTTCGAGGCTCTTGGTGACCTCTTCGTGGTTCAGCCGGTATGCCGGCGACTCTTCAATGGAGCGCCGATAGACGAGGCTCACGCCGCCCCACTTGTCGAGCAGCGCATGCGATCGCGGATCACGACCTTCGCGTTTCGCTAGGGCTTTTTCAGCGTCCCACTCGATCGCGTGATCGAGGTGCGCGGAGAGAGTTGCCCACTCTTCTTCGTCGAAGAGCTCTCGAAACTTCTCTGCGCCAACCGACGTGCGCAGCCGCGTGACGAGCTCTTGCTCTTTTTCAATCTGTACGAGGTAATACGCAAGCAACTCGGTGGCTGTATCGATGGCCGTGAGCCCGCCGCCGATGACGATGGCGGGCAGACTCACTTGGAGCACCGCGAGCGAGTCCTTGCGGAATGCACCCGTTGACTGGAGACCCATGAGAAAGTCGCTCGCCTTGCGGATGCCGCGCGCGAGGTTGTTCTTCATGGAAACGAGCGTCGGACGCCCCGCGCCCGCGGCCATCGCGACGTGGTCAAAACCAAGGCGCCACGCGTCGTCGAGGTCGATGGTGCCGCCGAAGCGAACGCCGCCGTAGATGCGCACCGCACGATGCCGCGCCATGGTCACGTAGAGGAGCGCGAGGAAGTTCTTGTCCCAGCGCACGGTGATTCCGTATTCGCTCACGCCGCCGAAGCCGAGGACCACGCGTTCGTCGAGCTCGCTGAAAAGACTCTGTGCATCATGCACGGGCTTTGGAAGCTGCGTCAGCGACCCTGTGAGCTCCACGGGAAGCGGCTCGAGCTTGAGCGCGTCGATGGCGACGACCTCGAAGCCGCGCAACGCCAGGTGCTCGACGAGGGTATACCCCGCGGGACCGAGGCCCACGACGAGCACGCGATTTCCATTGGATTCAGGCGTGTACGGAGCCTCGACGCGGAGCGGGTTCCAGCGCGTGAGAAGGCCGTAAATCTCGAAGCCCCAGGGAAGGTTCAGAACCTCCATGAGCACCCGCGTCTCAATCTGCGGAATGTTGACGGGCTCCTGCTTCTGAAAGACGCACGCCTTCATGCAGTCGTTGCAGATGCGATGGCCGGTGCCGGGACACGTAGGGTTGTCGACGGTGATGACCCCGAGCGCCGCAAGCGGAAGACCGTCGGAACGAAGCGCGTGAGCCTCGCTGATCTTTTCGTCGAGGGGGCATCCGTCGAGGGAAACGCCGATGGGGTTCTTCTTGATCGCTTGTGTTTTTGGCTCGCGCAGGCCCTTCGAGCACGAGTCTTTGTCGCGGTCGTGGCAGTAGAGGCAGTAGTCGACCTCGCGCAGCACCTCGCGCACATCGCCGCGGCGATCGGTCAGCGCAAAGCCTGGACGATGGCGCAAGTGCTCCTCGGGCCCCACCGCGAGCTCCGGAAGCGTGTCGGGCTTTGGACGACGCAACTGAACGAGCTGCGTGAAGTTCAAGTCGTGAGGCACGTGAAGCGAATGCCACCGCGCCGACGTGTCGCCTCGAGTCGCGATTCGTGCCGCAAGCCACGCTTCGAAGGCGTCGAGCGTAAAGGCTGCTGCGTCACCGTAGCCAGCCTCGCTTGCTTGCAAATCAAGGGACTTCGCCGCGTCGCAGCCGCACGCCGAAAGCGCCGCGACGAGCGTTGTGCCGTCTGCACGCAACGCGTCTGTCCACGTGACACCGCCCGCCTTCGCAACCTTCCGAGCCGTGTCGTCGATGGCGAAAACCCGCATCACCGCCGTCGCAACCGCATGCTCTTCGTCGGGACTCGCGGCTGCAAACGCCCCCATCGCCGCGCGCGCGACACAGTCCGCCGATGACGCCGAATGGCCCTTCGCGACCCACGCAGCCCCCGCATCGGCCTTGCGAACGCGCTTCTTGCCGAACTCTTTCTTGAAGCGCCAAAGCACGGACTCTTGCGCCGTTTCGCGCTCAAGAGCCTCGAGTTCGCGCTCCACACCAAAGAGCTTGCCGACGAACGACGAGAGGTGCGGCGCGGCAGCCAAAATGGCGGCGCTCGTCTCCTTGGGTCCAAACCCAGCCCCCGCACATACGCGGTAAGCCTCAAACGTGACAAAGGCTTCCGCGTCGCTCGCGCGGAGGTAGTCAAGGAAGCTATCGTGAAGGCGCCGGAGCCCCGAAGGGTCGTAAAGGTCGGCGTAAGTGAAGCCGCTCAAACCAAGACGAAGCTCGGGACCACTTTTTCCGGCGCTGTTCTCCACGTCAGCCTTCCTTCTTCTCCGCGGGGGCGTCGTGCGCGTGATCGTGGTCGCAGTCCGCGCCGTGCTTATGCTCGGCTTCCACCGGCGCAACCCAGGCGGTTTGCGCGATTTCGCCTTGCTCGAAGTTGAAGTAAACGGAGCACTGCTTGAACATGAACTTTTGCCCCTCCGGCGACGCAAGGTCGACGCGGTAGGTGTTCACGAACTTCACCGAGTCCGAGAGCCACTGCTGCCAGGCTTCCTTCGAAACGCTGTCGAAGATGCGCTGACCGAGGTCGTTGCGGTACGGAGGGCGAGAGAGACCCGGGAGTTCTTTTCCGAGTTTGACGCAGTGAACGAGCCGTTCGGTCATGGGGGCTTCCTTTGCCGTGACGCTTAGTGACAAGCTGCGGCGAAAAGAAGCGGGATCGCGCCGGGACGACTCGCCCCCACGTCGACGGGCCCGCGCGCGCACGTGGGGGAGATTGCTGCGCCCATGGAAAAACAAAGGCCGCGACCCTTTCGGATCACGGCCTTCGTCATCACCGCCTCCGTGAAGAGACGACGATCAGGCGCCTGTCAAGGCGTGCCCGCGTCGCTCGCCGGTGGTGGCGGGTTGTTCGGGAGCGCGAGGACGCGGAAGAAGTCCGGACCGGCGTTCGGCGCTTGTGGGTTCGACGACTGGGCAAGGTCGCCCACGGCGAAGAACGTGTAGGTCAGACCCTTGTGGAAGTAAGTCGGGACGGCGGGGTTGGTTGGACCAACGGTGGCCGCGGCGACGAACTGGAAGGGAATCGAGGCAATGGACGTGAGGCCCGAGGGCGAGGCTGCCGTCGAGGCCGCCGTGAAGAGCCCAAGGCCGAGCGAGTTCGGGTCGACCGGGATCGGCGCCGAAACGATGGCCGTCGGATTGGCGAAGGCCTTGACAGGGTCAGCGCCCGAGGCCCAAGCGGCCCAGGTGTACGCAGTGCCTGCGTCGGCGGGGTTCGCGAGACCAACCGCAACCTTGACGCCGTTGGCGAAGATTGGGAGGTACGCCGTGCCGCCGTCAGGACCCGCGCCTGGAACCGGGAGCGCCTGGCTCTCGGCTTGCGGGGACAGGTGCACGAACTGCGCGCCGACGTTTCCGGCTGGCTGGAACGTGCGGTCGAACTCCTTGAACCATGCGCCGAGGGCGCGAGGGTTCGCCGGCGTCGTTGGGTCCGCGCCGCACTTGGCGACGGTGGCCGTGCCCGCGTTCGAGCAGCCCGTGGCGGCGACGATGTAGCCGTGACCAGCCTGGAAGGTGCCAGCTGGGAACGACTTGAGCAGAACGGCGCTGCCGCCGGCCCCTGTCACGCTCGCGCAGGTCGAGGCCCCGCCGTCTGGAATCGTGTAACCTGGGACCGCGTACACGCGGACTTCGACGCCGCCAATTGCGCCCTGAAGCGCCGATGGGACGACGATCTGGGTGGCGGCGTTGCGCGGAAGCGGGCCTTGGACCTTATCGAACGGCGCTGGGAAGGCTGGGTTGCCGCCGACGACCGCACCGAGGCACAGACCGACCGCAGGGGTGTCAGGCGACGCGTGAACGACGTCGATCACAATGCCTTGTGGGCCGGGAGGACCCGCGTCAACCGGGCCAGCGTCGCGGCCGGCATCGGCGGTCGTGCCGCTGTCCGTAGCGGGCGTCGTGCCGCTGTCCGTCGCGGGCGTCGTGCCGCTGTCGGTCGTCGTGCCGCTGTCGACCGCTGGCGTACCGCTGTCGACTGCTGGCGTGGCGGTGCTGCTCGAGTCGCTGCTGCAACCGACCATGAATGCACCCGCCGCCATGGCGAGAGCCACGGAAACGGCGCTGAAACGAACGAGGTTTTCCTTACGCATCGATAAACTCCTTAGGGGTGGGTACTGCTTAAATCCGAACGGAATGTTCGCCTCGGTTCGCGCCCGTGGGAAGGCTTTTCGTCGTCCCGGCCGAACTTCCGCCTTTAGCGCCTCGTGCACCTGCCGTACCAAGGCGATTTGCTGGTTTTTTGGCGTCGGCCTTCGCCGCAACACTGACGCCGGCGCCCTACCCCACGCAAAAGTTTCACGGTGCACCGCCTTCGGCCCCCTGGTGGGCGGCCAAACTTGCGCTAAGGGATGGGTCATGATCACCGTCACCGAACGAGCTGCCGAAAAGGTGAAGCAAATCTCTGCCGACGAACATCTCGAAGGACAAGGCCTTCGCCTTCGCGTCATCGGTGGTGGCTGCGCCGGTTTTACGTACGACCTCTACTTTGAGGACGCGATGAGCGACGTCGACGAGCAGTTCGAGTCGCTGGGCGTGAAGCTCTACGTGGACCCGCTCTCGTTCCAGTATTTGGAAGACACGGAAATTGACTACGTGGAAGGCGTTCACGGCGCCGGCTTCAAGTTCAACAACCCGAACTCGAAGGGCAGCTGCGGCTGCGGTTCGTCGTTCAGCGCGTGACCGCGAGTACCCCGTTCGAGAATCGACCCCCCGACGCTGCATCGACCGATGCCGACGGGGGGTTTCTTCTTTCGCGACAGCTCATCGTCAATGGCGAAGTTCGTGAGATTCGCGCCCCGGAAACGCTGCGGCTCGACGCCGTGTTGCGCCGTGAACTGCACCTAAAAAGCGTGCTCCACGGATGCGAGAGCGGAACCTGCGGCGCGTGCCGAATCCTGGTCGACGGCGAACTCGTTGCATCATGCACGCTTCCGTTTTCGAGCGTGCGAGAAGGTTCGGCGTTGGAAACGGCCGAGAACCTCGCCACTTGCCCCCGCGCGCGAGCGGTCGTTGAAGCGTTTCTCGTCGAGCGAAACACGCGCTGTGCTCTCTGTGTCGGAGGACTCGCGGTGACCGCTGCGCACCTCGATCGTGCCGGTTGCGCGCACGA
>CAIQDA010000317.1 GCA_903870415.1 uncultured delta proteobacterium
CCCCACCGCCGGCCGCTTCGCTTTTGCGAAGTCCCGCAGCGTCACTCGGTCTCCCTCACCGAAACGCGAACATCAACTGCCCCGGCGGTCCTCGCGGCGGCGGCTTTGTCTCATGGCGCGCACAAACGCGCGAGCCGATCTTCCGCCGTGAGCACGCGCTGCACGAGTCCCGTCGCGCCACGGCTTACGAAACGCATACTCCACACAGCCGTCGTCTCGGCGCGTGAGCCAATCGAGCGCAATCGGTGGACGCGTCATATAGCGCCAAAGTCCCCCCAAAGCCGAGCGATCATCCCCATGCACGGCCACTCCAGCGTGGATATTCACACCCCCAACTTCCGCCACGAACGGCGACGCCAAAGTACACACCCATTGACGTACGCACGCCGCGCTCTCCAGCCGTACAAAAGCGAAGCCGCGCTCCGTCGCAAGCGCCCGAGAGCTAGGACGGTTACCGCAGCCGTACTTCCTGTACGGCGAGGACAGCCGGCCGACGATGTCGGGTGCGCAGCAGGAGCGCTGCGCAGCGTTCATCCGCTTTGCCACTGCATAGACCTCCGCCGTCGTCGGGGGCGCGAGCGCGTGAAACTCCAGAGTTTTGTCTGCGTTGCGTACGTACACGCCGTCGAGAGCGAGCGTATGCAGGTGCACGTTCAACCGCAGCGCGCCGTCGCTTCGCTGCACGAACGTCACAAGTCCCGTGTGCGGCCACTGAGCGCTCCTTGACTCGCACAAGTTCGCGGTTCATGCTGGTATCGGATAAACCGATAGAACTTCCATGATTCCGCGCCGCACCATCGAAGCGTTTGATCTCCACCTCGCCGCCCTTGGGTTGAGGCTCGATGCCGTCGTGATCGGAGGCGCCGCGCTCGCGCTGCTCGACGTGATTACGCGCGAGACGAGGGATTTCGACATCCTCGCGCCTGCCCTCGAACCCGCCGTTAGCGACGCGGTTCGCGCCTTCGCAGCCGTGCAGCGAAGCCTTGGTGTTCCGCTCATGGACGACTGGCTCAACAACGGGCCGATGCAGCTCGGCGACGTGCTTCCCGCGGATTGGCGGCTGCGCGTGCGCATGGCGTACGAAGGCGCTGCCGTGCGCCTCGACACGCTGGGGCGCGCGGACCTCCTGAGCACCAAGGTCTTCGCGCTCTGCGACCGCGGCACTGACCTCGCCGATTGCCTCGCTCTCGCACCGACCGCAGAAGAGATCGCCGAGGCGCTTCCCTGGGTCACGTATCAGGACGCAAACCCGGATTGGCCCGCCCACGTCGCGGCAACCTTGGCCGACTTGCAGCGGAGACTCGGTCATGACGTTTAAGCGTTCGTCGTCGTCCCGCGAGCATCCTGCGGCGGATGTCCTCACCGCGCGCATGGTGGGCATCGGAATGAACTTCGCGGCCGATGGCGAAGCGGATGCCGACATCGAGGGCGCGCTCGTGGACGCGTCGGTGCTCGGCATGGAAGAGAATGATCTTCGCGTCCTTGCGGTGCTCACCACCTGGCTCGGGGTTCATCACGCGCACGTGAACGCCGATCGGCTCGTGCGACTCGTGAAGGCACAAGAGTCGGCCCGCGTTCGCGCGTACTGGAGTGCGGTCGCGACATGGCTCCGAAAGGACCGTCGCTTCGCGCGCTTGCTCGCGCTCTATCGAGGCGCTGCCGTGGAGATTCTCGCGACGGGCACGGGGTTCCAAATCGCTCGGCGCGGCGAAGACGATCGCTTCGCGGGCACCAAGCTTCGTGTGCCGCGCGGAACGCTTCGTGATCGCTCGGACGACGTGCTCGAGCCCTCGATGCTCGTGAAGAAGCACGCCGGCTACCGCAACCGCGTGCTCATGGGCCCGTCGTGGCGAGCGGACGTGTGGACCGTGCTCGAGAAGGCACCCGACGTCAGCATCGCCGAGGTCGCTCGCCGCGCGTCATGCTCGTTCGCCACGGCGTGGCAGGCGGCACAGGACTTCCGATTGCTCGGCGGCGCATAAGCGAATCCGCCGATGATCCGCTTGATGGCCGCTGCCTCCGCCCGCAATCTCCACGAGGCGCAACTTGCCTGCACAGTGCACGCACACGAGAACCTCCACGGCGAACACGCGCCGTAGCAGCCACGCCCACGGATGCCGCGACGCGCGCACTTCCTTGCTCTTTTCCTCGCTAAAAAGCTCGCGTTGCATGCCTTCGCGCGGACCGTCTTCGCGACGCTCGGCCCCTGC
>CAIQDA010000318.1 GCA_903870415.1 uncultured delta proteobacterium
ACCTCGTCGTCGACATGCGCGGACTTCCCATCATGGCTTCCGAAACGGGCTGCCCGGTGGTCTTCGATGCCACGCACTCGGTGCAGCTTCCGTCCGCGAACGGGGCGAGCAGCGGAGGCCAACGCGAGTTTGCTCCGGTCCTTGCGCGCGCGGCGGTCGCCACGGGAGCCATTGCGGGCCTCTTCATCGAGGCGCATCCCGACCCAGACGCGGCGCCCTGCGACGGACCGAACATGATTCGTTTCGATGACCTTGCGGCGCTTCTTGAGCAGGTCAAAGCGATCGACTCCGCCGTGCGAAAACGCTGACAATGCGCGTCATCATCGTCATTCCCGCGCGCCTTTGTTCGACGCGGTTGCCGGAGAAGCCTCTCGCGCTACTCGAGGGAGTGCCGCTCGTTGTTCACACCTACGAGGCTGCGCGGCGCGTGCCGGGCGTCGAACGCGTGATCGTGGCGGCCGACGACGTGCGCATTGTGGACACGGTGCGAGGGTTCGGCGGGGATGCGATGATCACGTCGACGGAGCACCGTTCCGGCACGGACCGTCTCGCCGAGGTCGAGCGGCATATCGACGCGGACGTTTACGTAAATCTGCAGTGCGACGAGCCGCTCGTGCGTCCCGGCGACATCGCGATGATGCTCGATGCGATGCGCGAGAATGAGGCGATTGCCTGTGCAACGCTCTTTCATCGCATCGACGAAGTCGAGGCCAAGCGCCCGAGCGTTGTGAAGGTCGTGGTCGGAGCGGGCGGGGCGGCACTGTACTTCAGTCGCGCACCTATCCCATATCCACGCGAAGGATTGTTTGCGGAGTACCGAAAGCACGTCGGCATCTACGCCTACCGTCGCGACCTTTTGAAGCGCTACGCGGGTCTCGCCGTCCCGATGGAAGAGCGCGCCGAGTCGCTCGAGCAGCTGCGTTTGTTGCATGCGGGAGTTCGCATGCACGCCTTCGAGGTCGAGCGAACGGGCCCCGGCGTCGACACCCCGGAGGACCTGGAAAACGTCAGGCGAATCCTTCGCGGTGAGGCTCCGATCGACGAGGCGCGCGGCGCACTCGGGCGCGTTCGTCTCGTCATCACCGACGTGGACGGTGTGCTCACCGACGGCGGGCTTTACTACGACGCCACGGGCGAAAGTCTGAAGCGGTTTCACGTGCGCGACGGCGTTGCGGTGAAGCTTCTTCACGATGCGGGAATCAAAGTCGCCGCCGTGTCCGGTCGGGACTCGGCTGCGGTGCGCGCACGCCTCACGGAACTCGGATTCGATAAGATGCTCCTTGGTGTCGACGACAAGGCGCGAGCGTGTGAGGAGCTTTTTTCCTCGTTCGGGTGCAGCGGAGCCGAGGCGATTTTTCTCGGGGACGATTCCCAAGACCTTCCGGGGTTTGAGGTTTGTGGACTTTCGTTCGCGCCCTCCGATGCCCATGCAGGTGTGCGCAGCCGTGCGACGGCGGTCCTCGATGCGTGCGGGGGCTCCGGGGCGTTGCGCGAGGTTGCCGACCTCGTGTGCAGCGCGCGCCGTTCCTAGGTTTTCGCATGTGTCTCGTCGCCGGCATGCTATTGGCCCGCCCCTAGAGCGCCGCATGAAGGTGCGCAGATCGACGTGACGATGGATAGCGAGCAAGCCCCCGAGCGCATGTACCCCGAGGTTTCGCCCCCTTCGGCGCCGCTCTCGTCCGCGCCCGATTCGGCCGAAGCGCCGTCGTCTACGAGCTCGGGCAAAGGCATGTGGTCTGCGGTCCGTGCGGCGTTCTCAAAGATCGCGTGGCTTCCGCTCATCACCGTCGTCATTCCGACCCTCACGTCGATCGCGTATTACGGAGTATATGCGTCGGACGTATTCATCTCGGAGTCGCACTTTATCGTGCGCTCGGCGCAACGGCAGACGACGACTGGACTCACCGCGCTTCTGACGACGGGCAGCATCTCAAGGTCTCAGGACGACACGTACACCGTGCACGACTTCATGCGTTCGCGCGACGCGATGGCGATCGTCGACCGCACGTCTCCGTTGCGCGAGATCTTTGGCTCCCGTTCGATCGACGCGGTCGCACGTTTCGACGGATTCCGCTTCGATACGAGCGAAGAGGCCCTCTTCAAGTATTTCCAAAAAGTCATCGTCGTCGACTTCGACACGACCACGGGCATCTCCTCGCTCCGCGTTCACGCGTTCAAGCCCGCTGATTCGCAGAAGATCAACGCGTCGTTGCTTGAGATGAGCGAAGGGCTCGTCAACGAACTCAACGAGCGTGCGCGCCGAGACATGATTCGCTTCGCGACGTCGGAGGTTGAGCTGGCGGAACAGAAGGCGCGCGCGGCGGCTTCGGCTCTCTCCATTTACCGGAACGAGAACGCCGTCTTCGACCCGGAGCGGCAGAGCGCGTTGCAGCTCGCGGGCATGTCGAAACTTCAAGACGAGCTCATTGCGACGACCATTCAGGTCACCCAAGTGCGCATGCTCACGCCGGACAACCCGCAGTTGCCATCGCTCGAAAAGCGTCTCGTCTCCATTCACGGGGCCATTCAGGGCGAGATGGCGAAGGTTGCCGGCGGCCAGGCTTCGCTCAGCCGAAAGGCCGTTGACTACGAGCGGCTTTCCATGGACCGAGCGTTTGCCGAGAAGCAGCTCGCCACGGCGCTCGTCGCTCTTGAGCAGGCGCGCAGCGACGCGCAGCGCAAGCAACTTTACCTCGAACGCATCGTGCAACCGAACCTGCCCGACATGGGGCTTGAGCCTCGACGCATCCGCAGCGTGTTCGCAACGCTCCTCGTGGGGCTGCTCACCTGGGGCATTTTGAGCATGCTCGTGGCCGGCGTGCGCGAGCATCGTGACTAGCGTCGTTCGCGAACGGTCGGTGACAGCTTCTTCGACTCGCAAAAGTCGGTCATGACGCAGGCGGGGCGGGTTTTTGCACTGGCGATCGCAGTCGCCGCGCACGTACGCGCGGAGGATTCCGTGACGACGCCCGTCACCGAGAATCCCGAGACTTCGTTGCAGTCTGCAAGGACACTTCTCACGGCGCCCCCGCCGCAAGCGCCCCTCGCGCTGCCTCCGAAAGCGAAGGCCCTTCCGCGCTACG
>CAIQDA010000319.1 GCA_903870415.1 uncultured delta proteobacterium
CTCTCCAAGTGGCAACGGGGGCGGGAGTGGCGGAGCCGTCGCGGAGGCCTGAGGACCGGAGCCGAAGATGCGGCGGAGCGCCGAGGCAAGTCACGCGGCGAGGCGATCTCCCGTAACAAACCCGAACAAAAAAACGGAACAGCAGCCATGCGCCGCGCCGAAGCACGTCGCGAAGGCCAAACGGAGCAAGCGACAAGGCCCGCAGATAAGTCCCGCAAGCCCCGCGACAAAGGCGAGGACCTCGCAGGCCGAAGCGAGGATCCGCCGCCCCGCACCCGAGGCCGCATGCCTCCGCGCGAACGCTTGAGGGCGCCAAAAAGCTCTCTCTTCCCCTCCCGCTATCGCAACGTCCCGTCCCGCACCCCATCACGCTGCGACTTCTGTTCCCGCGCCTTTTTCCTCATCTTTCTCGACCTGAAGCGCCGTACCCGCTAGTGCGCGCCCATGCGCCTCACCACGTTCGGAGTTGGGTACGTCGGCCTCGTCACGGGCACGGGCCTCGCGGAAATCGGCCATCAAGTTCTCTGCCTCGACGTGGACGCCGAAAAGGTGGCGCGCCTGGAGCGGGGAGAGATTCCCATCTACGAGCCGGGACTTGGCGACCTTGTGAAGCGCAACGAGCGCTCGGGCCGTCTGCACTTTTCTACGCAGCTGACCGCTCCGTACGACCAGAGCGAGCTCTATTTTATTGCGGTCGGAACGCCGCCGCTCCCGGACGGATCCGCTGACTTGCGCGCGGTGTTTTCTGCGTGCGAGACCATCGCAACGACCGCGAAGAAGGCGGCGCTTGTGGTCGTCAAGAGCACCGTGCCCGTCGGCACCTGCGACCTCGTGCAAGAGCGCCTTGAGGAACTCGCGCCAGGCCGTTTCGAGGTGGTCTCGAACCCGGAATTTTTGAAGGAGGGTTCCGCTCTCGAAGACTTCTTCAAACCCGACCGCATTGTCGTCGGAGCGAAGAGCGACCGCGCGAAAGCCACGATGCGTACGCTGTATGCACCGCTTCAGCTCAATGGCGAACGCTTGGTGATTACCGACCCGCTGTCGTCTGAGCTCGTGAAGTACGCGTCGAATACGATGCTCGCGATGCGTGTATCCTTCATGAATGAGCTCTCGCGCCTCTGCCACGTGACCGGTGCGAACATCCACTCGGTGCGCGCTGGCGTCGGGGCGGACTCGCGCATTGGCCGCAAATTTCTCTACGCGGGTCCGGGCTACGGCGGGTCGTGCTTTCCGAAGGACGTGCAAGCGCTCGCGGCCCTCGGGCGGGCCAAAGGCGTTCCGTTGCGACTCGCAGAGGCGACGCACCTGGCGAACGATGACCAAGCACTTTTCCTAGTCAACCTCGTGCGCGAATCACTCGGGTCGCTCGAAGGCAAGCGTATCGCGTTTTGGGGTTTGGCCTTCAAGCCGGAAACCGATGACGTCCGCGAAGCCCCTTCGTTGAAGCTTGCCGAGGCCCTCCTCGACGCAGGCGCTCACGTCGTTGGGCATGACCCAGAGGGTGCGAAGAACTTCGTCAAGGCACTGAATCGTGACGGCGTCAGCGTCGTCGACAGCGAGTACGACGCGCTCAACGGCTCGCATGCGGTCATCGTGCTTACCGAGTGGCGGTGCTACCGCGCCCCTGACTTTGCTGAGATTCGTGCGCGTCTCGCGGGCGATAGGCCTGTCGCTCTCGACGCTCGCAACATTTGGTCGCCAGCCGAGGTCGAAGCGTCGGGATTGCACTACGTCGGCATCGGCGTGCCGTCGACCGCTCGGGCTCGTTCGTGAACCAATGGCTCCTGTCCGGGGGCGTCGGTTTCATCGGATACCATGTGGCCGAGGCGCTCCTCGCGCGTGGCGACGCCGTGACCATCGTCGATGACTTCAGCGACGCGCCCTACCCGGCCCGTTACAAACGTCGCAACGCCGAGCATCTCAAGGCTGCGTTTCCTCACGTTTCCATCGTCGAGGGCACGGTCACCGACCGTGAGCACATGAACGCGCTTGTGCAAGGAAAGAGCGGGGTCATCCACCTCGCGGGACTTGCAGGCGTGCGTCCTTCGTTCACAAGCCCTGCGCGCTACGCCGAAGTCAACGTGCAAGGTACAGCTTCTTTGTTTGAAGCCACCATGGCGGTGGGCATTCGCAACTTCGTCTTCGCAAGCTCGTCGTCGGTCTACGGCAACTCAACGCCGCTGCCCGCAACGGAAGATGCAGCCTGCACGGAACCGGAATCGCCGTACGCAGCCACGAAACGCGCGGCGGAACTCATCACGAAGCCGCTCTGTGCCGTTCGGCCCGATGCCCGATGCGTTGCCCTTCGCTTCTTCACCGTTTACGGAGCGCGCCAACGTCCCGAGATGGCCATCACGCTCTTCATGCGAGCGGTTCTCGAAGGTCGCCCCTTGACGGTGTTTGGCGACGGGGGAATGCGACGCGACTTCACCCACGTCGATGACATCACCCGCGGCGTCGTGGCCTCGGCGGACGCCGCTCACGCCGGATGGTCGGCGTACAACCTCGGGTCCGGAGCCCCGGTGACCCTCGGCGAACTCATCGCGGGCATCGAGCAGGTTGCGGGGAAAAAAGCTATCATCGAGCGTGCGGGCAAACCCGCGGGCGACGTCGACGCAACGTATGCCTCCATCGACAAAGCACGCCGCGAACTCGACTGGGAGCCTCGCGTGAAACTCATCGAGGGCCTCGTCACCGTGCGCGACTGGGTCACCGCGAACGACTGACGGTCAGTAGCTGACTTTCTTGCCAGGCTCGTACGCGCCCGTTGCGATCGCAATCGGTGCGGTGGACGCATTCTTGTATTCTACACGCGTCATCGCCAGGTCAAAGACCCGGCCCCACTGAACGGAATCTTCCGCGTTGTAGACGATGGCATCGCCCTCTTGGACGCTCTTTCCCAGCATTTCCCCGCCAAGCGTGAGGTCGGGTCCGGCGAGACCATGAGACTTCTTTCGCGCGGCGCCACCCGATGCGGGCCATATCGCGATGGACGCGTCCTTGCCGATGCCCGACGCGAGCGCCTTCTTGATGGACCCGCTTTCGAGGACGATGGGGAGCGCCACGAGGTCGCCGGAGCGCGACGCCGTTTTCAAGACCACGTGTTTGTCGCCGTGGGCCCGAACTGCACGAACGAGCGCGCGAACCGTGGGAACCAACACTTGACGTGCGACGGATATTTCCAAGGGATCGGCGATCGTGAACGTGCCGCTCGCGAGCACTGCCGCAATCGCTGCTTCGAGATCATCTCGCTTGCTGTCGATGAACTGCCCGCCGACGCCGACACCCGATGCGTCGACGTACATGACGAGCTTCGGTGGCGCCTTCTTGGGCTCCGCGACCTTTGGCGCTTCGACGGAGGCTTGCGCGACCGACGGCGAGGCGTCTCCTGCTCCCGGCGACTTCTCGTCACAGCCAAGGCCAAGCAACGAAACGGCACCGAGGAAAACCAGTAGCGAACGGCTCATGGCCGCATCGTTAGCGAACACGGAAGCTGCGGAAAAGTTTCCCAGGGCTGACGTCGCGAATCGACGTGTTCACGGACACTGGTCGCGCGGCTTGAGGGTCGTTCCCGCAATGGTGCACACGAAGGTCCCTCGGTCGCACGCCGGACGAAACGTCGTCTGGTCGGTGCAGCATGCAAGCTTCTCTTCGCCGCAAATGCTCTGAGGCACGCAACAAATGACTCCCGGGTACGAGCCGCAAGAAGGCGGCGCGAAGTTTCCGTGAGCAAAATTGCAGCCCGCGATGGGGGCGCAAACGCCGCCATGGGACCGGCAGTCCGACCCGGTCGCCTGAGCGGCGGGAGGCACGCAACACACCCCAGGACCGTCGCTGAAGACACAGCCCGCGGCTCCTGCGGTAGCGACGGTTCCGCCGCCGTTGGTGCACTCGCCCGATTGCCCCACGCAGAGCCCTTGAAGCGCTTCGCATTCGTTCATCGGAGCGGCGTCGGGCGGACGAGCCGCATCGACCGGAGCGGGATCGCCATCAGGCCCGGGCGGCGCGGCGTCGAAAGGTGAGGCAGAATCCGCATTCGACGCATCAACCGCCGTCGAAGCGTCGGCGCCCGCATCAATCGCGATCGATGCATCTTGCACGGAGGGAGTGGACGACGACGTGCCGCATGCGGATGCAAAGAGAGCGACGAGTCCGAAGGCGGCGAAAGAAGCGATGCGCATCGGCCTAGTCAACACGACGTGGCCCGAACGGAAAAGAGCTTCGCAGCGTTCGCCGTCGTGGCCTCCGCGAGGACCTCGAGGGTGATGCCTCGCAGCTCGGCGACACGAGCCGCGGTGTGAACAATGTACGATGGTTCGCAGGGTTTTCCGCGATGAGGAATCGGTGCCAGGTACGGCGAGTCGGTCTCGACGAGGACGCGGTCGAGCGGAGCCCACGCCGCGACGTCGTGAACGCTCTTGGCGCTCTTGAACGTCACGATGCCCGAAAACGACAGGTAGAAGCCCATGGCCAAGGCGCGCTCGGCAAACGCGCGGTCCTCGCTGAAGCAATGAACGACGCCGCCCACGTCGCACGCTCCCTCACTCTCGAGAACGTCGAGCGTGTCGACCGCCGCCTCCCGCGTATGAAGCACGATGGGCTTCTTCACGCGCTTGGCCAAGGCGATTTGCTGGGCAAACACCGCGCGCTGCACGTCCCTTGGCGAGTTGTCGTAGTGGTAGTCGAGGCCCATTTCCCCGACGGCCACGACGCACGTGTGGGCCGCGAGCACCTCAAGCTCTGCGCGCACCGCGTCGTCAACCACAGCGGCATCGTGCGGATGCACACCGGCCGTGGCCACAAGCGATGGGCCCACGCGCTCGGACAGCGCAATGGCATTGCGTGCACCTTGCATCTTTTCGCCAACGCCGATGACCACGAAGCCACCGACGCCCGCCGCACGTGCCCGCGCGATGACTGCGTCCGAACCCTCGGGAAAATAGTGCGCATCGAGGTGGCAGTGCGTGTCGACGAAGATCGGCTTGCCCATGATTCGCCCTGCTATAGCCACGGTCCGTGGAAAACGCGATGTTCCCCGATGTGTACCCGGGCGCCTTCGATACGCACGGGAGACCAGAGACAGAAGCCGTCTTCGCGTCGTGCTTTTTCGTCTTCGCCCAAATGCCGTTTCGCGATGGCTTGCGGGTGACGACGCTGGACGCTTCGGCGGAAAGGCACCTCGGTGCGCGCATCGGAGCCATGACACCGCGCGACGAGGCAGCTCCTGCCGTGCGGGACTTCGACGGAGCGACCGTGGCCGTTAAATGCGGCGCTTTGCAGGGAACGCGAGCGCTTCTGTTTCGTGCGATACGCGAAGCCGACCGCGTGCTCGTCGCGCGATCCGAAGCGCAGGGGCATGCGGGCGGAGGCCTTTCTGTGCTCGCGAACCGATGCACCGCGCTCGTGATCGTGGCGTGCAACGGTGACGACGATGCCGTGGCGAGCACGCTCGCGGAAGCCGCCGCACGCGCGTACTTGGGTCCGATTCTCACGCCCGCCGGTCACCTCGTCGGGCCGAAGACCCTCGCCGCTCGCCGCTCCACCTGATCGCCGCGCGCGCACGTCAGCGTCATTTGAGTAGACGATTTACAACCGTTTAGCCGTCGCGGCCTCGCGCTCAAGCCTCGCCCACGTGCGACGACCGAGCGTCAGATACGCCACCGTGCGCACGATCCAGTCACACGTGGACCCGAGCCACACGCCGGGCAGGCCGAGACCGAGCACCGGGCCGAGGAGCATCGTCGCGCCGACGCGCACGAAAAGCGCCGAGACTGTCGAGACCGCAAAGACCGTTCGCGTCTCCCCAACGCCTCGAAGCGTGTCGCCGAAAACGGTGCCGAAGGCCATGAACGGCTGCACGAGCAGGAGAATGATGAGCGTGCGTTTTCCCTCGGCAATCACTTGAGGATCGGGCGACACGAGGCCGAGCACCTGATCGCCGAACACCATCGCGAAGACGCCAACACCGGTCAGAACCAGAGCCGCGTCCTTGGCCGCGAGGCGCGCGCACTTTCGTGCATCCTGCACGCGACCTGCACCAACGAGACGTGACCCAAGACTCGCCGCGGCAATGCCGAAACCGTCGGCCGAGAGCCAGCACATCGCCTCCATCGTGAGGAGCGCTTGATTCGCGGCCATGACGACGTCGCCCATGCGACCGATGACGGCGACGAAGAGCACGTAGCCCGAGTGGTAAAGAATTCGCTCGCCAAACGTTGGAACGCTGACGCGCAAAAACTCACGCCATTCGAGGTGCATAGGCGACGCATGACGGAAGAAACCTCGGCCCCAAACGAGCCCCAAAAGCACCAGCGCCTCGACGCCAAACGTGATGGCCGTCCCTAGCCCCGCGCCCGCAGCTCCGCCCGCCGCGAAACCCAAATGCCCAAGCGCCATTGCCCAAACGAGCACGAGGTGTGCCGCGTTGGTGCCGATGCCGACGACGAACGCCGAGCGCGTGTCGCCATGAACCTGAAGCACCGTGAGA
>CAIQDA010000320.1 GCA_903870415.1 uncultured delta proteobacterium
CGCCGTCCCCTCCGCACGCGGCGCTTCAACAGGATTCGCGGCATCGGCCGATGCGAGCGATGCGGCGCGTCCTGGCGTTGCGCCGGCTCCGGAGATGTGATCCGCCTTCGCAAGCGCGTCCGCAAGACTGTGCAGCGTTGCGGCGGTTGCGCCACCGAGGTCGTTGCCGAGAGTCGCCGTGCCGTCGTCACCCGTGAGTCGCGAGGCTTTCCCCGTTTGTCCATCGATCGCGAGACCTCGACCCGCTTGGGCTTCGCTCGCGAGAGGTGCGGCGCTCGCGAGGCCGCTTGCAAAGAGCGAGGCGAAGTCGATCGGCGCCTTGGTCACCGCGGGCTGTGCGGTGAGCTGAGGCTGAAGGAGCGCCACGCTCGACGCGTCGTTGATCGTTTGCGCCGGGGCTTCGTCGGCGGATGTTGACGCGCTCTTGTCGGGGGCAGGTGCCCCGTCGAGCGTCGCGTTCGCGTCCTTGGGAGCGGCGTTCGAGGCAGAGGCCGCTTCGTCGGAGCTCTGACGCTTGGGCGCGTTGGCGTCCTGACGCTCCTTCGTGCCGGGACGTCGAACCGTTGACGCATGCTCCGCCGGGGCGGCCTCGTCGCGGGTCGCTCCACGAGCCTTCGCAGGTTCACGCTCCGTGCGTTTCGCGCGCTCCGCCACGGGCGAAGGAGGCGGAGCTAGTTCCGGCCTTGGATGCGCGTGCGCCTTGGAAAACGCCTGATGAAACGCTGCTGCTCCGGCCGGGTCAGGACGGGCTTTGGCAGACGAATCCGGGTCGTCGAGACCGGCGCGGGCGAGGCTCAGCGGGGCAGCGGCGTGCGGTTGCATACCGAGGGCTGAGCACGAACAATGCCAACGGCGTCCGTCAGGGCTTCGGCGCCCGGAGTCCGCGGGCGAGCTCCTGAACGCGGGCGATAACCGAGGGCGGAAGGTGCACCGCGTGGGGGCCTTCGTGGACCCAATCGACGCCGCCTTCCGCGATGCCGAGGGCCACAACGGGACGCACGGGCTCGTGGCGGTACGCTGAACGAATCGCATCGGCGACGGCGATGTCGACGCGTTTGACCATGCTCGTGAGCATGACCTCGGGGGCCTCGTCGAACTGATCGCGATCGACGCCAATCGCGAACGCGCGACCTTCGCGAGCCGCCTCGAACACGCCTCGGCCTGTGGCCCCGGACGCGTGATAAAGGACGTCGGCCCCAAGAGCGATATGGCTCGCCGCGACGATCTTTCCGCGGACCGGATCCCGAAAAGCCTCCGGTGTTGCGCCGACGTAACTGGAGCGAACGGTGCATTCTGCACAGGTTGCTTTTGCCCCGCGCTCGAAGCCTTCTGCGAACCGTGCAATGAGCGGGCTCTTCATGCCGCCCACGAAGCCGAGAACCTTCGACTTGGACACGAGACCTGCTGCGGCTCCGACGAGGAAAGAACCTTCCTCCTCGCGAAATTCCAAGGCTTCGACATTGGGCGGGGTTCCGTCGTGAAGCGCGTAGTCGACGCATGCAAACCGCACGGCCGGGTAGTCGTGCGCGACCGCATCGACGTCCGAGGTGAAGACAAAGCCCACGGCGATGACGAGCTCGAAGCCACTCGCGGCGAGCATGCGCAGGGCTGTCTCGCGCTCTTCGGCCGAGGTCGGTTCATACACGCGCGTCTGCACCGCGAAGTCTTTTTGCGCCTCTTCGAGGCCGGCCCACGCCGCGTCGTTGAAGCTCTTGTCGCCACGGCCACCAACGTCGAACACGAGCCCGACGCGGAAGCCGCTTGAGGTCTCCGCGGAAGGCGCATGACGCGCGGGGAGAAAACTTGTGGCCACCGCCAACGCCGCCGCCATCGCTGCAACGGCCTGGAGTTTCACAGGGTCTCCGCGAACAAGGTCGGAACGTTCACGTGCACGAGTCGCCGCACTTGGTCGAGATGGCGCTGGCCGGCGCGCTCCAGGCGATCGACCAAGAGCCACTGGGTAAACGCCTCGCGTGCGTCATCGAAACGCGCGGCCTCGAAGGGATGCCCGCCCTGACGAAAGAGCTCCCGCGCTTCGCCCTCGTCAACGGAAAGCGCGACAAGACCGAGGGACTCGGCGGCGATCGCTGCGGCCGCGCGACGTTGCACCAGCGAGGAAAACGCTCGGTCGAACGTTGAATGAAGGACGCGAAGGCGATCGATCGCGGTCGCTCCACCGGCGCGAACCACGAGCCCGGCGCGAAGGCCATCGACGAGTGCACGGCGGTGGTCACGCAGGTGCCGCGCGGCTTCGGGGTCCGAACGCGCGGCCTCGACTTCCATTCGATCGGCACGCGCTTCGAGAAGGCGAAGACCGAGTTCCCCGTCGAGGAGTCGCCGCGTGCTGGAGTCGTTCGCGCGCCCTCGGAGAACGTCGAGGGCGACTGACCATTCGCGGCCAAGCAGGAAGAAGGGATGGTCGACGCCGCCAAGATCGACCGCTTCAAGGGACGCCACCACGCGGTCGAGCGGCGCGGCTGCGTACGCCATCGGCGCGAGGAGAAAGCAACAAAGCGCGATGCCCGAACGGGCGCTCACGCTCATGGCGAAAAAGGGAACGTGCACCGTGGCGCTCGCTCGCTCAGTCCTCTTTGCCTTCGTCGCGCTGCATGTCGAGGAGGGTCGTCATGCTCATGGGGCCCGAGGACCCAAACCGCTGCGAGGCGGGAGGCTGATCGCCTGCACCATGCATGTATTCGAAGTGGTGCGCGAAGCTCCGAGCGTTGCGGCGCGACTTGAGGAATTCGGCAAACGCCGTGAGCATCTCAAGGTCCCGTGGTCCGAGGACTTCGGCGACTTCGCGCAGGGCGGTGCGAAGCTGCTCGGGCGTTCGTCCTCGGCGCGCGACGGACTTCGGTGACTCGTCAACCGAGGCCGTCGAAAGGGGGCCGCTCTCGGGCTCCACGTCGGGGCTTGCGGCCGGGGGCTTCGGCGTCTCGACAGGTGGCGCGTCCTGACGAGCGACGGGCGCTACCGCGTGGGCGTTGAGCCACGCCTCCATGAACGTGCGAAGTCGCTCGCTGCGAAACGTGAACCAGCGTTCGCGTTCGGCGGCGTAGCTCATGAGCACGTCTTTGAAGCGGCGGAACGCGCCCTTGCCATCGATGGCTTGGTTGAGCTTTCCGCGCAGGACGTCGTCTTCGACCGTGGGGATGAAGCGCTCCATCCAGCGGTACTGCTCGCGCGACGAAACGGGCTCGATGGTGAGGTAGGTGCCGTCGGCCGCGATGCGTGAATGCATCTGCGGATCCGCCACGCCGTCGACGACCCGAAGCACGTCGCCGGTGACGAGGTGCATGTAGCTGTGGACCTCCGGCGCGTTGTTCTCGAAGGCGTCTTCGAGAGCCTCCCAGTTCACGGGAACTTCGCGGGAGGGAAGGTTTGAGGCAGCGGCGTTGGTCGAGAGCGTATCGGTCATGGCTCCAGCTCAAAAAAGCAAGGAACGACCAGAGTTATGCTGGGACGCAGGCCTCTGCAAGAGCCTGAGAGAGGATTGTTCGAGCGCCGCGCTGCGATGTCCGGGTCAGCTCCGCACGGGCCCGCGGCAGCGTCGAATACCGTCGGCCCACCGAAGGCGAATCGCGTCGCCCCAAGCCGCGTCGGCTTCCGGACGAAACGATACGTCGGGTTCGACCATGCCTGCCACCGATGAAGTCCCCGCACCGTAAGCGAGCAGGCCAAGGCCTACGCCCGCGAGCATTGCGGCCCCGCGGCTCGTGGACTCAATGTCCTTCGGGCGGTCGACGCGCACGGCGCCAATGTCAGCTTGCAACTGCATGAGGAGGTCGTTTTTTGACGCACCACCGTCGACGCGAAGACCCGTGAGAGCCTGCTTCGCATCGCTCGCCATCGCGTTCAGCAAGTCGTTGACTTCGAGCGCGATTCCTTCAAGCACGGCCCTCGCAAGGTGGGCTTTCGTGGAGCCTCGCGTGAGGCCGACAACAATGCCGCGTGCGTCCGCGTCCCAATGGGGCGCGCCTAGGCCGGCGAGCGCTGGAACGAAAAGCACGCCGCCGTCGTCGGGTACGGAGCGCGCGAGGGGCTCGATTTCCGCGGCGCTCGAAATGACCCCGAGTCCGTCGCGAAGCCATTGCACCGCGGCACCGGCGATGAACGCGCTTCCTTCGAGTGCATAATGCACGCTTTCCCCGACCTGCCATGCGACGGTGGTCAGCAGGCCGTTGGCGCTCGGTACCGGAGTCGTGCCGACGTTCATCAACACGAAGGCGCCGGTCCCGTACGTGCACTTCGCTTCGCCAGGCGCAAAGCAGGCTTGGCCGAACAGTGCCGCTTGCTGATCGCCTGCGATTCCTGCGATGGGAATGCCGTCGGGAAGATACGAAAGACCCTTTGTGGCGCCCACAACGCCCGCGCTCGGAACGATGCGTGGAAGCACCGCGGCAGGCACGCGAAAGAGCGCGAGAAGCTCGTCGTCCCAGCGCAGTGTTCGCAAATTCATGAGCAGCGTGCGGCTCGCATTGGTCACGTCGGTGGCGTGCACGAGGCCGCCTGTCAGGTGATGAATCAAAAACGCGTCGATGGTGCCGAAGGCCAGTTCTCCCGCCTCTGCACGGGCACGCGCGCCAGCCACTTCGTCAAGAATCCAAGCGATTTTCGTGCCTGAAAAGTACGCGTCGATGACGAGGCCGGTGCGCTCACGAACGAAGTCGCTCTTCCCCGCGGCGACGAGTTCCGCGCAGCGGTCGGCGGTGCGACGGCATTGCCAAACGATGGCGTTGTGGATGGGCGTGCCGCTCGATCGCTCCCACACCACCGTGGTCTCGCGCTGGTTCGTGATGCCGATGCCCGCGATGCGATCGACAAGACCTTC
>CAIQDA010000321.1 GCA_903870415.1 uncultured delta proteobacterium
CGCCCCTCGCCCTCACCGTTGTCGCTCGCCGCCGAACGATCGAGGCGATCGAGGAATACCGGGCCTTTTTCCGATCCCCGCGCCACGCCGCCGCCGCTGCTGCGGCCCAAGTCAAAGTGATCCGTTTCGCCCGGCGCGCGCCCTTGCGACGACGATGAAAGCTTCGGGCCAGCGGCCGATGACGACGCGCCACCGCGCGCACTCGAAGGCTGTGGGGGAGTTCCGACGAGCGTGCCGTTGTTGAGCGCGCGTTCCGTGGGGTCCACGACGGTGGTCCCGGGGGCCATCGGCCCGGAGGCGGCAGCGCTCGTCTGCTGCGCGAGAGCAACAGCGGGGCCCAGAAGCAAAACGGCAACGAGATGGCGACGGATCATCGAGAGTCCTCCCGGGCGAAACGGCGTGAGGCCTCGCTCTTCGGATACGTGGAGCGTAGCCGATCGACAAGCTCGGCGGCACGTTCCCGGTGACCGAGTGTCCGATGCAAACCGATGAGGCGTGCGAGCACGTCCGGAGTAGCGTCGCTCGCGGGAAAACGGTTCAGGAGTGCCTCGAGATCTTCGGCGGCTTTTTGCTGGTCGCCGTCCGCTTGGTGCGCCACCGCGCGCCCCAGCATGGCTTGCTCCGACAACGGTCCGTCGGGCCTGGCGACGAGAAGTTTTCCATAGGCCTCGAGCGCCTCTTTGTTGCGGCCCGCGCGCACGGCTTCGTCGGCCTTCTTGAGTAGCGCGAGCTCCTCCTGCGAGGCTCGCGACACGTCGAGCGTATCGTCGTCGAGGTTTTGCGCTTCGACGGTGCCCACGCCCCGACGGCCACCGACAACCTTCAGCACCGGCCGCGGACCTGGGTCGTCGACGCGCGGCGACTCCGCATCGCGGGCACCGATGCGCACGACCTCGCGGGGCGGCGGGGCCGATCGGCGTGGTGGGGGCGGGGCCGCAGACGGTTCCGGAGGCAACTCACGTTCGTGGCTGGCCTGCCGCATGTCGCTCATGGCGCGCACATGCTCGAGGTCGTCGTGCATCGCGCGATCGCCCGATCCGGTCGCCGCGGCACAGCCAAACATACACACGAGAGGCAAAAGCCCAACGGCCCGAAGTCCCATGGTCGAGACGCTACCAGGGTGCGCTTCGATGCGCGAAAAACGCGAGGGCCCCACGCGGACGCCTCTCGTTTCAAGACTCCGCGAACACCCATCGCGCGTCTTCTTATGCTCCGAAGTGGTTCTTTCTCCGCCGCCGGCGTAACTTGACACACCGTGCCACGACTCCGATTGCGCCGCCGCGTCGATCTCAAGAAGACCTTGTTCCTGCTGCCGAACATGATCACGCTCGCCAGCGTGTTCTGCGGCTTTCAGTCGGTGCGCATTGCCGCCGAGTCGTTCTCGCATCGGCAGCTGGGCCATGAAGTCGAGGCCGCCAACGGGTTTTTCCACGCGGCGCTGCTCCTCGTGTACGCGCTCTTTTTCGACACGATGGACGGCCGCGTCGCCCGAGCCACGAAGACCCAAAGCTCCTTCGGGCTTCAGCTCGATTCGCTCGCCGATGCGCTCTCGTTCGGCGTCGCTCCAGGCATGCTCGTCTACCTGTGGTCGCTTCATCGCCTTGGCCTCGCGGGCCAGTTCGTGGGCTTCTTTTTCGCCGCCTGCGCCGTCGTTCGCCTGGCTCGCTTCAACGTGCTTTCCATGGACGAAAGCGGTCGTCCGACCAAGCCCAGCAAGTACATCGTTGGGCTCCCCTCGCCCGGTGCCGCCGGCATGCTCATCTCGCTCGTGCTCGCGAACCACGCCGCGTCGGTGGGGCTTCAAGAGCAGAAGTTCACGGGCCTCGTCCTTGGAACCACGGTGCTCTTTGGCGCGCTCATGGTGTCGACGATCAAGTTTCGATCGTTCAAGGACCTGAAGCCGAACCCGCCCACCGTCGCCGTCGTGCTCTTCGGGGTCACGTCGAGCGCGATCGTGAGTTACGTGCGCGGCCCGGCCTTCGTCCTTGTCTGGCTTCTCGCCATCTACGTGAGCATTGGTTTCGTGGAAACCGCCTGGAATTTCGTGCGCAGGCTCACCGGTCGCAGCGTCGAAGAAGCGGGCTGACGGCATCCGCGTTCGTGCGGTCCTTTCGCGATTGGTCGCAACCGTCCTTGCGCCCTGCGTGCCGCGTTCTTAATCTCGGCGCTCCCATGTCCAACGCCGAACCCGTCGATTCGCTCTCCCGCGCCCAAGTCGAAGTCTTCGCCGCGGGCCTTCACCGCATCGCCTCGTGCGACGGCATCCACCCACGCGAGCGCGAGGTCATTCACGAGTTCCTCACGGAGGCTCGCGCCACGGATCTCGCCGAGCGCCTCGACGACCTGCCCTTCGATCCGGTCGTGGCGTACCGCGTTCTCGGCACCTCCTGGCTTCGCGCCACGTTTCTCCGCGCCGCGCTGCTCCTCGTGAACCTCGACGGCGGTGTGAGCGACGCCGAGCGCGACATGATCCAGTGGTTGATGCGCGCGTTCGGCGTTGCGGGCACGGTCGACACGCTCGGCGAAACGCTGTCGCCAGGCGGCCTCGCCTAAGACGCCCGCGCCGTCATCAACGTTCGTACTCCCTGCTTTTTCTCTGCTCATTCGCTCTCGCCTCGGGGTCACATCATGGGTCTTCTCGACTGGGTCAAAAACCAACTCATCGACGTCATCGAGTGGACGGACGACTCGCCGAACACGCTCGTGTGGCGCTTTCCGCGCGCGGGCAACGAGATCAAGAACGGCGCGCAGCTCATCGTGCGCGAGGGCCAAGTGGCCGTGTTCGTGCACGAGGGCCAGATCGGCGACGTGTTCAAGCCCGGGCGCGTGCAACTGACGACGGCGAACATCCCGGTATTGACCACGCTGTCGAGCTGGAAATACGGCTTCAACTCGCCGTTCAAGTGCGAAATATACTTCGTCAATACGAAGCAATACACCGACATGCGCTGGGGCACGACGAACCCCATCCTGCTGCGCGACGCGGACTTCGGCATGGTGCGCGTGCGTGCCTTCGGCGGTTACGCCATTCGCGTGAACCCGGAGGCGGCCGCCACGTTCATCCGCGAAGTCGTCGGCACGGACGGTGATTTCAAGACGGACGAAGTCGAGGGAATCCTCAGGCGAAACCTGATTCAGGCGTTCACGTCGGTCCTTGGCGAGCTCAAGATTCCGGTGCTCGAGGTCGCGGGCAACATCGAGGGTGTCGCGGCGAAGTGCAAAGAGAAGATGGCCGAGCCCTTCGGGAAACTCGGCGTCATCCTCACGACGTTTCTCATCGAGAACGTCTCGGTCCCGCCAGAGGTCGAGAAGGCCATCGACGAGCGCGCGAAGATCGGCGCGTTTGGCGGCATGCAAGGGTTCGCGCAAGCGCAGGCGGCGTACGCCATGCGCGATGCGGCACAGAATCAAGGCGGAATCGCGGGCATTGGAGCAGGCCTCGGAGCCGGCGTCGGCATTGGTCAAGCCATGGCTGGCGCGATGGCAGGCATGTTTCCCGCGGGCGGATTCGGCGCGCCACAAGCTCCTGCCGCGCCGCAAGCGGCCCCGGTCGCCGCAGCCGCAGCGGCTCCAAGTTTGGGAGACAGGCTCAAGCAGCTCAAGGGACTCCACGCCGACGGCCTCATCGACGACGCGACGTTCGCGGCCAAACGCGACGCGATTCTCGCGGAAATCTGACGCACGGCTGACGCACGGGTTCACTGGGGCGATGGGTCGAGCGCCCCGGTGAACGGCTCGTGTTACGCAGGACGTTAGCTGTAATACGCCATCCAGCCAAAGAGCTTTCCCTCGTCCCCTGCTGCGACGATGGTTTCGGCGTTTGCGGGGGCTCGCGCAGCACGGAGCGGCACGTCGACTTGATCGACGAAGCCCGTGCCCCAGCTCGGGTCGCGGCGCGCGCCGTGAATGGCTCCCTCGTCCCCGATGCTGATGAGAAGCGTCCCGCCGCGGCGCATGAGAAGCTCGTGCACCCGGCCCTCGTGGCCTTGAATCTCAATCGGATGCGAACCGGCGGGGCCCTTGCCTCCGAAGTTCCACACCGTGATGAGCGGACCGTCGGCGCACGCCAAAATGGGCCCGCCTTCGCCCCAGGCGAGCGAGTCGATCTTGCCCTGGTAGCCGCTCATTTCGAGGTCCTTCGTCGTCCCCGTGAACCACACGTGCATCGAGCCGTCTTGGTTCCCGCTCGCCAGCACTTTGCCATCGGGCGATGGAGCCGCCACGAGGAGCGAGCCCTTGTACGGGTAGCTGCGCGCTATCTTGCCCGCCGCGAAGTCGAGCTCCTGCATGCCGCCGTAACACGCGCTGAAGAACGCCTTACGGAACGGATGCCAGAAGATGCTGCTCACGGTGCTCGCATGGCCCTCGACCTTGCCGACGCTCGCCCCCGTCGTATCAAAGACAGCCACAGTCTTACCCGACGAAGCCGCAATCCACTTTCCGTCTGCGCTCCAGCAAAGCTTCTCCGCCCACGCCTTGCCAACGTTCGCCTTCCATCGAAGCGCGCCCGAGAGCGCATCCCAAAGGCACAGGTGACCGTCCTCGCCCACGGTGGCAATCGCATCGCCCTTCGGTGCGAATTCCGCGGCGAGAACGCCCTGACCGCCATGCACGCCCGTGTGCTCGTGCACGGCAATGCCGTCGGCCATGCGAAGAATCTCGAAGGCGCCACCCATCGTTCCCGCGGCCACGAGCGCCCCGTCCGGCGAGACCGCGAGCCCCTGAACGAAGTCGTCGAACTCGACGGCCCACGCACGCTCAAGGCGCCATTCCTTCTTCGGCTGAGAGGCTTTCGTGACCATGGCGCGGTCTTCCTCCAACGCGCCCGCGCCTTCAATCGCGAAGTGCGTTCATGGGCTCGCTGTCGTCGGGTCCTCTTCGTTTTCGGCCTTCGACGCGGCGTTCTCTGGCGCCGGCGGGGCTTCGTCGCCTGCGAGCTTCTTTTCCATGGTGCGGCGCGACTCGTCGGTGAGCTCGGTGAACTCACGAAGCGTCGGCAAATCGCGAAGCGTGCGAAGGCCGAAGAGCTCGAGAAACGTGCTCGTCGTGCCGTAAATGAGCGGCCGACCCGGTTCTTCTTTCTTCCCGAGAATGCGCACGAGGTGACGTTCGAGAAGCAGCTTGAGAACCGGCCCCGAGTCCACGCCGCGCACGTCGTCGATCTCCGGACGCGTCATCGGTTGCCGATACGCGAGAATCGCAAGGGTCTCGAGCTGCGCGCGCGTGAGCTTCACCGGACGCTGCGCCGTCGCCTCGCGCACGTAATCGGCCACCTCGGGAGAGGTGCGAAACGCAAAACCATTCGCGACCGCGACGAGGCGAATTCCGCGCGTCGCATAGACCTCTTGAAGCCTCAAAATCGTTTCGCGCAACGCCTCCGGTGAGCAGTGCGCACGCTCCGCCAAGTCCACGGGCTTGAGCGGCTTATCCGCGACAAAAAGCAGGGCTTCCACGATCGCGTCCAGGTCCGCTTCCGTGCTTGGAGCGTCGCCGCGCGCAGCCTCGTCGGGGTCACCGTCGCGTTGCGTGTATTCCTCAGGGTCAAGCGCGTCGTCGACTGCCAAAAACGCGTCGAGGGTTTGCGTGCGCAAGGCCGGAGCGTCTTCGAACGCGGGCGCGTCGTCGATCGTGGCGGCGGCTTCCATCGAAGGCGCAGAGGGCACGGGTGCGGCGACCTCGGCGTCAACCGCCGGCGCCGCTTGCTCTTGCGTCGAATCGTGCTCGCTCATCGTGGTCCCACGCCAACGATGCCCGAAGCCGGGGGCAATTGAGAAGCCTCATCGCCGTCGCCCAGCGCGAGCTCGTCTTCGTCACCGCCGCACCATTCGATGTGAAGCGACCCGTAGGCGTCCACTTGAACGATGCGCATCAGATGCATCTTCGTCATTTCGAGCACCGCGAGGAAGCTGATGATGAGATCGAAGCGCGTGAAGAATCCTTGAAACAGGTCATCGAATACGATGCGTTTTTGCTCGCGAAGTACGTCGGTCATCTCTTGGATGCGGTCCGAAAGCGTCATGCGGTCGGCGATGATCTCGTGCGAGAGCTTCACGTTCGACTTGGCGAGAACGCGCTGAAACGCGTCCATCAGGTCGTAGAGATGCGGCGGGTCTAGCGGCGGCAGGCCACGACTCTCGCCCGTGTCCGGCAATTCGCCTCGCTCGAACACGTCGCGACCCAGCATGGGCTTCTCGAGTATCTGAGCCGCAGCCGCTTTATACTTTTGGTATTCCAAGAGCCGGCGAATGAGTTCTTCGCGCGGGTCGAGGCCATCTTCGAGCTCGTCGTCTTCCTGGCCCGCGGGCGGAGACGGCAGCAGCATCTTCGACTTGATGTGAACGAGCGTGGCGGCCATGAGCAGGTATTCGCTGGCCAAATCCAGGTCGAGCGACTGCATCACGTTGAGGTACTCGAGGTACTTCTCCGTGATGAAGGCCATCGGAATGTCGAGAATGTTGAGCTCGTGCTTTTGGCAAAGGTGCAGCAGCAAGTCGAGCGGACCTTCGAACTGCGGGAGCGACAGGCTCACGGCCTGACGCCCCGGGGGCAACTCGAAGGTGTCGTCGCTCACCTGCGCTCAGCGCTTTCCGTAACGGTCGGTCGCCTCGACGAGCGCCTTGGCGATGCCGGGCTCCGACGCCGAATGGCCCGCGTCGCCGATGACGAAAAGCTCCGCGTGAGGCAGGCGCTTCTTCAAGGCCCACGCGCTCTCCATCGGGCACACGAGATCGTAGCGTCCTTGAACGATCACCGTGGGAATTCCCTGAAGTTTCTCCTGCGCCTTGTCGAGAAGCCAACCCTCGTATGGAAGGAAGCCGCGGTTGACGAAGTAGTGCGCCTCGATGCGCGCGAAGGCCAGACTGAACTCGTCACCGGCGAAACGCTCGACGAAGCTCGCGTCCGTGTGGAGCTTGCTCGTTCGTCCCTCCCAGATGCTCCACGCCTTGGCAGCCTCGGAGCGCACGGCGGAATCGGCGCTCGTGAGACGCTTGTAGTATGCAGTCATCAAGTCGCCGCGCTCTTCGAGCGGAATCGGAGCGAGGAAGTCTTCCCAGTAATCGGGAAAGACCGCGTCGGCGCCGCGCTGGTAAAACCAGCTCAATTCCTGGTGGCGCAGCAAAAAGATGCCGCGGAGCACGAGCTCGGTCACCCGCTCCGGATGCGTGACCGCGTACGCGAGGGCCAGCGTCGAGCCCCACGACCCGCCGAACACTTGCCAGGACTCGATGCCGAGGTGCGCGCGCACTTTTTCCACGTCCGCGATGAGCGCCCACGTCGTGTTGTCCTCAAGACACGCAGGCGGCGTCGACTTGCCGCAGCCACGTTGGTCGAGGAGCACGATGCGGTACACGCTCGGGTCGAAGTACTGGCGCATCTTCGGCTCGGTGCCGCCACCCGGGCCGCCGTGGAGGAACACGACGGGTTTACCCTTGGGGTTTCCGGATTCCTCGAAATAGATGCTGTGCAGCTCCGACACGGGCAGCAAGCCCGAACGGTAGGGCTCGACGGGCGGGTAAAACGGGGAGGAGCTGTCCGGTGCCATGGCGGGCGGACGTTAGCCGCAAACCGCCGCGCCGCGAAGACGCGCAGCGACAGAGACGAAGGCTAAGAAGCCTGAAGCCTCGACTCCGCAAGGGCGAGTTCGGCGAAGAGCCACACGAGCGCGCACCAGAGAGCGTCGGCCAAGAAGAGGTGCAGCAGTTGAAGCGGGATCGGCGCGAGAAGCGCCAGGTTCGCGAGGCCAAGACCGTACTGAGCTGCCGCGAGGACCGGAACGCCTTTGGTGAGCGCCGCGGCGAGACCGTCGGGAAGCCCGCGTCGCAAAAGCGGCACCGCGAAGAGGAGCGCTGCGAGCGAGAGCGTCGCGAAGAGCGGATGAAAAACGCGCAGTCGCACGAACAAGTGCGCCGCCGGCGACACGTCTTGGCGAAGGCCGTCGGCGAGGGACGCCACGGGAAAAAGCGTATCGCCCAACGCGGCGATCGCACCGGAAGCGCCGGTGAAAAGCACAAGAAGCATCACGAAGGCGGTGACAAGCGATCGCGGCCCGCGCGGTCCTGTGGGCAATCGGCCGACGGTCGCGCGATTGTGCACCGTGAGAGCGGCGAGAAGCGCGAACGTGTTCACGAGGTGAAGCGTGATGCTGATGCCGCGGCGCTCGGCGAGGCTCACGCCCGTGTGCTCAAGGAGGACGATGGCCGCGCCGACGATGGCCTCGGCGAGCGTGAAAAGGAGCACGGCCCACGCGGTCTTGCGAAGCACGTCTCCCGCCGGGGTCTTCTTGGTCGCCAAAATGACGCCGGCCACCGCCAAAAGAAGCACGCCACCGCTCGACACGCGGTGAGCGAACTCCACCATCGTTTGAACGCCTGGGTCCCTGGGAATCACCTGGCCGTTGCAAAGGGGCCAATGCTTGCCGCACCCGGCACCGGAGCCGCTCGCGCGCACATACGCGCCCCAAAGGATGACGACGACGTTGAGCAGCAGTTGCCAGAGCGAGAACCGCGCAAGGGACGACGCCTCGGGTTTCATGGATGGTGGAGCTAGGGGCGCATCGCGCCGCACGCAAGGGGGTCTTAGGGCGCCGGGGCCTGAACGGACGGGTTCTCGCCTGGCACATACCCCACATAGACTGCGTATGCCCGGTAGATGCGCCACGTCTGCTCATGGCCGCCACCAAGGCCTCGAGCAATTGGCTCTACCGAGTAGAGAGCTGCGGTGGCCGTGCTTGCGGGCGTGACGACGACACCGTCGAGGGTCGAAGCTGCGGTGC
>CAIQDA010000322.1 GCA_903870415.1 uncultured delta proteobacterium
ATGAAGGCACCCTCGCCGTCGAAGGTCGCGCGGTCCACGCGCCAGCCCGCAAGATTAGGCACGAGGATCGCGGGCTCGGGGCCGAGGTGAAGCTCCGCGCCGCGCAACAGAAGCCAGGCACCGAACGCGGGCCTCCTGAAATCGAACGCGGCACCAAGCTCCGCACCGAGCCGAGACGCGGCCCGTGCGTGGCGCAACAAAGGACGCGGGCTCAATTGCAGCTCGCCGTCGATGACCTCGGCAACCATATGCTCCGGAGCTTCGAGCACGTCGCGGTACGTTGCGATTTTCCGAGCTGCGGAGGCCATGGGCGAAAAACATAGCACGCGTGCGCGGACGCAACCCTGCTACGCTCTATCCATGAGCACCGCTCGCCGGCTGCATCACAGCTACGAGGACTACCTGCAGCTCTTGGCTTCGAGCGACGCGAAGCTCGAGTACTGGGACGGCGAGATCTTCGCGATGGCGGGCGGGACCCCTGCGCACGCCGAGTTCTCGGTCGCGATCACGAGCCTCCTCCGAGGCGCTCTGGGCGGCTGCCGCGTGTACTCCTCCGACCTCAAGGTGCACGTCGAGGCCACCGGGCTCAGCACGTTCCCCGATGGCACCGTCGTGTGCGACGAGCTCCGCGCCACGGCGTTCGATCGGAACGCCATCACGAATCCGGCGATCGTCGTGGAGGTCACCTCGCGCTCGACAGAGGACTACGACCGCGGCGAGAAGCTCAGCCACTACAAGCAAATTCCCTCGCTTCGCGCGGCGCTGATCGTCTCGCATCGTCGACCGCAGATCACCGCCATCGTGCGCACGGCGAGCGGCTTCGAGGTGCGCGAAGCTCGTTCCGGCGAACGCCTGCGCCTCGACTCACCCGCGCTCACACTCGCGACGGACGACGTCTACGCACGCATCGCGCTCGAGGCGGAGTAGGCGGCCGCGCGGCTTGAGCAGGCCTCCGAGGCGCACGCTCCGCCGCTTGACCCACCGCTTCGCGGATGACACGCTCCTTGGACAGAGGACTAGCAACGATGGACCCGCAACTTCGTGATCGGATCACCGTGGAGCCCGGTAAGCGCGGCGGGAAGCCTTGCCTGCGCGGGCTTCGCATCACCGTCTACGACATCCTCTCGTACCTCGCCGCGGGGATGAGTCCTGCGGAGATTCTCGCCGATTTTCCAGACCTCGAGCCCGGGGACATTCAGGCATCGCTCGCCTACGCCGCCGAGCGCGAGCACCGCACGTTGCTCGCCTCCTGATGCGCATTCTCCTCGACGAGAACTTGGCGCCCCGCCTTGTGGAGCGCCTCCGTGACATCTTCGACTTCGTGCACGTGCGCGACGCCGGACTCGCCTCCGCATCCGACGTGCAGGTCTGGGAGTTCGCGCGTGAGAGCGGCCTAACGATTGTTACGAAGGACGCGGACTTCGAGGAATTCGCCATGCTCCGCGGCACTCCACCGAAGGTGGTGTGGCTCAGGCTCGGCAACGCGTCCACGTCGGACGTCGAGCGCGCGCTCCGGCGCCACGCGGAAGCGCTTCGCGAATTCGAGGCGAACCGCGAGGCGGCCGTCTTCGCGATCGAGCGGTAGCGCCGCGCATCCGCAGCCTCCCCGGCTCATCACCCCGCGCGCGGCCGCTTGACCGGAGTGACGCGCGCGGGGCTCGAGGGGTTCGCCGCTCGCCGAAACGAGGCGGCCCTGGGCAGCGGTTCGTCTCAGCGCAGGCGCGACGTCCGTGAACGACGCGCAATCGGGCGGTGACGATTGGGAGCAGCGAAAGCCGAGGTTGTTGTTGCGGTTCGAGGGATCGTTCCTGTTGCGATTCGCAGCGCGGACGTTCGACGCATTGTCGCTCTTCCAGCTGCCGCCACGGTTGACGCGGGCTGCCTGCCCAGGCACGCGGAGCCTATGGGCAACGGGGATTCGCAGGCAAGCGCGCCGTGCGTCGTCGAGACCGGCTACCAGGCCTGGCTCTGGATTGACGCGCGGGTGGCTTCTTTTCCAACGGACGCGCGCCGGAGCCTCGGACACCGCGCGGTGGAGGCGGCGCTCGACGCGGTCGAGGCGGTGACGGAGGCGAGCTACACGCGGGCCGGCGCGCTCCGCACGCGACGCCTCTACGACGCGCAGCGGGCCCTCACGCGGCTCCGGCTTTTGCTTCGCGGCGCGCGCGACCGGCGCCACCTCTCGCTCGACCAGCACGAGCACGCCATGCGCCTCCTCGACGACTTCGGCCGGCAGCTCGGCGGGCTCCTCAAAGCCGGCACGTGAACTACGTGCACCATGCAAACAACTGCGCTCCTCTGCCAAATCGCAGCGTTTCAGAATCTCTACGCCGCGCTCTTTCGGGCCGCCCTCGGCAAGCGTCACCGGCCCACCGTAGGCCGTGCGCTCCTCGAAGCGGGGCCCCTCTGCCTACGCCTCGAACGCGAACTCCTCGCGAGCACGTGGACCCCGGGCGAGCCGCAGCTCCACGAGATCTTCGACCCAAAGCGGCGCACCATCGCGGCCGCTCCTTTCGCCGATCGCATCGTGCACCAAGCGCTTTGCGCCCACCTTGGGCCCATGCTTGAGCGCGGACTCATCGCGCACAGCTTCGCGTGCCGCACGGGGCTCGGCAC
>CAIQDA010000323.1 GCA_903870415.1 uncultured delta proteobacterium
AGCGCTCTCGCCGCGGTTCGCTCGCAACGCGCCATGTGGGGTTCGATAGCCGCCGCACGCGCCGACCTGGCGACGAAGGAGACGGCGCTCCGTGCCGCATGCGAAGCCTTTTTGCTGGACGAACCCGCGCGCATGCACTTGCTGAACGTCGAACGCGTTCGCCCTCTCGGACCGTCGCGCGAGTCGTGGTTCGCCCGTCAACGTGAGCTCGCAGTCGTCAACGACACGCTCGCGCGCGACAATCTCGACCTCGCAGCCAAGCGCTCGGCCTACGACGCGGCAGGGGCAGCGTTTGCGCAAGCAGGGCACATTCTCGTAGACCGCGAGACGGCTTTTGCGAATGCGACCAGCAGCCTCGATCGCGCGAAGCACGCGGACCTCGAGCTCGAACGCCTCTCGCGCTCGCTCACCGAAACCCGCAACGAACTCGCCGCCGTTGAGCCGCGTACAAGCGCTCTCGACAGGGAAAACGCAGAACTTTCGGCGGCCACGAACGTCGCCGCTGCGGAACGATTGGACGTGGAGCGTTGGCGTAACGAGCACCCCGAAGCAGCCCAACTCGCCGCGACGTTCGGCTCCTGGAGTGTGCTGCTCGATCAGATGACGACACGACTTCATGAGCACGACACGGCCGCAACGAGCCTCTCCGCTACGGCGTCAACGGAGGCCGCGGCTCGAAGCGCCCACGAGGCTTCGACGGCGGCGTACGCGGAGGCCGCGCGATCCCACGAGCAAGCGCTCGGGTCGTTCGAAGCCGCGCGCACCCATGCGTTCGCGTGCCGTGGACGTTTTTCCGTTGAACGCGCCTTCGCCGTCAAGGGCAGGCAATCCCTTGCTGAAACGCTCCTTCGTCTTGCGAGCGAGGTGCTCGCCGAACGCGAAGTGCAGCGACGGGCCGAGCGTGAGCTAGGCGAGGCCGAGGCGGCGGTCGCGGCCGGAGAGCAAGGCAAACTCGACGCCGAAAGCGTGAAGAGCGCTCGCCTTCTTGAGCGGATATCGCTCGAACGCGCGCACGGTGAAGCCCAAGCGCGAAAGGGCCTCGACGAGCATCGCGCGCTCTTGAAAGACGGTGACGCCTGCCCCCTCTGCGGCGCCCTCGACCATCCCTTCGCGACGGACGGATCGGGCGCGAGCGTCGACACCCTCGCCGAGGCCCTGGAAAATATCAGCAAAGAATATGCGGCCGCCGAGCTCGCGTACCTCGAGGTCTGCGAACACCTCGTGAGCGCGAAGGCCGCGCGGCTCGCTCACGAGCGGAGTCTCGCGCAAAGCGAAACGACGCTTCATGCGCGCGAGGCGGAGTGGAATGCACGCGGTCACGAGCTCCGTGGCCTGCCCGAGGCAAGCGCGCTCATGGGCGTTCCCGTCGCAGCGACCGAGGCTCTTGCTCGTGCCGTGGAGGAACTCGCGCAACTCGACGCGGATGAAAGCGCCGCAACGCTCGCCAACGCCGAGGAGCAGAGAGCCAAGGGCGCGGCGGACAAGGCGTCGATCGATCTGGCCATCGCCAGGGATTCTGAGCGCGAGCGCGGAGCCGACTTGCAACGAGCCGAGGCCGCGCGCAACGAACTCGACGCGGCGCTGAAGCGCAGTCGCGACGACATCGACGAACTGTGGGCGAAGGTCGAACCGTCTCTCGCGGGTGTGGATCACGCACGCGAGCGCATGGTCGCCAACGCCACGCAAACGCTCGCCGACTGGGTCGCCCTCGCCCGCGCATTCGACACCTCGTCGACGACGCTCGCCGCTCTCACGTCACGGGACCACGAGAACGAAGTTGTCCGTGCGCGCATCGCAGCGGAAGCCGTCGCCGCCCGCACCGACCGGGAACGCATTCTTTTGCGCGCAAAAACCCTCGAGTCCGAGGTCTTCGCGGTTCAAAGCGAACGCGGCGCCCTCTTCGACGGGGCACCGGTGGCCGAGGTCGAAGCGGCCTTTCGCGCTGCGGTCGCGGACGCGAAGACAACCCGCGCCAAGGCGGATGCCGCCGTCGATGCGGCCCGGTCCGCATGGGACGGGGTTACGGCCACGGTGCGCGAGCGTCTCGTTCAAAGGGACTCGCTCGCGGTGCAATGCACCCGCCTCGCAGAAGAGTACGAAGCGGCGCGCGCAACGCTCGACGTGAGTGAACCTGAGGTCGCCAGACTTCTTGCGGTGAGCGATGCGGAACTCGAAGCTCATCGCAAAGCCCTGCAAACTTCCTCCGAAACACAGACGCTCGCGGAAGCCCGCGTGGCCGATGCGAGAGCCGACGTCGAAGGCCTCGAAGGCGCTCGGCCGTCCGACGACGATGCAACCCTCGAAGAGCGTGAAGCCTCGCTCACCCTCGAGCACACGGGTGCGGCGCGGCAAGACGGCGAACTCGTCGAACGAACACGCGTGCACGAGGCGGCGCTTGCGACGCGGCAACGCCTCGAAAAGGAACTCGCTGCGCTCGACAAATCGGAAGGCGTGTGGGCACAACTCGCGGAGCTCATCGGGCACAACGAGGGCGATAAGTTCGCCAATTTCGCGCAGGGACTCTCCTTCGATGCGCTCCTCAAGGCTGCCAATACCCAGCTCAGACGCCTGCGCCCGCGCTACGCCCTCGCGCACATACCGAACGTCGGCAATCGCGGAACGGACCTCGACTTTGCTGTCGTCGACAACGACTTTGGCGCGCAGATTCGGCCCATCAGCACGCTCTCCGGCGGCGAACGGTTTCTCGTCGCGCTCGCCCTCGCGCTGGGTCTGTCGAAGCTCGCAAGCCGTCACACGCCCATCGGCACCCTCTTCATCGACGAGGGCTTCGGAACCCTCGACGCGGAAACGTTGGACCTCGCCATGGGCGTCCTCGACTCGCTGCAAGAAGGCGGAACGAAGGTCGGCATCATCAGCCACGTCGGCATCTTTTCCTCGCAGATTCCCGTGCAAGTTCGGGTCGAGTGCCTCAATGGCGTCTCGAGCGAAGTGCGGGTGGTCGGCTAACCGCGACTCGCCGCGACACGTTTCCGTTGGCGACCGTCATCGCTTCGTCATCCTCGCGCCACGGTCCGCTGACCGAACGATGGCCGGCCCGTGACGGTCGTGGGGGCGGGGCCCTCCTACGCTCGGGGATCATGCTGCTCGAAGCCATCGCCCCCGAGGTCACCGCCGCGCACCGTGTCGCCGGCGGCGCGCACGTGCGCCTTGTGAATCGCGTCGTTTTGCACGGCGAACCCCTCGACTTTCGTGAGCTCGCGCGACGCTCGATTCCTGAGCACACGCGCTACGTGGTCTTCGATCTCGATCGCACGTTTCACCTCGATCGGAACATCGGCGAACTGCTCGGCTGGGAACTCTGCGCGGCACAAGGTTACGGCGACGCGCACCTCGCCGCACTCGATGCCACGCGCACCTCGAGTCGCTTCGTCCTCGACTGGTCGAACCCTCGCGCGCTCATGCGCTACATGCTCGGGAGCGCTCGAACGTGGGCGATTCCGGGACTTTTTTACTTCGTGTGGGGCAAGCTCGCGCACAAGACCGGCATCACGCGACGCCTGCGTTTTCAGCGCTTTGGCACCGAACCGGTGCGCGCGGTGCAAGGCATTCCGCAAACGGCGCTGCTCCACCAGCTTGCGGGCGAACCGCTCGAGCGCATTCGCCGACTCGCGCGCGCGGTGTGGCGTCGCTACGCGGGCGATCAGGTCATCGACGCAGGCGACATCGCGTGGCTTCGCGAACGGTGCCCCGGCGTGCGCATCATCATCGCAAGCGCCTCGCCGCAACCGGTGCTCGACGTGGCGAAAGAAGAGCTCGGCGTCGACGACGTGATCGGCTCCGTCGTCGAGGAGCACAAGGGCAGTTTCAGCGCGCCTTTTTGGCTCAATCGACTGCTTTTTCCCTCCGGTTCACCGAAGCGTATTTCAGCCCCGAGCACCGTCGCCATCAACGCCAGTCACGCGAAGATTGGTGCACTCCTCACGCGTTTTCCGGACATCTTCGATGCGGGCGTCATGTCCGTCGGCGTCACCGATACGGGGTATGGCGAAGACCATTGCTGGGCGCAGCACTTCCGGCGCGTCGTTGACGTGAACAGCAACGCGCCCTTCTCGCCCATCGTCCCCGCAGAGGCTCCCCTCGAGGAGATTCATTCGGCGTCTCCCCTCACCCGCCGCGAGCGCGACGCACGGGCTCACGGCGACGCAGGCTTCATCGACCCACGGCGGAAACCGCGCAAATACCTGGCCACGCAGGACTTGAACGCCGCGACGCTGGAGGGCCTCTTGGGCGCAACGCGACGTCGCGCCGACGAGCTTTCACACAAGCGTCTCGAACGCGAAAGCCTCGTGGCCAGCAGCGTCGACAAGCTTCGGATCGAGACCAAAGCCGCGCTCGCCTCGGTCGAACGCTTTGTTGCACTCTACAACGATGCGGTCGGCGACGCGAAGGCCTCTCTCCTGAGCGACTTGCGCGGATCTCTTCGCGGGCTCGAGTCGCTCGTGGCGTTGCGTGCCCGTGTGGAGCGTCCATTGGCCGAAGCGAGCTACGCGCTGTCGACGGAGCTCGAACGCGCGCGAACGCTGCTCGATGGTGCGAACCTCCAGGGTTTGACTCTTCAGCCGGCGTAGTTCGCGATCGCGTCGCCGGGAGACCTTTCGTCGCTCTTGGTCACGGCGTACGCGCGCTATTCGGTACACCCGCTCGCCTCGTGTGCGATTCGCGCTGGCGCAATGGCGTGCGCGTGCGCAGCGTGGGACGGGCGAGGTGACCGGTGAGCAAAGAGGACGACATCGAAGACGCGGTGGCCCGAGGCGTGGCGCAAGGAGTGACCAATGTGGTGGTCACCGTGGCGGAGGGCTACCTGCTCGGAGGCTGCCTGCTCTTCCTCATCAAGGCGGCGGGCTTCGTCTTATTGGGCGCAATCCTGCTCGGTTACCTGGCTTGCCATCGGTAACGACGGGGCGACCCTTCACGCGCCCAAGCGTTCGCTCACCCACGACGCGTCGCTCGCGCGCCCGACTTCGTGAACGACGACGCCGCCGCGGAGGAACAGCTCACCGGGCAGCGCGCGGCCGTTGTAGCGGCTCGCCATCGTGTAGCCGTAGGCCCCGGCGTCTCGGAAGCACACGATGCGCGGCGGCTCTTCGGGCAACGCATGAAGACCGAAATCGTCACTCGACTCGCACACGGGACCGACCACACGCCATGGCCGCAGCGGCCCGGAACCCCCGGAAATAACCGCCACGCGGTGGTTGGCTTGGTAGAGCGCCGGACGCAAGAGGTCGTTCATGCCCGCGTCGACAAGGAGCCACCGGAGCTCGGGCTTCGACGGCGACGCCTTGGTCTGCACGACGCGCGACACGAGCACGACGTACGGTGCCACGAGGCAGCGCCCCGGCTCAATGACATGGCGCAAGTCACCGAGTCCTGCGCGGTCGAGGAGCGGACGCGCGGCGCGGATGAAGTCGCCAGGAGTCACCGGACAACCGCTTCCGTAATCGATGCCGAAGCCGCCACCCGTGTCGACGAGACGCATGGTCGATGCGAATCTCCTGCGAAACTCCTGAGCAATGGTCATCAGCGCTGCGGCCGAGGCCACGTAGGGTTCGACCTCCGTCAGCTGCGATCCGACATGCGCCGAGACACCGACCGCGTCGATTGCGTCGGCCTCGCGAGCGAGCGCCTCAAACGCGAACGGCATGTCGTCGGCGAGGACGCCGAACTTCGCTTCATCGTGCCCGGTGGCCACGTGCGCGTGCGTCGCGATGGCCTCTTTGGCGAGCGACGGGTTCACACGAATGGACACCTGTGCACGCACGCTGAGCGATCGAGCTCGCGCGGCAACACGTGCGATTTCCTCGATGGATTCCACATGAATCGACGCAATGCCCGCACCGAGCGCGCGATCGATTTCGGCGTCGGTCTTCGCGACGCCACTGAAGACAATGGAGCTTGGCGCGATGCCGACGCGGAGCGCGAGTTCGAGTTCGGCACCGCTCACCACGTCAGCGCCCGCCCCGCCCGCGACGAGCGTTCGAAGAACCGAGGCGGACGAGTTCGCCTTCACCGCGTACGCAACGAGATGCGGCGCGTTGCCAAAGGACGCGACGAGATCCGCGGCAGCGGCGTGCATTCCATCAAGGTCGTGCGCGTAGAACGGAGTCGGCCGCGTCGAGGTGATTTCCTCGAGATCAGCGTTCGCGAAGCGGGCGAAAGGTGCGGCGGCCATGGCCTTTCGTTAACGCGGCGCAGCGTCAGCGGCAAGCGCAGCGCGTCGGTCGATTCGGTCGTCACGCATGGACGAGTGGCCAGCGCAGGTGGCATGCTCGCCCCATGACGATTCGCCGGACGAAGCTCGTCTGCACCCTCGGCCCCGCCTGTGACTCGCTCGACGGGTTGAAGCAGCTGATCGATGCGGGCATGGACGTGGCACGGTTCAATTTTTCCCATGGAACCCACGAGGAACACGCCTCGCGCTTGCAGCGCCTGCGTGCCGCTTGCGCGGAGAAAAAGCGCCACGTGGCGGTGCTGCAAGACCTTTGCGGCCCCAAAATTCGCACGGGTAAATTTCCCGCGCGCTTCGACCTGCCCGCAGGCGTCGACGTGGTGCTCGTGGAGGGCAACGCGAGCGACGACGAGCGCGTGCTGCCGATCACCTACGAAGGCCTCGCCGGCGACGTGCGTGTGGGCGACGCGATTCTCTTCGACGATGGACGCGTGGTCGTGCGCGTCAACTCCATCGAAGGCGATCGCGTGCTTTGCCATGTCGAACAAGGCGGCGGCATTCGCAGCAACATCGGCGTGCACTTGCCGAGCAAGACGCTCCGCATTTCGGCGCTCACCGAGAAGGACAAAGCGGACCTCGCGTTCGGTCTTTCCCAGGGCATCGACTACGTGGCCATGAGCTTCGTGCGGCACCCGGACGACATTCGCCACATTCGAGACATCTGCGAAGCGTGGGGACAACCGACCCCGGTCGTCGCCAAAATCGAAACCCCCGACGCGGTCGATCGCCTCGAGGCCGTCGTAGCCGCGAGCGACGCGGTCATGGTCGCGCGCGGTGACCTCGGCGTGGAGTTTCCACCGGAGCGCGTGCCAATCATTCAGCGACAAATTCTCGGAGTGGCCCGTCGCCTGCGCAAGCAAGCGATCGTCGCGACCGAGATGCTTCAGTCGATGACGACCTCCACGCGGCCTACGCGCGCCGAGTCGAGCGACGTGGCGAACGCTGTGTTTTCAGGCACCGACGCGGTGATGCTCTCGGGCGAAACCGCGAGCGGAGACTACCCGTTCCTTGCGGCCTCCATGATGAGCCGCATCTGCCTCCAGGCCGAATCGTCGCCTTACACCGAGACCCCGCAACACGCGTCTCGCGCCACCGCGATCCCCGAAGCCGTGGCGCGGGGTGCCGTGAACACGGCCCGCGAAATCGGTGCAAAATACATCATCGCCTTCACCGAGAGCGGCTGGAGCGCGCACAACGTGAGCTTGGCCCGACCGCCGATGCCGATCATCGCGTTCTCGCCAAACCAGCGCACGCTGCGCCGCACCGCTCTTTACTGGGGCGTTCTTCCTCGCGAGATGCCGAACATCACCGACGCGGACCGCCTCGTCGACTGGTGCACGGCCGATCTCCTCGCCTCCGGCCTCGCCTCCCCCGGCGAACGCATCGTCATCGTCTTCGGCGCCCCCATGGGCGTCTCCGGCAGCACGAACACCATCCGCGTCCACGTCGTCGGCTAAGGACCGCGTCGCCTCGATGGCGCCGGTTTCACGGTGCGCATCGCGGCGACTCGGAGCACCCGTCGACAGGCGCGGTGTTTCGTGGTGCAGTGCAGGCACCCAGGGAGTGTGCATGTCGCGCAACGTAGCTTTCCATATTTGCTCTCTTTCCCTCGTTCTCTCAGGCGTTCTCGCCGGGTGCGACAACTTGCCGGACGCGCAGTCGCCGACCGTGCAGGCCGGTGAGAAGGTCGCCCAAGAGTCGAAGAAGGTGACGGCCATCACGCGCATGTGCGACGACGGCGACGGCATGGCCTGCGCGGACCTCGGGCTTCGCCATGTGCAGGGCAACGGCGTCTGGAAAGACGACTCGAAGGCCATCGATCTCTTCGAGAAGTCCTGCGAAAAAGGCACCGGTGTAGGTTGCACGTACCTCGGCTTGGCCTACGAGCGCGGCCGCGGCGTGTCGCAAGACTACGCAAAGGCGAAAGACCTCTACGAGAAGGGCTGCGCGGCGCAAATTGGCGACGCTTGCACGCACCTCGCGAAGTTTTACCAGCTCGGCATCGCCACGGACCGAGACGAGGGCAAGGCCGCGTCGCTGTTCGAAAAAGCCTGCACCGCGGGTGAACCCGTTGGATGCAACCAGCTCGGGCAGCTCTATCGCGAAGGCAAAGGCGTCAGCTCGAACCCCAAGAAGGCCGTCGAGCTCTTCGAGCGGTCCTGCGCAGCGGGCGACGGCTTCGCATGCGTCAGCGCCGGACGCGCGTACCAGAGCGGCGAAGGCGTTCCTGTTCGCCTCGACGCAGCCTCGCGGCTCTACGAAAGCGGCTGCAAGACCGATTCGCGCGCCGGATGCGGCGAACTCGCACGCCTCTACGACAAGGGCCTCGGCGTTCAAAAGAACCCGGAAAAAGCCCAAGAATATTACCAACGAGCCTGCGAAAAAGAGAGCTCGTGGTGTGCGGGAAACGCAGCGAAGTAAGGCCTCGGGCCTGAACGCGCGACAAGGCGGCACGAGGTCGGACGCTCAGCGCGCTCCGGCCTCTTTCGCTTTGCGCTCGTCGCGAACGTCGCCAGACGCGCTCACGCTCACGCGAAGAATGGTTGCAAAGCGCAGATAAGGCACAGGCCATCCGCGGTCGCGAAGGGCGTTCCATGTGTTCGCTGCACGCGTTGCAAGCGTCACGAACGCGGCGTCGGTCACGAACGGAAGCTCCGAGGCCACGGGCACGCCGGCCACCGATCCGCCCGCGCAGCGCACGTACGGAGCTGGTTCGGGAACGTCGCTGAACATCAGGTGTTCCCCAGGCGGAACGCATGCGGCAGCGAACGTGGCGGTCCTGAGTTTCTCGCCACGAAGGAACGGATAGTCGGGCACGTCGAGGCCCGGTGGAACGAACACGGTCACCTCGCCGAGGTTCGCGCGTGCCACCTCGGAAGCGAAGTGCAACTGCGGACGGAAGCCGATGGGATGAGTGAGGTGTACAAGCATCACCGGAATGGAAAGCGCAAGCGCGAGGCGCACGGCGAGCGGGTACCGGCTGCCATCGGTCGCCGCATCCACGACGGGTTTCGCTTCGCCGTTGTCGCTCGCGCCCGACGGATCATCCTCGTCGTCACGGCGCGCTGTTTGCTTGGAGAATGCCAGGGCCACGAGTGCGGGCACGACCGGCGCGAGCGGAAAGAGAAAGCGCTCCTCTTTGTGGCTCACCAGCGAGTGCGCCACGAAGAACGGAACCACGACCCATGGAAGAATGTGCCGAGGGAAGCGCCAGGCAGCAACCCCCATGGCCGCGAGCGAGACGAGCGCGAGGGGAAGAAAAACGTTCACGCTCACGAGCAGCGGATAGGCCCAAAACGGTTCGCGTCCGAAACTCGCCGCGACGCCATTGACCACGTTCTCGCGCACGTAGTTCCACGGAGGAAAACAAAACTCTCCGTAGCCCCACGCATCGACAACGCTCGCGAGCAGAAGAATTCCAAGACCTCCGGCGAGAGCCGAAAGCATCGCGAGAAGTGAAACACGCCGCACGAACGCGAGCCACGCGAGGAGCCCGAGTGCCGCGAAGGCCATCTGAAAGCGCGCCTCGAAGGCCAGCCCCAAGAGAACTCCGAGCACGAGCGCTCGACGCCGAGAGCAAACGCCGGGAACCCACGCGACCGCCAGAGCCAACGCGAGGAACGCTCCGGCGAAGTTCTCCGACGACGTTCGCACGAAGAGGTAGGGCAAAAAACCAAAGAGCGGCACCGATCGCGCGAACGCGATGCGCATGCGATCGCGTGGCAATTCACGCACCGCCACCCGCGCGAACGTTCGAAACGCCAGGAACGACAAGAGGCCCGTCGCGATGCGGAAGAGCGCGAGCAGGTGGAAGCGATCGGTCATCCCAAGGAGCAACGCCACCTTGCCGATCAACGTGTAGAGTGCAGGCTGTAGCCACGGACGAAGCTGCGCGGCATACTCCCATGGGAGCTCGCTCGCGCCCGAGAGCCCGAGCTTGACGCTCGCGAACTCGATCGTCTGAAAGTGCTCGTCCGGGTGGAAGAATGTGACGCTGGTGACCGCGGAGACCGCCACGAAGACCGCGAGAATGCGCAACGATCGTTCGAGAATTCGCTCAGCAGACACGACCTCGACCGGACGAACCGACTGGCGGCGAGGCCGCGCTCGACGCACCTAGTGCGCCCCCTCATCGGAAGGCGAATACACGGCCCCGATGAGGTGCAGCAGCGACGGGAGAAAGAGCACCGCCATGGCGACGCACGCGAGCTCGCCGACCACGGCCAAGCGGCCGAACGACGCGACGGCCTGCTGGTCGGACACGAGCAACGATCCGTACCCGATGATGGTCGTGTAGCTGCACAGCATGACCGCGCCCCCGGAGCGCTTCACGGCGGCGGTCACATCGCCCTTCAAGATGCGCGTCCGATCGTAGATATTGAACGGGTATTCGCAGCCGATTCCGAACGTGATGGGCAGGGCGATGAAGTTGAGAAAGTTGAGGCGGAGGTCGTCGAAGGCGGCCCACCCCACGGTCACGAGCACGCCCATGACGAGCGCCGACACAACGGCTGCGGCACCGCGGACATTGTGCGTCGCCACGAGCACCACCGCCAAAACCGCGAAGAACGAGGCCGCCGTCGCGAGCGGTCCATCCCGCCGCATGGACTCGATCATCGCCGCGTACACGCTCGCACGACTTGCGGTGCGAACGAGGGTTCCGTCGTTGAGCGTGATGTTGTCCATGGTCTTCGCGAGGCGCAGCGCCAACTTGCCGTTTCCCTGGGAAACGTCTGGCCTGTACTGGGCGTAGAAGAGCGTTCCGATGCGGCCGTCGTTCTCTTCGAAGCGCCTTCGAATGAGCGGCGGGAGGTCGTGACCTTCGAGGACCTTGAGCCCCTCGGGCGGGCGCATTTCTTCCGCGCGTTTGCGTTCGTCGGGTGAAAGACCCGCAAGGACTCGCGGCGTCAGGCGATCGCGCATGCGCTCGAGCACTTCGAGCTTCGCGTCCTGTTCGGCCCGCGTGCCTGGCAGAAAGTCGTCGATGGTGACGAGCTTTTCGATGAGACGACCTTCCGGATCGGCCTCGTCGTTCGCGATGATCTTTGCTTTCAATTCCGACACCTGCGCCACGTTGTCCGCAAGCATTCGGACCCCGGAAATGTCCTGCTTTCCGTGAAAAACCGCGTCGCACTTGTTCGACCACTCGCCGGCGCCGGACTGCTTGGTCGACTTCGACCCTAGCTTATGGAAGCTGTATTCCCACGGATCGGCGAAGTAAGCCGGAATCTTGATGGCGGCTGCGATCGTCACGATCACCGCCACGGCAACGATTGGCTTCGGAAAACGCTCCGTGATGGAGGCCACGACACGAACGATGGGGCCGCGGGTGCCGTCTTCGCGCACGCCGGCGTCGCGATCGCGAAGGAAGCGAGGGAGCTTCTCCTGAAGGTTCTCGATGGCGACGATGAGTGCCGGAACGACGGGAACGATCGACGCCCAGACGAGCAACATGCCCACGAAGCCAATGGCTCCGAACTGGGAAAACCCTCGGAATCGCGTCACCGTGAGGGACCCGTACGCGATGCCCGCCACTGCCGCGCCGACGAGCTCCGCACGAAAGGCGTTGAGCACCGCTTCGCGTCGGGCGACCTCGCCACTCATGCCGCGCGCTCGGAACTCGCGGTACCGGGCGAAGAGCACGATGGGGTAATTGATGCCGTTGCCGACGATGATGGCACCGAGGAACGCGCCCGCGGTGTTCACGTAGCCGAACGTCGCCGTCGCGAAAGCGTACGCCGCGCCGACGCCGATGAAGACGGGCACGAACACGATGATGAGCGACCAAACGGAGCGGAAATACACAACGATTCCAGCGAGCGACAGAAGCGAGGCGACCACCACGGCCCATACGGCCTCGCTCATGATCGACTCTTTTTCTTCCTTCGCATTCGGGATGTCGCCCGCGAAGCCGACCTTCATCTGCGGGTGAAATGACGAAGGCTTCAGGTCGCCCACGAGCGCGGTCATCTGCGCGGTAAACACGTCGCCGCTCGAAGCGCCCGTCCCCGACGCACTCGTGATGACACGAAGCACCGCACGCGTTCCATCGTCGCTCTCGAAGTACCCGGTCGGAAAGTCGTCGTACTTTTTCGAAGCTTTTTCCCAGCGATCATGGCTCTCGTCGAGCCCGAGCGCGCTCTTCTTTTTCGGCGCCGTTCCCTCGCCTGTCGACGCACTCGCCGCACCGCCGCTGCTTGCCTCCTCGGGCGTGTCGCCCAAGTCCGCCACGAGGCCACTCTGGAAGGCAATCTGTTCGTCGAGCGAACGATCGGCATCTTCGAGGTCGTCGAGGGTTCCGTAAAGCCACTGGGACGACTTGAAGAAGTCGTGAACCTCGCGGGTTCCTGCCTCAAGGTACATGACGTAATTCGGGCCGCACGCCTTGCGGCATGCGTCGTCGGAGCACGCGCTCGCGCAGAGCTGATTGTCAGTCTTTTCCTTGGTCAGCCGCGTGCGCAGCGCATCGATGAACGCCCTGTTTGCTCCTGCGTTCGGCGACTCGACGACGAAGTTGAACGAGGCTCCGCCGCCCACGCGACCGAGCTGGTGCTCGTACGCAATGAAGCCCGGGCTGTCGCGAGGAAGCAACTCGAGGAAGTCCGATCGGAGCTCGAGCTTGGTGGCGTAAAGCCAGCACGACGCGCTGAGCAGCAGCGTCCACGCGAGAACGACGTAGGGCCGGCGCCCTGCGGCATCGACGAGCTTCGAGATCGCACGAAAGAACATCCTTCGGCCCTAGCGCGGCGCGCTTGCCGATGAAACGAATCGGCAACCGCTCGCGCAAGGCCGCCATCGCCCTTCCCGCCCGCCGCGGCGCTTGAGCCTTTTGCGCGCACTTTTCCGGCTGTTGCGGATCCTTTGCGCAAACCTCTCGCGACACTTCCGTCGCCTCGGGTTCGCGGTCGCGCGATGCCTTTCCGGCCCGTTGACCTTCGTGTAGTCACCCGCATTCCCATGCAGCCTCCAGCACCGCTTCCTGAGCTTGCGCGTCCGCTTCGCGTGCTCTTCATCAACGATACGTCCCGCAATGGCGGCCCAGGGCGTACGCTGTATTACATTCTCAAGTTCGCGGATGCGTCTCGGATGCACAAGACGGTGCTCCTTCCGCGACCCGGGGTTGTGAGCGAGTTACTGTCCGAAAAAGGCATCGCGGACGAGCTGCTCTTTGAGTCCGATCTCGTGGAAAATATCGTGGAGCCGTGGGACAGAGCCATTGAGCGCGAGGACTTCGAGGTCGCGCCGCCGAAGAAGCTTCTGCGCGCCGCGGGCAACGTGTTTCGTGGCGGTCGCGGATTCTTTCGCCTCGCGAAGCTCGTGCGCGAGGGGCGCTACGACGCGATCTTCTGCAACGGGACGACGGCGTGTTTTGCGGGCGGTGGACTTTCGGCCGTGACCGGGGTGCCCTCGCTTTGGCACTGCTTCTACACGTCCGTCGGCGCGCCGATTCGCCCGCTCCACTCGGCCCTCGCCGCAAGCACGGGAGTTGCCAGCATTTGCTGCGTTTCGAGGGCGACAACGGTGCTCTATCCGCACTGCCCGGAGAAGGTGCATCTTACACACGATGCCATCGACGTCGTCGAGTTCGCCGCGGGGAACACGGAGCCTCGCATTCGTGAGGAGTTCGGTTGGCCCGCCGATGCGATCGTGGTCGGGAGCCAAGGTCGTATCCTTCCGAAGAAGGGCTACTTCGAGTTCGTGCGTGCGGCGCACAAGTCGATGACGATGCTCGACGAGGGCCTTCGCCGTCGCGTTCGTTTCATCGCGTTTGGCGATACGCCCCAAGACGTCGTTCCCGATCACCTGGAAGAATGCAGGGCTCTCGTGCGTGACCTCGGCCTCGAGGGTGCGTTCGCGTTCCCGGGTTTTCGATCCGACGTGAAGCCCTACGTTCGTGAGTTCGACGTCTCCGTCGTTCCAAGCATTTACGAGGACCCGCTTCCTCGCGCCGTCCTTGAAGCGATGGCGCTCGGAAAACCCGTGTGTGTCTTCGACGTAGGCGGCATGGGCGAAATGGTTCGCGACGGTTACAACGGGGCCTTGATTCCGGGTCGTCCCGCCGACGTAAACGGGCTCGCCGAAGCGATCGCGCGTTACGTTCGCGATCCTGAATTGCGTGCAAAACACGGGGCTGCGTCGCGCCACCGCGCCGAAACAGAATTCGATTCGCGTCCTCATGCGGCCCGACTTCAGCGCGAGCTCGAACGCATTGTCCTCGGTCGCAGTCCGTGAACGCGTCGACTGGGGCGCCCCGCGTTCTGCGTACTGCGCTCATGCTCCTTCCCCTTCAGGTGGTGCTGCGTGGCGGGGAGGCGCTCCTTCCGCTTCTTCTCGCCGCGTGGTTCGGACGTAGCGACGCGACGGATGCGTACATGCTCCTCGGCGCGCTCTTCACGTTCGTCGGAAGCATCGTCGTCGCGGCCTTCCAGGATTCTGTGCTGATTCCCGTCGTTACGGAGCTTCGCCTCAAGCGCCCAGCGGAGCTGCCTGGAGCGGTGCAGAGCCTCTTCGGAGCGACGCTTGTGACGACACTCGCCGCCAGTGTCGTGGCGTCGGCGCTGGGTCTTGCGCACGCGACCCTTGCCGTCTCAGGGGATCGCGCGCACGTCGAGCGACTGCTTATCGTGCCGCTCGCGCTGCTCGTGCCGACCATGGGATGCCGCGCATTTCTTGTGGGCCTCGCCAACGCGCACCAACGCTACGCGCTCCATCCGCTCGGGTCCGGCCTCGGGATGGGCGTCACCTTGCTTGGGCTTTCCCAGACTTCGGGCGCGGGCATCGGCGTGCTGCCGTGGTGGCTCCTCGTCGGCGAAGGCGTCGCGGTGCTCGTCCTTGCGCTCGCGGTTCGACGCACGACAGGGCTCGCGCTCACGCCTCGGTTCACGCTCACGGCCGAGGTGCGGCGCTTCCTTCGCATGGTGGCATCGGAGGCGGGGGGCTCGGCGGTCACGCGCATCAACCCGGTGGTCGATCAGGCCTTCGCCGTGGCCACGGGCTTCGTGGGTGGAGGAACGCTCTTGCGTTACACCTTCGACGTCGCGGGGCTTCCGCTGACCATTCTGCAAGCGAGTGTTTTTCCAGTGCTCGTGGGCGCCTTCGCGCATCACGTGACCGTGAGCGGCACCGGGTCCTTCGGCGTAATGGTGCTGCGCGCCTTGGCCGCGACGAGCGCCTTCGTCCTCGCCCTCGCCGGTGTTCTCTTTGTGTTTCGTGAACGCATCGTCACGCTCGCCTTCGGCCATGGAGCGATGGATTCCGCGGGCCTTGCGCAGATGGCGGACTTGCTTCCCTACGCACTCGTGGGAGCCGTTCCGTTCGGGTGCTTGCTCGTGCTCGCCCGCGCCCACGTGGCATTGCAGAATGCACGCATCATGTTTCCGCTG